>NZ_CAJPGH010000018.1:0-167856 GCF_905339605.1 Burkholderia sp. BCC1972 | reverse complement strand
CTGATGCGGCCCGTCGTGTAGTGGCTCGGCGCATGCATCGCGCCGGCACGTTGTTATCCGGACGGAATCAGAACCACTGCTTGTAGCGGCGCACGTAGATCGTCTTGACGATCTGCGCGAGCACGATATAGCCGACCATCGTCGCGGCAAGCCACAGCCAGTAGGTGCCCGGCAGGTGCATGAAGCCGATCGCTTCCGCGAACGGCGAGAACGGCAGCCAGCAGCCGATCGCGATCGCGGTGAAGGTCGACAGCAGCACCGGTAGCGACGCCGTGCTCTGCAGGAACGGGATTTTCTGCGTGCGCAGCAGGTGCACGACGAGCGTCTGCGACACGAGGCTCTCGATGAACCAGCCCGAATTCATCACGATCTGGCCGCCGGTCCCGCCGTTCAGGTGATACAGCGCGCCCGCGCCGAACACGGTCCACATCAGGACGTAGGTCGTGATGTCGAACACCGACGACGTCGGCCCGACCCACAGCATGAAGCGGCTGATGTTGCCGGCTTCCCACTTGCGCGGCTTCTTCAGGAACTCGGGATCCATCTTGTCCCACGGCAGCAGCATCTGCGACGTGTCGTAGATCAGGTTCAGCACGAGCAGCTGCGTCGCGAGCATCGGCTCCCACGGCAGGAACGCGCTGGCGACGAGCACCGAGAACACGTTGCCGAAGTTGGAGCTGGCCGTCATGTTCAGGTACTTCAGGATGTTGCCGAACGTCTCGCGGCCCTTGATCACGCCTTCCTCGAGCACCATCAGGCTCTTTTCGAGCAGGATGATGTCGGCGGTTTCCTTCGCGATGTCGGCGCCGCTGTCGACCGAGATGCCGACGTCGGCGTCGCGCAGCGCGGGTGCATCGTTGATGCCGTCGCCGAGGAAGCCGACCGTGTGGCCGTTTGCCTGCAATGCCTTGACGATGCGCGCCTTCTGCAGCGGCGTGAGCTTCGCGAACACAGTCGTGCGTTCGACGACCCTGGCGAGCGTGTCGTCGTCGAGCGCTTCGATTTCCGTGCCGAGCATCGGCTTGCCCGGTTCGAGGCCGACCTGGCGGCACACCTTCATCGTGACGGTCGGGTTGTCGCCCGTCAGCACCTTCACCGCGACGCCGTTCTCGCGCAGCGCGGCGAGCGCCGGTGCGGCCGATTCCTTCGGCGGATCGAGGAAGGTCAGGAAGCCGCGCACGACGAGATCGTGTTCGTCGGCGGTGCGGTACTGTGCGCGCTCGTCGCCGCGTGCGATCGTGCGCGTCGCGAGCACGAGCACGCGGAAGCCGTCCTCGTTGTAGGCGGTCGCCTGTTCGAGCAGCCGCTTGCGCGCGACGAAGTCGAGCGGGCGTACGCCGTCTTCGTCCTGCACGTGGGTCGACACGGCGAGCATTTCCTCGACCGCGCCCTTGCAGATCAGCAGGTGCGTGCCGTGCCTGTCCTCGACGACGACCGACAGGCGGCGCCGCACGAAGTCGAACGGCAGCTCGTCGATCTTCTTGTAGCCCTGCGGCTTCACGCGTTCGCCGATCTCGTCGGCACGCGCGACGACCGCGATGTCGATCAGGTTCTTCTGGCCGCTCTGGTGGAAGCTGTTCAGCCAGCCGAGCCGCAGGATTTCCTCGTTCTTGTGACCGGACAGGTCGAGGTGGTGTTCGAGGATGATCTTGTCCTGCGTGAGCGTGCCGGTCTTGTCGGTACACAGCACGTCCATCGCACCGAAGTTCTGCACCGAGTTCAGCCGCTTGACCACGACCTTGCGGCGCGCCATCGCGACCGCGCCGCGCGCGAGGTTCGCGCTGACGATCATCGGCAGCATCTCGGGCGTCAGGCCGACGGCCACCGCGAGCGCGAACGTGAGCGCGCTCAGCCAGTCGCCCTTGGTCAGCCCGTTGATCATGAACACGATCGGCACCATCACGAACATGAACTTGATCAGCAGCCAGCTCACGCTCGCGACGCCGCGGTCGAAGCTCGTCTCGATGCGCTTGTGGCTCACGACGTTGCGCGCGAGCGAACCGAAGTACGTGTCCTCGCCGGTCGCGACGACGACGGCCGTTGCCGTGCCGCTGACGACGTTGGTCCCCATGAAGCAGACGTTCTCGAGATCGAGCAGCGACGCCGACGCATCGCTTGCCGGGCCGGCCGCGGTCGTGCTCGCGGTTTTGCCGGCCACCGCGCCGAGCGTGTCGTACTTCTCGACGGGCAGCGCCTCGCCGGTCAGCACGGCCTGGCTGATGAACAGGTCGCGCGACGCGAGCAGGCGCACGTCGGCGGGGATCATGTCGCCGGCCGACAGGTGCACGATGTCGCCGGTCACGACTTCGCGCATCGGCACCTCGCGGCGTGTCGGCTCGGACGTGGCGGTCACGGAACGCTGCACGGTGGCCGTCGTGCGGACCATCGCCTTGAGCTTCTCGGCCGCGCGCAGCGAGCGGAATTCCTGCACGAAGCGCAGCAGCGCGCTGATCGTGACCATCGTCAACAGGATCGTCATGCCGACATAGTCGCGATCGTCGGGCGCCGCGAAGTAGACGTCGGTGCAGAAGCTGATGGCGGCCAGCACCAGCAGCACGTAGACGAACGGGTTGTGGAACGAGAGCAGCAGCTGGCGGGTCCAGTGCGGCGGCTTGTCGTGCGCGATCTCGTTCGGGCCGTAGTGCTGCAGGCGGTCGGCGGCCTGGTCGTAGGTGAGGCCGCGCGTGCTGGTGTGCAGCGCCTTCAGCGTGTCTTCGAGCGGGCGGGCCGCTTCCTGCGCGGCGCGCATGATGCGCGGCTCGTTTTGCCGGCCGGCGCCGGCCTTGATGAAGCCGCGCTGTTTCTTTTGAGAGGTGTTGTGTCGTGTTGTCATGAGTCGCTCCTTGCGCACGAGGCGGCGGGCGGGGAGCGGCCGTGACGTTATCGACGCACGAGCGCTCCCCGCCGCGTCGCGTCAGGCGCGATCGGCTGTGGATCGGTAAAGGCGGGAACGCTCGCCGGCGCGCGTGATGCGGTCGGCATGTCGATGCGCAGCGTCGCACCGGCGAGCGGTAATCGACTACTGTCGTCTGAGTTCATCTGCACTCCTGTCGGTTGCGGATAGTCGGCACGGGCGATCGACGGCGATGCGCGCAACGCGGCGCGCGGCCGGACGGCACGCGAACGGAGAGCGCACGCGGCTGGCGCCGCGCGCGACACGAACGCACACGCGCGACGGCGCGTCGCGTGCATTCGACAACTTCGAAAAATTCGGCGGGAGATCGGGCCAGTACTCAGGCCGGAAGGACGCCGCATCCTGCTTCCCGGGATGCGGCAGAAGACGAGGCTCTGCGCGTTTTCCTCAGGCAGCAGTCGAGTTGGTCAAGCACCAACTACAACTCGCATCGGTGTTCACAGAACACTCCATGTAACTAGACGGGGGCGATGGTAATGGCTCGCCGTGCGAAGCGTCAACCCTTTTGTCAGGCGTTATTTCGAGATACGTGACCGGGTCGATGCGGGCTCGCGGAAGCGCCGGCGGGCCGGCAATGAAGCGGCCGCGCGCATGCCATGCTTGCATGCGTGCGGCCGCTTCGGGCAGGGCGCCGGTTACTGGTTCGCCGACGCGATGGCGGCCCCTGCATCGAGGATGCCCGAGCCTGCAGGCATCGCGGTGCACGACGTGCCGGCTGCCAGCTTCGCCGCGCGCGTGCCGCCTTGCAGCTTCTGCTGGATCTGCGTGGGCGTGAGGTTGCCGTTCACCGACAGCATCAGCGCCGCGACGCCCGACACTTGCGGCGTCGCGAGGCTGGTGCCGTTCGCGAGGCCGTAGGTGTCCGTGCCCGGCGTCGTCGTGCCGGTGTTCGACGTCGACAGGATGTTGACGCCGGGCGCGCTCAGCGACACGTCGGCGCCGAAGTTGCTGAACGATGCACGGCGGCCCGTCGCATCGGTCGCGGCGACGGTGATCACGCCGCGGCAGTTCGCGGGCTGGTCGAGCCCGGTCGACAGGCCGTCGTTGCCGGCCGCGACGATGACGGTCACACCCTTCGCGGTCACGTCGTCGATCGCCTGCTGGAACGTCGTGCTGCATGCGCCGACGCCGCCGAGGCTCAGGTTGATGACCTTCGCGGGCCGCGGGTTCGTCGGGACGCCGTTCACGGCGATGCCGGCTGCCCAGCGCATCCCGTCCGCGATGTCGCTCGTCACGCCGCCGCACTTGCCGAGTACGCGCACCGGCAGGATCTGGCCGAGCCACGACACGCCGGCGATGCCGGTGCCGTTGTTCGCGGTCGCGCCGATCACGCCCATCACGCGCGTGCCGTGCCAGCTGCTGTCGCTCGGCTGGCTCGCGCAGTGATAGTACGGACCGTTGGCGTTGTCGAGTTCCTGCTGCGTGACCCAGTCGCCCGGATCGGTTGCATCGGGGCCGCGCGTCAGGCCGTTGTTGCTGGTGTTGACGTTGCTGATGAAGCTGTAGCCGGACAGCAGGTTGCCGACGAGGTCGCCGTGCGGCCGGTAGCCGGTGTCGAGCACGGCGGTGACGACGGTCGGCGAACCCTTGGTCACGCTCCACGCGGGCGGCAGGTCGATCCCGGCCGTCGGATCGGACAGGTTCCACTGCTGGCTGTAGAGCGGGTCGCTCGGCGTGTCGCGAACCTGCATCGGGTGATCCGGTTCCGCGTAGTCGACATCGCTGTCAGCCGCGAATGCCTGGGCCAGGGCGGCTGCGTCGGCGGCCGCCATGCGCTGGCCGAGCGACAGCACGGCTGCGCCGTTCGAGATCGTCCGCTCGACCTGCACGTTGACCGGCGTTTGCGCGACCGTGCTCGCATAGGCGCGCGCGCTGCCGGCCACCGGCGCCGTCCAGCGCGTCATCGAGCGCTGGATGACCGCATCGAGGCGCGTCCCGTTGTCGACGGCCGCCATCGCACGCGTGGCCGTCAGCGTCTTCAGCTTGACGATCAGGTGATCGACCGGCGGCTCGACCGGTGCCGCCTGCGCAGCCATCTGCACGGCGGCCTGCTGCGTGGCGCATGCATTGCTGCCGGACGAGGCGGGCGGGGTCGTGGGGTTGGTGGGCGCGGGGGCGGGGGCAGGCGTCGGGGCGGGTGCGGGTGAGGCGTTGGACGAAGAGGGGTTGCTGCCGTCGCCGCCGCCTCCGCCGCAACCGGCGAGAGGCAGGAGGGCGGCGGCGGACAGCATGCCGGCGAGCATGCGCGCGTGTGCGGAGCGCGCCAGCGCAAAATTGAAACGTTTGGCTCTCATGTTGAAACTCGATCCTCGTAGATAACCGTCGTGCCGGCGGTGGCGCTGGTCCGGCTGACCCGGACCTAGTCTTTTTTGTCTGACGGTTGCAGCCAGGTTGCTGCGACGCGCCATGCTCTGGGTAACGGCTTGCGCGGCGGCTTCTTGAGTACGTTTCACGAGAAAAACAGGGGTGGCCGCAAACGATTACGTTGGTGCGCTGCGGCATGAACGCGCGTTTGGAACGCGTGGCACAGAGGATGGCGGCGCGGCCGCGCGCGGCCGGTCGGGTCGAATGCGCCGCCTCGACGCGATTGGCGCGGCACGGAAAACGTCTTTCACGGCGCGGCCGGGGCGGAAGGTCGCTTACGCTTTCCCTGATGCGACGCGAATATTGACGGAGGTAGGATCGCGATTCGATCAACGTTTCATCAGGAGAAAAGCATGGATCGCCGCTTCCGTTTGCTGGCTGTCGCGCTGTCCTGTGCACTGGCGGGTGCCGCGCACGCGCAGGCCCTCACCGGTACGCTGAAGAAGATCAAGGACACGGGCATCGTGTCGCTCGGCATTCGCGAATCGTCGGTGCCGTTCTCGTATTCGGACAACCAGCAGAAGAACATCGGCTACTCGCGGGACATCGCGTCGCGCATCATCGACCAGCTGAAGACGGAACTGAACGTGCCGAACCTCGCGGTAAAGGAAATTCCGATCACGTCGCAGAACCGGATTCCGCTGCTGCAGAACGGGACGATCGATTTCGAATGCGGATCGACGACCAACACGCTCGAGCGGCAGAAGCAGGCCGCGTTCTCGAACAGCATCTTTCTCTACGGCATCCGTTTCAGCACGCGCAAGGATTCGGGCGTGAAGGACTTCACGGACCTGGCCGGCAAGACGGTCGCGACCACGGCCGGCACGTCGGACGAGCGTCTGCTGCGCAAGCTCAACGAGGAGAAGGCGATGAACATGACGATCATCAGCGCAAAGGATCACGCCGAAGCGTTCATGAACGTCACGACCGGGCGGTGGCGTTCGTGATGGACGAGCCGCTGCTGTACGGCGAGATCGCGAAGGATCGCAACCCGGGCGCGTATACGGTGACGGGCACGCCGCTCGTCCACGAGAACTACGCGTGCATGATGCGCAAGGACGATCCGGCGTTCAAGCATGTCGTCGACGGCGTGATCGCGAAAATGCAGACGTCGGGCGCGGCCGAGAAGCTCTACAACCAGTGGTTCACGCAACCGATTCCGCCGAAGGGCGTGAGTCTCGACTATCCGCTGTCGGCGGAGATGAAGCAGCTGTTCAGGAATCCGACGGACCAGGCGCAGTATTGATCCGGTCGTCGCAATGAAATGCCGCCGGCGCGTGCCGGCGGTTCGGGAGCGGGGCGAAACGCGCCGGGTGTCGAGTTGACGATCGGCTCGTGCGGAGGCGGGCCGTTGCGATGACGGATTCATCCCGGCTAGCGCCTTCCGGGATGTGCCACCATCGGCATTCAACCTCGCGCGCGCCATGGGAATCCTGTCGCCCGATGCAACAACGGGCACAATACAGGATTCGCCACGACCGCACGCATGTTCGTTATTCGAACATTGGCGGCGCGTCATTGCTGCCCGAGATCCTTCCCAGTCGTCATGAACGCCACGCCCACCCCGGCGCGCGAGTCGAACTCGCCGCGCTTCCTGCTGTTCCTGATCTGCCTGTTTGCGTCCGCCGGTCAACTCGCCATCGACATTTACGTGCCCGCGCTGCCCGACATGGCGCGTTCGTTCGCGACCACGCCGCAGGCGATCCAGTCGAGCGTGTCCGGCTACATGGCGGCCTATGCGCTCGGCCAGCTGATCTTCGGGCCGATCGCCGACGCGTACGGCCGCAAGCGCGTGCTCGCGTTCGGGCTCGTGATCTACACGATCGGCTGCCTGCTGTCGCTCGGCGCGCCGAATCTCGAGACGTTCATCCTGGCGCGCTGCCTGCAGGGCTTCGGGATCGCGACCACCAACCTGCTGGCGAAGGCGATCATCACCGATTCGTTCTCGGGCCAGGCGCTGATGCATGCGTTCACGTACATGTCGATCGCGTGGGGGCTCGCACCGATCATCGCGCCGGTGATCGGCGCGCACCTGCAGGAATGGTTCGGCTGGCGCGCGTGCCTCGTGTTCCTGCTGGTGTATTCGCTGGCGATGTGGGCACTGCTGTGGCACTACCGCGAAACCTTGCCCAAGCCGGTGCATCTCGAGCCGCGCACGCTGATGACGAACGCGGGCAAGGTGCTGGCGAGCCCGGTGTTCCAGAGCTGCTTCCTCGCACAGGGGCTGTGCTACAGCATCCTGCTCGTGTTCAACATCGTCGGGCCGTTCATGGTGCAGACCACGTTGCACAAGCCGCCGACCTTCTTCGGCTATCTCGCGCTCGGGATCGGGCTGATGTACTTCCTCGGCGGCCTGTCGAACCGGATTCACGGGCGCGGGCTGCCGAGCGCCGAGCAACGGCTGCGCATCGGCGCGCGCGTGATGGCCGGCGCATCGGTCGCGATGCTGGTGCTCGCGCTGACCGTCGGCCTGCGCGTGTGGACGCTCGCGACGCCGGTGCTCGTGATGGGCTTCTGCGCGGGCGCGATGTATCCGACGCTGATGGCCAAGGGCAATTCGCTGTTTCCGCATATCGCCGGGCTGACGAGCGCGATCCTCGGCTGCGCGCTGCTGCTCGTGTCGTCCGCGATGATGGGCCTCGCCGGTTTCGTGTCGATCCACGTGCTGACGCCGCTTGCGGTGTTCTTCGTCGCGCTGTCGTTCATCGTCGTGTGGATGGTGACGAAGCTGCTGCGCTACCTGTCGCAGCAGCAGGCCGCGCCGGTCGCGTGCCGGAGCGGGGAGGCCGCGCAAGCGCTGCCTGCCGACCGATGAATCGAATCCTGCTGAACCGCGTCGCCCGATCCGACGCCGCCGACCTGATCGCCGCCAACCGCGCGAGCCGGAGTCATCATCTGCCGTGGGTCGACTCGTTCGTCGACCAGGCGGGATTCGACCAATGGTTCAACCGCTGCCTGACGGGGCCGAACGTCGGCCTCGTCGCGCGCGATCGGGCTTCCGGCGTGGTGGTCGGTGTCGTGAACCTTAACGAGATCGTCGGCGGCGTGTTTCAGAGCGCGTATCTCGGGTACTACGGGATGGCGGATTTCAGCCGCAAGGGGCTGATGACGGATGCGCTGCGCGCGGCGATCGCCGTCGCATTCGGCGAGCTGGGACTGCATCGGCTCGAAGCGAACATCCAGCCCGGCAACCACGCGTCGATCGCGCTGGTGCGGCGGCTCGGCTTTACGAAAGAAGGCTTTTCGCCGCGCTATCTGCGTATCGGCGGCGAATGGCGCGACCACGAACGGTGGGCGCTGCTGGCCGACAACGAGAGCGCTGTGGACGCGTGAAGCCCGATGCCGCTCCCGCTCCCGCTCCCGCTCCCGCTCCCGCGTCAGGCCGCTTACAGCGGATGCGCGGCGCCGGCCTGTGTCAGTAACGACACGGCGGCAGGATCCGGCTGCCCGTTCGAATCGATCGCGCCGGCCTTCGCCAGCGCGACGAGGTCGCTGTCGACGCCCGGTTGCCCGACCACGAACGATGTGGTCAGGAACGCCGGCGCCGCGAGCGTGACCGCATAGCGCTGCTGCAGGTTCGACACCACGGCCGATTGCGCGGCCTGGACCGCGTTCGGATCGTTCATCACCTGCTGATCGTGCAGGCTGCCCTGGAAATTGCCGATCAGCCCGGCCGTGTTCGTGCCGAGCTGTGCCGCGAGATAGACCAGCATCAGCTCGGTCTCGGGCGTCGTGTTGAAGGTGCCGCCCGCATAGGCAAGCGAATGCAGGCTCGTGCCGCCCGACGCCACGGTGATGACGCACGGCAGCGTCGCGTTGACCGTCACGCGGTAGTTGCCGCCGCCGTCCGTCAGCGTCGTGGCCGAGCCGGCCGCGCAACTGACCGTCACCTGCGCGCTCGCGAGCGCGCCGCCCGTCGCGGCCGTACCCGACAGCGCGACGGTCTGCGTGTTGTTGTTGAAGCAGGCATCGACGCCGAAGCAGGCATCGCCGTTGCACGCCTGGAGGGCTGCGAGCGTTGCAACGCACAAGGCGCCCAGCGCGGGGCGGGTGAAGCGTTCGTGGCGAATGTTCATGGTCGCGTGCAGTCGGGAGAATGGGGCAACCGGCGAGCGTCGGGAATACGGCGCTGTTCTCATTCTATGTCCCGAATCGGCGTGCTGCTTGGCTGTTCGAATGGTTGGCGGCTTGACCCGCCCAGTCGGGCGATCGGGTGGCAAGCGATCCGGCAGCGTGGGCAGGCAGCGCTCCAAACAACCGCCTGGGCACTCGACTCCTACGCCCAGCCGCCGAACGCGAACACGGCCGGCCAATAAGGCCGGCTCGCCGGCTCACGGCTTGCGCGCGGCCGCTTTCGCGAATGCGCCGCGCACCTCGAAGCTGATCGTATCCGCGACGTTGCCGCGCGCATCGACGAGTTCCAGCCGGTGCCGGCCCGGCCACGGCAGCCACGCGATACGGTCGGCATGCCCGATCACCTTGTCGTCGAGCCGCCACGCGAACTTCGTCGCGCGTCCGGCCGAGCGCTCGAACCAGATCCGCTGATTCTTCGGCGGAATGTCGGGGTCGATCGCGAAGATCGTGCCGTCGGTCGGCGCGCCGATCGTCAGCGGCGCGCGCGCACCGTCCTTGCCCGGCGTGACGGGTGCCGCGAGCTTGATCGTGTCGACCGCCGTCCCGGCGAGGAACCACTCGTTGCGTGCCGGCTCGATGTCGCGCTCGAACGCGATGCGGCGCGTCTCGACGCCGGCCGGCGCGCGCGGCGCGTGGCTCGGCAGGTCGCGGTGGAGGTAGCCGACGACAGCCGACCACACGGGCGACGCGCCCGTGACGCCAGACACGTCCCACATCGGCGAGCCGTCCGCATTGCCGACCCACACGCCGACCGTATAGCGCGACGTGTAGCCGACCGTCCAGTTGTCGCGCATGTCCTTGCTCGTACCGGTCTTGACCGCCGAGAAGAAGCGCGTCGCGAGCGGGTTGTCGAAGCCGAACGTGCGGACGCGCGCGTTGTTGTCCGACAGGATATCGGTGACGACGAAGCTGGCCGCCTCGCTGAATACGCGAGTGCCGCTGTCCACCCGTACGGGGGCCGATGCGCCGGACGCCGGTGCCGGTGCGGGCAGGTCGACCACCTGGCGCGCGACGCCGCCGTTCGCAAGCGCGCGATACGCATTGGTCAGGGACAGCAGCGTGACGTCCGCACTGCCGAGCGCGAGGCTGAAGCCGTAGTAGTCGCCTTCCTGCGCGAGCGGCAGGCCGAGCGCGGTCAGCGTGCGCGCGAAGCGGTGCGGCGTGACGAGCACGAGCGTGCGCACGGCCGGCACGTTCAGCGAGCCGCCGAGCGCGCTGCGCACGCTCACCCAGCCCTTGAAATCCTTGTCGTAGTTCTGCGGAATGTAGAGGCCGCCGCCGGCGGCGAGGTTGATCGGCGCATCGTCGAGCAGCGACGCGGCCGTCAGCCGCTTTTCGTCGAGCGCCTGCGCGTAGAGGAACGGCTTGAGCGTCGAGCCGGCCTGGCGCGGCGCGAGCACGGCATCGACGTCGCGCGCGCTCGACAGCGCACCCGACGACCCGACCCATGCGCGGATCTCGCCGGTCGCGTTGTCGATCACGACCACCGCGCCGTCCTGCACGTTGCGCCGGTGCGCGGGCGCGTTGAGCTCGGTCAGCGCGCGCACCAGCGTGTCGCGCGCGAAGCGCTGCAGCGGCGCATCGAGCGTCGTGCGCACCTGCGCGCCGGCCGCCGGCTTGACTTCGGCCGCGATGCGACGCGCGAAGTGCGGGGCGAGGGCGGCGCCGTCGTCGCGCACCGCGTTGGCCGGGCGCGCGACGACGAGCTGCACGTAGCCGTCGAGTGATGCGCACGCCTGCTCGGCATGCATGTCGCGCAGGATCCGGCACGCACGCTCGGCGATCTTCGCGGGCGCCGCGTTGGGCGCGCGCACGAGCGCGGCCGCGATCGCGGCTTCGCGCGCGTCGAGGCCCGACGGCGCCTTGCCGAACAGCACCTGCGACAGCGCACCGAGCCCCACGGTCTCGCCGCGGAACGGCACCAGGTTCAGGTACGCCTCGAGGATCCGGTCCTTGCGCCAGCCGCGTTCGAGCAGCAGCGCATTCATCGCCTGCGTGGCCTTCTGCGGCAGCGAGCGCTGGCCCGAGCGGCGCGGCGAATCGCTGAGCAGCCCGGCGAGCTGCATCGTGACGGTCGACGCGCCGCGCGTGCGCTCGTTCCACAGGTTGCCCCACGCGGCGCCGGCGATCCCGCGCCAGTCGACGCCGCTGTGTTCGTAGAAGCGCTTGTCCTCGGACACGACGATCGCCTCGCGAAACGCGGGCGAGACATCCGCGAGCGACACCCAGTCGCCGCGCCGTTCGGTGAGGTCGACGCGCGTGCGCTGCAGCGGCGTGCCGTCGCGCGCGAGCAGCACCCAGTCGGAACTGCGCCAGTTGCGGCGCACATCGTCGTAGCCGGGCAGCGCATGCGCGACCAGCGGCGCCGCCAGCACGACGGCGACGAATACGCGGCCGGCGAAACGCGCCGGCCGCGGCCATGCCAGATCGATCATCACGTTCTCGTTACTTGCCCGCGTCGGCTGCCTTCACGGTCATCGGCGGGTTCGGCCACAGGCCGTACACGGACGGTGCGTACAGCGCCTCGACGCGCGTCGGCGGCAGCCCGAACGTGCCGACGTTGTTCAGCCGTACCGTGTACTCGACCGAGAATTTGCCCTTCGGCAGATAGTCGTAGTACGCACGGTAGCCGTCGAAATCGCGCTCGATGAACGCCGGCCACGCGCCGTCCGGCGTTTTCTCGCCCTGCGTCGCCGCTTCCGAATCGCGGCCGAGCCCCGAGCCGAGGATCGTCGCGCCGGCCGGGATCGGATCGTTGACGGCAACCCACGTCATGTCGCTCTGCGCATCGATATCGAGATGTACGCGTACGACGTCGCCGCGCGTCAGCACACCCTTGACGGCCGGCGACACGGGCGTGACGGTCTTCGTGATCCGGTAGCCGGCCGCGAACGGCGAGCGCAGCGGCACGGCCGCGAGGCTCTCGACCGTCGCCCACGGGCGCCCCGTGCCGTCCTGCGTGACGGACAGCGTGGCCGGCCCCTGCGACGCGCGCGGCCACGGCAGCATCACGCTGCGCGCGGCGGCGGCGCGGGTCGCGGGCGTGGCGGACGCGGACGTATCGGCGGGTGCGGCGGGTGCCGCTTGCGACCACGAGATCGAGCGCTCGTCGCCGCCCAGCGCGACCTTCGTCGCACCGGCGACCGGCGTGCTCTCGTAGGTACGCGAGAAGCGCTCGACCGCGAGCAGCCCGAGTGCATTCGACGTCGTCGTCTGCCATGCGCCCTGGCGCTGCAGCGCGAGCAGGCCGGCCGTGACGCGCGGCATCTCGTCCTTCCACGCCGGGTCGCCCGCGAATTCCAGCGCGAGACGGGCAGCATTGGTCTCGTTGCTGGTCATCAGCCACCACAGGTCGTCGTCGCGCGCGGTCGAGAACACGAGCTGCGTGCCCTGGTACGTGAGGCGCGCACGCAGGATCTGCTCGACCTGCGCGCGTTTCTCCTCGCGTTGCGGGATGTCCTTCACGCGCGTCAGGATCGCGTGATAGTCGATCACGGCCGACGTTGGCCACTGGTTCGGCGCGATCTCGATCGAGCCGAGCATGCGGCCTTGCGCGGCACCGTAGCGCGACAGCGCCTCGATCGCGGCGAGCTTGCGCAGGTCGCGATCCTGGCGCGGCGCCCACGCGTTGCGCTCGATGCGGCCGTCGACGAAGCGCGCAAGCCCGGCCTCGAGCTGCGTGCGTACATCCTCCGGCAGCGCGAAACGCGGATCGAGGCGGCTGGCTTCGTCGGACACCACGAGCAGGTATGACGACAGCGTCGGGCTGCCGTGGTGCGAATCGTCGGACGACGGCGGGAAGTAGCTCGCGAGCCCGTCACCGTCGAGGTAGACGGGCATGCGGGCGACCAGCGCCTGCCATTGCGCCGGGTCGCGCAGGCCGATCGCGCGCGACGTCTGCTGTTCGAGGCAGCGGTACGGATAGCGCTCGAACCAGCGCCGCACGCCCGGCAGGCCGTCGGCGAGCTTCGACTGCAGCGACACGGCGATGCCGCCGCGCGGTGAACCTTGCGCGTTGTTCACGGCGCCGGCCGGGGCCGATACGGGCACCGTCAGCGTGCCGTCGACCTGCGCGAGCGTCGCCTGCTGCACCGTTACGGGCAGCGCGGGCACGACCTTCTGCGCGACCGCCAGCGCGTCGGACGCGCGCTTGCCGCCTTGCTCGGCCGCCTCGATGCGCCAGTTCAGCGCACCGGCCGCGTCGAGCGCCTGCTCGGGCACGGTGATCGTCCACGCGACCTCGGTCGCCGTATTGGCGGCGAGCGACACGGTCTGCGGCGCGACCTCGAGGCCCGTCACGCGCGGCGTCACGACGACCTGCATCGCGCGATCGGTCGTGTTGCGCAGCGTGACCTGCGCGCGGAACGCGTCGCCTTCGCGCACGAGCGGCGGCAGGCCGGAGATCAGCTGCAGATCCTGCGTGCTGCGGATCGACGTGCTGCCCGTGCCGAAGCGGTCGGCGCCGACCGCCGCGATCGCGACGATCCGGAAGCGCGTGAGCGCGTCGTTCAGCGGGACTTCGACCGTCGCGCTGCCATTCGCATCGAGCGTCACGCGCGGGTTCCACAGCAGCAGCGTGTCGAACAGCTCGCGCGTCGGCGCGCTGCCGCCCCCGCCGCCGGCCGGCACGGCCTTGCGGCCGAAGTGGCGGCGGCCGACGATCTCCATCTGCGCGGTGGCCGTCTCGACGCCGTAAGCGCGCCGGCGCAGCATCGCGTCGAGCAGGTCCCAGCTGTTGTTCGGCATCAGTTCGAGCAGCGCCTCGTCGACGGCCGCGACGGCGATCTGCGTGCCGGCCGGCGCGGGCTGGCCGTTCGGCAGCGTGACCTTCACGTGCGCCTGCGCCTTGCTGCGTACCGTGTAGCGCGTCGCGTCGGTCGTCACGGTCACGCCGAGACGGTGGACGCCCGTGCCGACCTTGATTTCGCCGAGGCCGTAGCGGAACGCGGGCTTCGACAGGTCGACGAACGCGGTCGGCGCTTCATAGTGACGGCCTTCGCGCCAGAACGCGCGCGCCCATTCGACCGGCGCCTTCCAGCCCCACGTGAAGAACGAGTACCACGGCACCTCGCGAATCCGGCCGCGCAGCGCGAGCACCGACACGTAGACGTTCGGCCCCCACGATTCGCCGACCTTCAGGTCGACGGTCGGGTTCTTGCCGTTCAGCTCGACGATGTGCGTTTCCATCACGCCGCCGCGTTCGACCGCGACGAGCGCCGTTGCATAGCGGAACGGCATCCGCACCTGGAAGCGGGCCGTTTCGCCCGGTTCATACGACGTTTTTTCGGGGATCACGTCGATCCGGTCGGTGTTGTCGCCGCCGAACCAGAGCTCGTCCTCGCGCGTGACCCACACCGACGTCGATGCATTCGACGTGCGGCCGTCGCCGTCCTTCGCGACCGCGATCAGCTGCACGTTGCCGGCCTGTTCGAGCGTCGCGTCGCAGGCCATGCGGCCCTTGTCGTCGGTCTTGCCCGAGCACAGCACGCCGAGGTCGCGCGTGTCGTTCTTGTTGTCGTACGCATAGAAGCCGCCGACCACCCGCTTGCGCGACGACGTCGTGATGTGCGCGACGCCCTTGATCTCGATCGGCACCGAGGCGCGCGGCTTGCCTTGCAAATCGACCGCCAGCGCCTGCACCGGCACGCGCTGGCCGACCGACACCCAGCGGCCGGCCTTGATGCCGGCGACCACCGCGGCCGGCCACAGGATCGTGTCGCCGCGGATCGTCTGCACTTCGCCGTTCGGGTCCGCGAACGTCGCTTCGAGCGCGATGCGCTTCGGCGCATCGACGTCCGGCAGGCCCTTGAGCGTGACCGAGCCGGCGCCGTTGCGGTCGAGCGTCAGCGGCAGCTTGTCGGCGATCAGCTTCGTCGCATCGGGGTCGTGGTTCGAAGACGACGACGCGTTGTCGCCGTCCTGCGAATCGTCGTCGGCGTTGCCGTCGCTCGCGTCGGGACGATACGGCGTGAAGCTGAAGTCCTCGAAGCGATCGGCGAACGGCGGCGATGCCCACTTCATCAGCGCCGACACCTGCACGGGCAGGTTCGATGCGCCGCCGCCCGACACGTAGTCGATCTGCACCGCGAGCGGCGCTTCCTTCACGGCGACGAGCGGGCTCTTCTGCGCGTCGCGCGCGCCGATCGAGCCTTTCAGCACCGGCAGGCGGAACGCCTCGACGCGGAAGCTGCCGCTGTAGTAGGTCGCGGTCGGGGCATCTTCCGGGCCGCCTTCGAGCTCGACGCTGTATTCGCCGAGCTTCGCGGCGGCCGGCAGCGTGAACTGCGTGTCCGCGCTATGGTCGGCCGCCCACGTGAGCGGCAGCTTGTATGTCTGGCCGGTGCCGAGATGACGGATCGTCACGCGCGTCGGGTATTGCGACGGGAACGCGAGGCTCTGCAGCGTTTCGGCGCGGATGAAATGCTTCATCGACACGGTTTCGCCGGCGCGCAGCAGCGTGCGGTCGAACACCGTATGCGCACGCACGGTCGGCGCGCTGTCGGTATCGGTCGGCACGTTGAAGCGCCACGATTCGATCCCGCGGTTCCAGCCCGAGCTGACGAACGCCATGTCGGGGCCCGTCTTCGGATCGTCGACGCGGGCCGACACGAAGTAGTCGTCGTAGCGCTGCTCCGACGAACTGCACGCGCGCTTCGGCTCGAACGGCCCGTCGATCTTCAGCAGGCCCTGCGCGTCGGTCTTGCCGGCCGCGATTTCATCGCCGTTGCAGTCCGACACGCGGATCTGCGCGTTCGGCACCGGCTTGCCCTTGTCGAGCGTCGTGACCCACACGAGATTGTTCTCGCGGCCCTGTTTCAGGTGCACGCCGAGGTTCGTGACGAGCACGGTGGTGCGCACGTACATGCTCGACGGCTTCGCGAGCAGCGAGCGGCCGAGCGCGGGTGACGCGAGTTCGAGCACGTAGAAGCCGGGTTTGTCGATCGGCACGCCGACCACCTCGAACGGGCGCAGCGTCTTCGGGTTGGCCGGCGGCAGCGTCATCGTCTGCGCGCCGGGCTCGCCCTTGAGCAGCGACAGCGAGCGCACGTCGATGCGGCGGTTCTTCGGCGCGGGCTGCTTTTCGCCGGCCTCGAGCGGCACGTAGACGGGGTGCTGGCCCTTGCGGTCGAGCAGGCCGGGAATCTGGCTGTCGATCGAGCCGGCCGTCATCGACCAGTTGTCGAAGCGGTCGACGGTGCGCATCCACTGGCGGATCGCCGTGTCGTTCTCGACCTTCAGGTTCGCGAATTGCGCGCCGCCTGCGTTGAGGCCCGCGATATGCAGGTCGGCTTCGACGTTGCGCAGCGTGACGGGCACGAGCGCGGGCGTATCGGGTTCGGCGAAGCGCTCGACGATCCCGAAGGTGCCCGACGAGAATTTCGCGAGCGGCGGCATCGGCGCGGTGCGCGTGGCCAGCGGGAACAGGTCGGCATTGGACAGCGAGCGGTCGGTGATGTCGCGCAGGCCCGACGGCAGTTCGATCGTCAGGCCGGCCTGCGCGGGCAGCGGCGGGTTGAACGTGACGGTCGTCACTTCCTCGCTGTGGTCGTCGGCCGCGAAGGTCGGGTTCAACGTGCCGTCGGGGCCGCGCAGCTTGATCGCTTCGGCGTTCTTGCGCGAGATCGGCGCGTTGAACGACAGCGTGAGCGGGCGCAGCGGCGTGCAGGGCGCCTTCGCGTTCTCGCGTTCGCACGAGAAGCTCGCGGCGAACGGCGCGCGCACGGTGAAATCGAAGCGTCGCTCGGTCTCGTTGGCGATGCCGCTCGGGCTCGCGACACCCTTGCCGTACACGAGCTGCATCTTCGCGCTCGCCGGCAGCGCCTGCGAGCACGACAGCGTCAGCACGCGCGCCGCCTCCTTCTTCAGCCCGAAATGATCGAGCAGTGCGTTGCGTGCATCGTCGTCGGCCGCCGTGACGGGAATGCGGTTGCCGATGCCGGCCGCTTCGCACCAGATGTTCGCGAGTGCCGAACGCGGCTCGGCCGGGCCGTTCAGCTTCATGACGAAGACCTGGCGTTCCTCGATCTCGCGCGAGCCGGGGCGCACCGACACCGGGAACGGGCCGCCCGTCTGGAACGTGAAGCGGCGCGGGCCGCTCGCCGCATTGCCGGCGACCGAGCGCAGCGAGTCGTTGAGCGCAACCGAGCAGCGCACGCCGGGCGGCAGGTCGTTTTCGAAATCGTAAACCCAGGTCTTGTCGTCGAGCCAGTGACCCTGGCCGCGCGCGGCCGTCGAGTCGTTGCAGGTCACGCGTGCGGGATTCGGCGCGGAGGCCGAGCCGAACGCGACCATCGGTTCGTCGAACTTGACGACGCTCTGCCGGACTTCGGTGACGGTGCCTTGCGGCGATACGCTCACCGTGCGCGCCGCGCCCGCATGCAGCGACAGCGCCGCGGCGCCGCCGAGCACCGCGACGGCGCCGATGCGCCAGAGCAGCCGGGTGGTGTGGTTGGTTCGATTTGCTTTGTTGTGTTTGTCGCGCTGCTTCATCGCTCGATTGCCCTCGGAGGGAAGCTTTCTGTTTGATTGCACGCGATTCTAACCGACCGTCATGGACGCGCATCGCGGTGCGCAGAGTGTCGCCCGCACGCGACACGGGTGCCGGTGCCGCAGATTTGTCGCGCCGACGACACAAAAATGCAGCGAAATGTCGATTGTCTCGGATTGCGGAACATTTAATGGACTATAAAAAGATTGTTCGATCCGATTTGTGCGCGTACATTTCAGGTCCGCGCCAATGTTTGAGAAATATCAAGCGTGGTTTTCCCGAATCCGGTGTTCGAGAGAAGGAAACATGCACAACGACAACACTCCCCACTCGCGTCGCGAAAGCGACGCAACCACAAGCGGCATCACGCGGCGTCAATGGCTGCAGGGCGCACTGGCGCTGACGGCGGCGGGCCTCACGGGCTCGCTGGCGTTGCGGGCCCTGGCCGACGACCCCGGCACTGCGCCGCTCGATACGTTCATGACGCTCTCCGAAGCAGTGACCGGCAAGAAGGGGCTGAGCCGCGTGCTCGGCGAACGCTTCCTGCAGGCCTTGCAGAAGGGCTCGTTCAAGACGGCCGACAGCCTGCCGCAACTCGCCGGCGCACTCGCGTCCGGTTCGCTGAATCCCGATCAGGAAGCGCTCGCGCTGAAGATTCTTGAAGCGTGGTATCTCGGCATCGTCGACAACGTCGTGATTACCTACGAAGAAGCATTAATGTTCAGCGTCGTATCCGATACGCTCGTGATTCCCTCGTATTGCCCCAACAAACCCGGCTTCTGGGCCGAAAAACCGATCGAGAGGCAAGCCTGATGGCCGATACCGATACGCAAAAAGCCGACATCGTCGTCGTCGGATCGGGTGTCGCAGGCGCGATCGTCGCCCACCAGCTCGCGATGGCGGGCAAGTCCGTGATCCTGCTGGAAGCCGGCCCGCGCATGCCGCGCGGGGAAATCGTCGAGCGCTTTCGCAACCAGGTCGACAAGACCGATTTCATGGCGCCGTACCCGTCGAGCGCATGGGCGCCGCATCCGGAATACGGCCCGCCGAACGACTACCTGATCCTGAAGGGCGAGCACAAGTTCAACTCGCAGTACATCCGCGCGGTGGGCGGCACGACGTGGCACTGGGCCGCGTCGGCGTGGCGCTTCATCCCGAACGACTTCAAGATGAAGACGGTGTACGGCGTCGGCCGCGACTGGCCGATCCAGTACGACGACCTCGAGCATTACTACCAGCGCGCCGAGGAAGAACTTGGCGTGTGGGGCCCGGGCCCCGAGGAAGACCTGTACTCGCCGCGCAAGCAGGCGTACCCGATGCCGCCGCTGCCGCTGTCGTTCAACGAGCAGACCATCAAGAGCGCGCTCAACGGCTACGACCCGAAGTTCCACGTGGTGACCGAACCCGTCGCGCGCAACAGCCGCCCGTACGACGGCCGGCCGACCTGTTGCGGGAACAACAATTGCATGCCGATTTGCCCGATCGGCGCGATGTACAACGGCATCGTCCACGTCGAGAAGGCCGAGCAGGCCGGCGCGAAGCTGATCGACAGCGCGGTCGTCTACAAGCTCGAGACCGGGCCGGACAAGCGCATCGTCGCCGCGATCTACAAGGACAAGACCGGCGCGGACCATCGCGTCGAGGGCAAGTACTTCGTGATCGCCGCGAACGGTATCGAGACGCCGAAGATCCTGCTGATGTCCGCGAACCGCGATTTCCCGAACGGCGTCGCGAACAGTTCCGACATGGTCGGCCGCAACCTGATGGACCATCCGGGCACCGGCGTGTCGTTCTACGCGAACGAGAAGCTGTGGCCGGGCCGCGGCCCGCAGGAGATGACGTCGCTGATCGGCTTCCGCGACGGCCCGTTCCGTGCGACCGAAGCCGCGAAGAAGATCCACCTGTCGAACATGTCGCGCATCAACCAGGAGACGCAGAAGATCTTCAAGGCCGGCAAGCTGATGAAGCCCGCGGAGCTCGACGCGCAGATCCGCGACCGTTCGGCGCGCTACGTGCAGTTCGACTGCTTCCACGAAATCCTGCCGCAGCCCGAGAACCGCATCGTGCCGAGCAAGACGGCCACCGACGCGGTCGGCATCCCGCGGCCCGAGATCACGTATGCGATCGACGATTACGTGAAGCGCGGCGCCGTGCACACGCGCGAGGTCTACGCGACGGCCGCGAAGGTGCTCGGCGGCACCGAAGTCGTCTTCAATGATGAATTCGCGCCGAACAACCACATCACGGGCGCGACGATCATGGGCGCGGATGCACGCGACTCGGTCGTCGACAAGGACTGCCGCACGTTCGACCATCCGAACCTGTTCATCTCGAGCAGTTCGACGATGCCGACCGTCGGTACGGTGAACGTGACGCTGACGATCGCGGCGCTGGCGCTGCGGATGTCGGACACGCTGAAGAAGGAAGTCTGACCGTGCGGAAATCTACTCTCACCTTCCTCCTCGCCGGCTGCCTCGCGCTGCCGGGGCTCGTCCGTGCGGCCGATTCGGCCGATCCGGCGCAGGTCAAGCGCGGCGAATACCTCGCGGTGGCCGGCGACTGCATGGCCTGCCACACCGCAAAGGGCGGCAAGCCGTTCGCGGGCGGCCTCGGGATGCCGGTGCCGATGCTTGGCAAGATCTACACGAGCAACATCACGCCCGACCCGGACACCGGCATCGGCAACTGGACGTTCGACGACTTCGAGCGCGCGGTGCGTCACGGCGTCTCGAAGAACGGCGACAACCTGTACCCGGCGATGCCGTACGTGTCGTACGCGAAGATCAACGACGACGACGTGCAGGCGCTGTACGCGTACTTCATGCACGGCGTCGAACCGGTCAAGCAGGCGCCGCCGAAGAACGAGATCCCCGCGCTGCTGAGCATGCGCTGGCCGCTGAAGATCTGGAACTGGCTGTTCCTGAAGGACGGCGTATACCAGCCGAAGCCCGCGCAGAGCGCCGAGTGGAACCGTGGTGCGTATCTGGTGCAGGGCCTCGCGCACTGCAGCACGTGCCATACGCCGCGCGGCATTGCAATGCAGGAGAAGTCGCTCGATGAAACCGGCGGCAGCTTCCTGTCGGGTTCGGTGCTCGCGGGCTGGGACGGCTACAACATCACGTCCGACCCGAACGCGGGGATCGGCGGCTGGACGCAGCAGCAGCTCGTCCAGTACCTGCGCACCGGCAGCGTGCCGGGCCTCGCGCAGGCGGCCGGCCCGATGGCCGAGGCGGTCGAGCACAGCTTCTCGAAGATGACCGAAGCCGATATCGGCGCGATCTCGACGTACATCCGTACGGTGCCGGCCGTGGCCAGCGGCGACGCGAAGCAGTCGCGCTCGTCGTGGGGCAAGCCGGCCGAGGACGGCCTGAAGCTGCGTGGTGTCGCGCTCGCGTCGTCGGGTATCGATCCGGCGCGGCTGTACCTCGGCAACTGCGCGACGTGTCACCAGATGCAGGGCAAGGGCACGCCGGACGGCTATTATCCGCCGCTGTTCCACAACTCGACGGTCGGCGCATCGAATCCGACCAACCTCGTGCAGGTGATCCTGAACGGCGTGCAGCGCAAGGCCGGCAGCGAGGACGTCGGGATGCCGGCGTTCCGCCACGAGCTGTCGGATGCGCAGATCGCCGCGCTGACGAACTACCTGACCGGGCAGTTCGGCAATCCGGCCGCGAAGGTGACCGAGCAGGACGTCGCGAAGCTGCGTTGATGCAGCGCGCGACGCAGCAGGGCGACGACAGACAAGAGGAGGCGCACAGCACATCGGGCGGGCCCGATGCCGGTTGTTGCAGAGCGGGGCGGGCGGCGCAGGCGGCCGCCCGTCCTGGTTCGTTGGCAATCCGGTGCGCGCAGGCCGCGCATCGCTTTCGTTGATCGAGACCATGACACCGAATCAACCGTTTCTCGCGTCCCAGCGCGATGTGCTGCTGCTGCTGTCCCGGATCCTGCTCGTGATCCTGTTCGTGATGTTCGGCTGGAAGAAGATTGTCGACTTCTCCGGTACGATCGCGTTCATGGGCTCGGAGGGTGCGCCCGCGCCGATCATCTCGGCGGCGATCTCCGTCGTGATGGAGCTGTTCGTCGGCATCGCGATCCTCGTCGGCTTCCAGACGCGCCCGCTCGCGCTGCTGCTTGCGCTGTATACGATCGGCACCGGCATCATCGGCCACCATTACTGGACGATGACGGGCGGCGAGCAGATCAACAACATGATTCATTTCTACAAGAACATCGCGATCGCGGGTGGCCTGCTTGCACTGTGCGCAGCGGGCCCCGGTCGATATTCGATCGATCGCGGATAGGCGGACCCTGGGCGCGCGCATGGGGCGCGCGCGGGAAGGTCGAGACTCCGAGGGGGCATCATTTTGCGACTTAAACATTTCGCATGGCTGATTGCGGCTGCCACACCGGCGGCCGCCTTTGCACAGACGAGCGTGACGCTGTACGGCCGGATCGACGGCGGCATCGAATACCTGAACCACATCGCGACGCCGAACGGCAGCAAGTCGCGCTGGAGCGCGGAAGGCGGCGACTGGGGCACCAGCATGTTCGGCCTGAAGGGCTTCGAGGATCTCGGCGGCGGGCTGTCGACGGTCTTCAACCTGGAAACCGCATTCCAGGTGATGAACGGCACGACGGGCGGCGGGCGCATGTGGTCGCGGCGCGCGTACGTCGGGCTGAAGAGCGACACGTGGGGCCAGCTGCAGGCCGGCCGCAACCTGTTCATCGACAGCGACGGCGTGTGGGAATTCGACCCGTTCGTCCAGCAGGCGTTTTCGTCGGCGTCGCTCGTGCGCGGCCGCAACTGGCAGCAGAGCAGCAACAACATCGAATATCACAGCCCGGTGATAGGCGGCTTCGACGTGCAGGCGCAATATGCGTTCGGCAACCAGTCGCGCGGCTTCAACTACGGGGCGGCCGACGATTTCGGCCGCTCGGACGGGATCATGATCTCGTACCACTCGCCGGTGCTCGACGTGCGCGGCATCTACGACGAACTGCGTGACAACAACGGCAAGTTCAGCAACATCTTCACGGCGTCGCGCGAGTACTTCGTCGGTGCGAACGTGAAGGTGTCGAAGTTCAAGATCCAGGGCGCGTATACGCACTATCAGGCGCCGGACAGCCCGGCCGGTGTTGCCGATCGTGCGGATCATTACTGGCTCGGTGCGACTTATGCGGCTACGCCGCAGTGGGCCGTGACGGGCGGCGGCTATTACGTGAAGGTGGGCGACGGCGGCAGCGATGCGTCGCACGATCCGTCGGGCCACGCGATGATGTACGTGCTCGGTACCACGTACAACCTGTCGAAGCGTACGTTCCTGTATGGAACGGTCGCGTATGTGCGCAACGGCGGGAATTCGAACTTCTCGCTGCTCGCGACGCCGCGGGATGCGACGTCGGGAACGAGCCCGCTTGCGGGTGAATCGCAGACGGGTGCTTATGTGGGGATGATGCATACGTTCTGAGCGCGGGCAGCGCCAGATACGCAAAAGGCACGGGTGATGGAGCCCGTGCCTTTTTCATTTGCGGCCTGCGGCAACTTCGGCCGCATCGGCCGCCATTCAATCCAGCGCCTTCCCGGCTTTCTCATCCATGCAGCGAATCGCGAGCAGCGTCATCGCACCACACCCGATCGCATACCACGCAGGCGCATTCGGATTCCCGGTTGCCGCGATCAGCCACGTGACGAAGAACTGCGCGAAGCCGCCGAAGATCGCGACGCCGACGCTATACACCAGCGCACCGCCCGTCGCACGCACGGCCCGCGGAAACAACTCGCCGAGCATTGCGCCCGTCGCTCCGATATTGATCGCATGCACGATCGACAGCGCGGCGATGATCGACAGCAGCGATGCGGCGCCCGGCCAGCGGTTCAGCGCGATGAACGCCGGGTAGATCGCGGCCATCAGCACGATGCGCGTCCACCAGACGATCCGGTTGCGCCCGTACACATCGGACAGGTGGCCGCCGATCGGCGTCACGAGCATCAGGATCGCGCCGGCGACGCAGCCGGCCGTCATCGACAGCCACGTCGGCAGGTGCAGTACCTGAACGCCGTAGATCGCCATGTAGAACACGATGATGTAGTGGATCGATGTGCCGCCGATCGTCACGCCGAGGCCCGCGGACACGGCCTTGCCGTGATGGCGCAGCACATCGGCGAGCGGCAGCGATGCGACCGGCTCGTCGTGCGCGGCCGCCGGTGCGGCAGCGGGCACTTCCTCGACGGTGCGGCGCAGCCAGTAGCCGAGCGGCACGAACAGCGTGCCGATGATGAACGGCACGCGCCAGCCCCAGCTTTCGAGCTGCGCGGCGGTCAGTGTCGACGTCAGCGCGACGCCGGTGAGCGCGCCCGCGAGCGCGGCAAGCCCCTGGCTCGAGAACTGGAACGACGCATAGAAGCCGCGACGATGTTGCGGCGCTTGTTCGAGCAGCAGCGTCGTCGACGCGCCGACTTCGCCGCCCGACGCGAACCCCTGCAGCAGCCGCGCGAGCACGAGCAGCAGCGGCGCGGCGATGCCGATCTGCGCGAAGGTCGGCGCGACCGCGATCGTCGCGGTGCCGAGCGCCATCAGCAGCAGCGTGAGGATCATCGCTTTCTTGCGGCCAGCGCGGTCGGCATACATGCCGATCACGAGCCCGCCGAGCGGGCGCGTGACGAAACCGACGCCGAAGCTTGCGACCGCGAGCATCAGCTGCCCGAACGACGAATGCACGGGAAAGAACAGCTTGCCGATCAGGATCGCGAAGAAGCTGTAGACCGTGAAGTCGTAGAACTCGAGCGCGTTGCCGACGGCGGCTGCCGCGATCAGCCGGCGTTTCTTCGCGGCGGCGCGGGCATCGACCGGCGTGCCGGCGAACGGAAGGGCGGACGTTTCCATGGGGTTCCCCCGGTTAAGCGCGAAACTGCGTGGTGAAAGGCCGTCAGGCCGCGAGCCAGGCTTCGGCGACGCGAACCCAGTAGCTCGCGCCGATCGCGAGGATGTCGTCGTTGAAGTCGTAGCCGGGGTTGTGCACCATGCAGCCGCCCTTGCTGCCGATCCCGTTGCCGATGAACGCGTAGCAGCCGGGACGCGCCTCGAGCATGAACGCGAAATCCTCGCTGCCCATCAGCGGCGCGGCGTCGGTTTCGACGCGCTCGGCGCCGAGCATCTGCTGCGCGATCTCGGCCGCGAACGCGGTCGGTTCCGCGTGATTGACGAGCACCGGGTAGCCGTAGTCGTAGTCGACTTCCGCGGTGATGCCGAAGCTTTCGGCCTGGCCTTTCGCGAGGGCTTCGATGCGGCGCGCGAGCAGCGCGCGCACGTCGGCGTTCAGCGCGCGCACCGACAGCTTCATCACGACGGTTTCGGGAATGATGTTGAAGGTCTCGCCGGCCTGCACGCTGCCGACCGTAATCACGGCCGCATGCTGCGCATCGACCTCGCGTGCGACGATCGTCTGCAGCGCGACCATGATGCTGCCCGCGGCCGACATCGGATCACGCGCGAAATGCGGCATCGCGCCGTGGCCGCCGACGCCGCGCAGCGTGATCGTCACGCGGTCGGCCGATGCCATCGCGGCGCCGGTGCGGAATGCCATGTCGCCGGCCGCGCGGCCCGGCATGTTGTGGATCGCGAAGATCGCGTCGCACGGGAAGCGGTCGAACAGGCCGTCGTCCATCATCGCCTTCGCGCCGCCGAAGTTTTCCTCGGCCGGCTGGAAGATCAGGTTCAGCGTGCCTGAGAACTGGCGCGTGGCCGCGAGGTGGCGCGCCGCGCACAGCAGCATCGCCGTGTGGCCGTCGTGGCCGCATGCATGCATCTTGTTCGCATGGCGGCTCGCGTACGGCAGGCCCGTGGCTTCCGCGAGCGGCAGCGCGTCCATGTCGGCGCGCAGCCCGACCGTGCGCGTGCCTTGCCCTTCGCGCAGTACGCCGACAACGCCCGTCTTGCCGATCCCGCGATGCACGTCGTAGCCCCAGCCGGTGAGCAGCTCGGCGACGAGATCGCTCGTGAGCGTCTCCTCGAACGCGAGCTCGGGATGAGCGTGAATGCGGCGGCGCACCTCGACCAGTTCGGGGGCGATCGCGGCGATGCCGGGGATGACGGGGTTCACGGCTTGCAGCATGGGGTCTCCTGTGGGGCAGGTGGAGCGTTTGACGTGCATATGACGAGCAAGCATATAAATTTCTTTCGGGTACCAGAAGCTGCTAAATTGCTTTGGTGCACACCGTCGGTTGCCGCTCGGGAATACCCTGAGCCACTGTGCCGCGCGACGCACAGGGTTTCCACGGATCACGCATTGCCGCCATGAAATACCATCAGCTGAAAGCGTTCGTCACCGTTGCCGAAGAAGGCAGCATCCGCGCGGCCGCGCGGCGTCTGAACGTGTCACCGGCGGCGTTGACGAAGGCCGTCAAGGAACTCGAGATCGCACTCGGCGTGTCGCTCGTCGTGCGTACCGCACGCGGCGTGCAGCTCACCGCGTTCGGCCAGCAGCTGCAGGTGCGCGCGCGGTTGATCGTCGCCGAAATGCAGCGTGCCCGCGACGACATCGAGCAGGCGCAGGGCGCGATGACGGGCTCCGTCGCGGCCGCCATCACGCCGGCGGCCGCGGTGACGATCCTGCCCGACGCGTTCCGCGCGTTCCGGCGCCGCTTCCCGGTGGCGCGCGTCAATCTGGTCGAAGGGTTTCCGGGCGTCGCGCTGCCGCGCCTGCACGACGGTTCGCTCGATTTCGCGGTCGCCGTCGTCGTGCCCGAGCTGCTGGCGGCCGAGTTCGATCATGCGGAGCTCTACGCGAGCCGTTCGCTGATCGTCGCGCGCAAGGGGCATCCGCTCGCGTCGGCTACGTCGCTCGCCGATCTCGTCGACGCCGACTGGTTGATGAATCCGTCGCCGGAAAGCTCCACGCAGGTACTGTTCAATTCGTTCGTCGCGTACGGGCTACCGGTGCCGGCGCGCGTCGTCGAATGCCCGAGCTTCGGGCTCGCGCACAGCCTGATGACGGGTTGCGACCTGATCGCATCGATGCCCGAGCAATTGCTGCAGGGCGAGTGGGCGCGCGACCAGCTCGCGGTGCTGCCGATCCGCGAGCGCCTGCCGGGCGTCTCGGTGCAGGTCGTCACGCGCCGCGACAGCCCGCTGACGCCGGCCGCGGCAATGCTGCTCGACTGCCTGCGCGATTCCGCGCGGCGCAAGGGACTGCGGTGAAGCGGCGCCCGACGAAAATCATGTAGTCATCCTGACGATGATCGTGCCGACACGCGGCGAGCGGTACGCCATTCCGGCGCATGCCGCGCGAGCCGGTATGATATCGGCCGGCCCGCCGCTGCGGCCGGCCGCCAACCACTCTCGCCATCCGGCATCCAGCAATCAGAGGCATCACATGACCAGTGCAACCCAATTCGACAACGTATCGGTCGTCAAGCGCGCGAACGTCTATTTCGACGGCAAGTGCGTGTCGCATACCGTGCTCTTCCCGGACGGCACGCGCAAGACGCTCGGCGTGATCCTGCCGTGCGCGCTCAACTTCGGCACGGACGCGCCCGAATTGATGGAAGTGCAGGCCGGCAAGTGCCGCGTGAAGCTCGACGGCAGCAGCGAATGGCAGACCTATGGCGCCGGCGAATCGTTCTCGGTGCCGGGCAAGAGCCGCTTCGACATCGAAGTGCTCGAGACGCTCGATTACGTCTGCAGCTACCTGTAAGCGCAGGCGGCAGAAAAAGAAAAGCCCCGCCGAAGCGGGGCTTGTCGCAAGCGGATGGCGCAAGGCCATCCGGAGCGCCTGTTCTCGTTACAGGCAGGCGTTGATGTCGCCGGCCGACGATGCATCGCCGCCGCGGAAACCGACCCAGGTCTTCGCGTTGCCGGCGTTGGCCGGGCGCACCACGGCGGCAGCGCCGTTCGGCGGCTGCTGGCCCGGCGCGTAGACGGCCATTGCGAGGCCGTTCGCCAGTTCGTACTGCGACGTCACTTGTTGCTGCGACTTGTCGGCCCACGTCTTGGCGATGCACTGCGCCACTTGGTCGGCGGGCTTTTGGCTTTGTCCCACGTTCTGCAGGGCAGAATCGGCTGCATGAGCAGAAAATGCCACGGTCAATGCGATGAGCGGTAAGTATTTCGCGTTCACGTTATCTCCCTCGAGTCGTGATTGATTAAGTGGGATGCGCAGCAGTACTGCGTGCTAATGAGATCGCATCGGGCAAGCACGGTTCCGGTGATTCCGAAACAAGTTGTTAACGCGCTTGCCAAATGGCGGCTCCGGTGCTGTGCGGCGTTGCTGCGATGCGGCATGCGTCGTGTGCGGCTCGACATCATGCGTTGCACGGTCAGCGCGCTGCCCGGTCGTGTGGTGTCGTGACGGTCACGGCACACGGCATGTGTGTGCATGCCGTGCCGCGACTCTTTATCTGATGGCGAAGTGGAATGGCTGATTGATGGCCCCGTCGCATGGGCACCATGATGACAAACTTTCGCCAGACAAAATGTTAACCAACTTTAAACACGGAACACGGCGGAATACGATGCGGCGCACGAGGGTGCGCCGCATCGTGCAGCGAGGCGAGGCGCGATGAGGAGGCGGTGCGCAGCCGGTGTGCCCGAGCACGCGGTTGGCGTCAGCCGGCCTTGCGGGTGCCGGCGTCGCGCAGGTTGACCGGGACGATCGGGCGAAAGCGCTCGCGCTTCTGTTCGTCGTCGAAGTGCTGGAGCGCGGGCTTGATCAGGTCGCTGCGCGACACGAGGCCCGTGACGCGCAGCGATTGCTCGTCGTCGACGACCGGCAGGCGTTCGAGGCCCAGCATCGCGAGGCGCGATGCGACGACGCGGCATGTTTCGTGCGCGAGCGCGACGGCCGGGGCGCGGCCTGTGAACGCGCCCGCGATCGGCGTATCGGCGCCGGCCTGTGCGCGCTGCGCGTCGAGCGTCGCACGATCGACCAGGCCGAGCAGGCGGCCGTGCTGCACGACCGGGTAGGCGCGATGCGTCTGCTTCGCGCCGAAGTATTGCGACGCGACGATATCGAGCGTCGCTGCGCCGTCGATCGCGACGAGCCGGTCGGCCGGCGTCATCACTTCACCGATGTCATGGCGCTCGAGCGGATCGACGCCGTATTCGCGATAGATGTGATAGCCGCGACGCGCGATCTTTTCCGTCATGATCGAGCGCTTCATCACGATGGTCGCGAAGCCGTGCGCGACGAGCGTTGCCGCCAGCAGCGGCAGCAGCGCGTTCGCATCATGCGTGAGGCCGAACGCGAACACGATCGCGGTGAGCGGGGCGCCGAGCGTCGCGCCGAGCGTCGCGGCCATGCACACGAGCGGCCACAGCGCCGGATCGCCGCCCGGCAGCAGCGGCGACAGCACGGTGCCGAGGCCGGCGCCGAGCATCAGCAGCGGGGCGAGCACACCGCCCGACGTTCCCGAGCCGAGTGCGATCACCCACATCACGGCCTTCACGATCAGCAGCGCGAGCGCGATCTTCAACGCGATGTGCTGATGCAGCAGGTCGCCGATCACGTCGTAGCCGACGCCGAGCGCGCGCGGTTCGAGCCAGCCGCCAATGCCGATCACGACCGCGCCGAGCGCAGGCCACCACATCCAGTGCACCGGCAGCTTCGCGAAGGTGTCCTCGACGCGGTACAGCGCCGCCGACAGGCCGCATGCGAGCATGCCCGACAGCAGCCCCGCGACGATGCACGACAGCAGCGCGACCGGCGACGGCGCGGCCGTCGTCAGCGGAAACAACGGATCGACGCCGAAGAACAGCGCACGTGCGAACCCGGCCACCGCGCACGCCAGCGCGACCGGCAGGAAACTGCGCGGCCGCCATTCGAACAGCAGCAGCTCGACCGCGAGCAGCACCGCGGCGACGGGCGTGCCGAACACGGCCGTCATGCCGGCGGCCGCACCGGCGACGAGCAGCGTCTTGCGCTCGGCGGCGGTCACGTGCACGCATTGCGCGATCAGCGAGCCGAGTGCGCCGCCCGTCATGATGATCGGGCCTTCGGCGCCGAACGGGCCGCCGCTGCCGATCACGACGCCGGACGACAGCGGCTTGAGGATCGCGACCTTCGGCGACATGCGGCTCTTGCCGAACAGGATCGCCTCGATCGCTTCGGGAATGCCGTGGCCGCGGATCTTCTCCGAACCGAAGCGCGCCATCAACCCGACGATCAGCCCGCCGACCACCGGGATCACGATCACCCATGCGCCGAGCGTGTTGTTCGCCGGGGAGCGGTCGGCGAACGAGAACTGCTGGAAGAAGAACAGGTTCGTGAACAGGTGGATCAGGCTCAACAGCACGAACGCGGCAAGCGTGCTGAGCAGGCCGATTCCGGCGGCAAGCAACGCGATCCTGGGCAGGCGTGCGTTGGTCGAGAAATCGCGTTTGTGTGGTGCGTTCATCGGCGTGGAAAGAGCAAGGGTCAGTAATCGATCTGGGGAACCTGGAACGTGCCCTTGAGCGACTTCAGCTCGGCGCGGTGCATGGCCGCGAGGCGGGCGAGCAGCGTCTCGCCGGCGGGTTCGAGGTGGACTTCGACCTGCCGGCGGTCGGCTTCGCTCGTCTTGCGCTTCACGAGCCCGAGCGCCTCGCAGCGCGTCACCAGCGCGACGACGCCGTGATGCTGCGCCTGCAGGCGTTCCGCGAGCTCGCCGACGGTTGCCCATTCGCGATGCGGATAGCCCTTGATGTGCAGCAGCAGCAGGTATTGCAGCGGCGTCACGCCTTCGCTTTGCGCGGCGCGTTCGGAGAAGCGCTCGAAGCGGCGCATCTGGTAGCGGAACTCGGACAGTTGCTGGAAATCGCTTTTGGCCAGCGCGCGTCGGGTATCGTTCATCGAGGGCGGTCGTACGGTCAGTTTCGGTGGCGTCAAATATATCACAATATGATATAAAAGGCCGGGCGATGGCGGAATGAATGCATTCCACGTTGCGTCAGCCGTTACGGGACATGGCGAGTGCTACGCGGCCTCTAGCATTCGGGTCTGCTGATAAAGGCCCGTCACGAGATCCGTCTGCGTGATGATCCCGACGAGCCGGCGCGACGCATCGACGACCGGAATGTGGTGATGGCCAGAATGCGTGAACAGCGGCACGAGTGCGGTGATCGGCATCGTTTCCGGCACGCATGCGACGTCGCGCGTCATCACGGTGGCGACGCTCGCGGGCTGGCCGCCGAGCGATTGCGGCAGCCGCGCGGACAGGCGCTGCCACAGCGGGGCCGGACGACGCAGCTGGCGCGTGAGATCGGCGCGCGTGACGATGCCGGTCAGCCGGCCTTCGCCATCGACCACCGGCAGCGCCTTCACGCGGTGGCGGTCGAGCAGCGTCAGCGCGGCCGTCACCGATGTCGACGGCGCGACCTCGATCGCATCGTTCGTCATCAGGTCGGCGCACGTGAGCTGGCCGAACGTGCGCGTATAGGCCTGCATCTCGGTTTCGCGCAGCAGCGTTTCGAGATCGTCCGGATCGACGTCGAGCCATTCGCTGCGACGCTTCAGCACCACGTCGAGATCGCCGCGCGTGAAGCCGCCACGTGCCGATGCGGCGCCGCCCGCCTGCGGTTTCGCGTCGGGTCGCACGCCGCCGTGCGGATAGCGGTGTCCGGTCAGCGCGTGATACACGAGTGCGGCCGACAGCAGGATTCCCGATTGCAGTGCGATCGGCTCCAGCACGAAACCGAAGCCGAGCGAGTGGATGGCCGGGCCGCCGACCACGGCCGTGAGCGCGACGGCGCCCGACGGCGGGTGCACGCAGCGCAGCGCGAACATGCCGCCGATCGCACACGCGATCGCGACCGCGGCGGCCGTGACCGGATCAGCGATCCATTGCGCGCAGGCCACGCCGACCGTCGCCGCGACGAGGTTGCCGCCGATGATCGACCAAGGCTGCGCGAGCGGGCTCGCCGGCACCGCGAACAGCAGCACGGCCGATGCACCCATCGGCGCGACGAGCAGCGGCACGAGGCCCGGCACGCCGGGCAGCAGCCGCATCGTGACGCCGACCGTCGCGATCCCGACGAGCGCCCCCGTGCACGAACGCAGGCGCTCGCGCCAGCCAAGCGACATCGGATGGGGAAGGAAGCTGCGCAGCCATTGCTGCAGCGTGCGGCGCGACGGAGAGGAGCCTGACGACATGGACGGGTACGCGGTAAATAGGACGGCGCGGGGCCGCGCGGCGACAAGGGGCGCAATTATATCGCGTTGTGATACAAATTGCCGTGCTGCATCACGCCGTTGCGTGCGCACGGCGCGCGAGTCTTGCGAAAGCCTTTCATTCGATGAAAGCTTTGGGGCCACGCAACCGCGCACATTCGTCGGCAGCGGCGTACAATTCGGGCCACCGAATCCCCCGTCATGCCAGAACCACGTACGCGATGCCCGCTCTCCCGCCTTTCCCCCGGCCCGGTGATCGACTCGACGTGGTTCGCGGCCGTGTTCCGTTTCCCACTTGACGTGAGCGCCGCCGACGCCTCCCCATCGACTCCCCCCAAGCCAATTCAATGGACATGCTCGAAAACATGCGCCTGTTCGTGCGCGTTGTCGAAGCCGGCAGTTTTACTGCGGTCGCGAAGGAAATCGACGCGACTACCGCGCAGGTGTCGCGCGCGGTCTCGAACCTCGAAGCGCACGTACAGACGCGCCTGCTGCATCGCACGACGCGCCACCTCGGCCTGACCGAAAGCGGCGAACGCTATTTCGAGCGCGCGAAATCGATCCTCGCGGAACTCGACTATGCGAACGCGGAGGCGCGCAACGCGCTGCTGCGGCCGAGCGGCAAGATGCGCATCCATGCGATGACGGGGCTCGGGCAGAGTCATGTCGTGTCGTCGATCGTCCGCTACCAGGAGGACAACCCCGACGTGTCGGTCGAGCTGACGCTCGCGCAGCGGATGCCGAATCTCGTCGAGGAGGGCTACGACGTGTCGATCGTGACGGCGTCGCAACTGCCCGATTCGGGCTATGTCGCGCAGACCTGCGGCACGAGCTGCAGCGTGCTCGTCGCGTCGCGCGAATACCTGGCGCGGCACGGCACGCCGCAGACGCCCGGCGAATTGCCGAACCACGTGTGCCTGCGTCTCGACACGCCGGCCTCGCCGGCCAGCGAATGGCGGCTCGAGCGCAGCGACGGCGAGGAAGCCGTCTACGAGCTGCAGCCGGCGCCGTTCCAGGTCAACGTGCCGGACGCGCTGTGCGTCGCGGTGCGCGCCGGGCGCGGGATCGCGTGCGTCGCGCTGTATACGGTGCTCGACGACATCCGCGCGGGGCGGCTGATCCGCGTGCTGCCGGAGTACCGGCTGCAGACGGTGAGCGTGTATGCCGTCTACGCGACGCGCCGCTATCTCGACGCGAAGATCCGTACGTTCCTCGAGCACCTGCGCACGACGCTCACGCCCGCGCTGGAGAACGACCTGCGCGAACTCGACCGGCTGACGACCGAACACGCGCCGGGCGGCCGCAAGCGCGCGTGACGGCGTACGTGCGTGCCGCTGCGTCGCTCAGGCCGCCGGCGTGATGCGGATCCGCTCGAAGCGGCCCGCGAGCCATGCGTATGCGGCGATGCCGATCAGCCCGTGCGCGGCGACGAACCACAACGCGCCGGCGAACGAACCGGTGCTGGCGACGAAGTAGCCGATCACGAGCGGCGTGACGATCCCGGCGATGTTGCCGAGGCCGTTGAACACGCCGCCGCTCAGCCCGACCATGCCTTCGGGCGCCGTATCGGCGAGCACGGCCCAGCCGGCCGCCGCGAGCCCCTTGCCGAAGAACGCGATCGTCATCAGCGCGATCACGGCCGCGTTCGACGCCGCGCCGTTCGCGAGCACGAGCAGCGTCGCCATCGCCATCCCCGCGACGAACGGCGTCTTGCGCGCCTTCGACGGATGCATGCCGCGCTGGATCAGCCAGTCCGACAGCACGCCGCCGAGCACGCCGCCCGTGAACCCGCAGATTGCCGGCAGCGCCGCAACCCAGCCGGCTTCCATGATCGTCATCCCGCGCCCCTTGATCAGGTAGATCGGAAACCACGTGATGAAGAAGTACGTGAGCGCCGTGATGCAGTACTGACCGATATAGATCGCCCACAGGTTCCGGTGGCGGAACAGTTGCGATGCGTCGTGCCACGAAACATGCGGCCGTTGGCGCACGCGGTTCGCCTCGAGATCGACGAGCGCACCGTGTGCGCGCAGGTAGTCGCGCTCGGCATCGGTCACGCGCGGGTGCCCGTGCGGCTCGCGATACCACGCGAACCACAGCGCGGCGAGCGCGATGCCGAGCAGCCCCATCCACAGGAACACATGCTCCCAGCCGAGTGCGTGGGTGAGCCAGGCCATGGCCGGCGTGAACAGCACGACGGCCATGTACTGCGCGGAATTGAACAGGGCCGACGCCGTGCCGCGTTCGGCGGTCGGGAACCAGCAGGCGACGATCCGCGAATTGGCCGGGAACGCCGGCGATTCGACGAGGCCGAGCATGAAGCGCATCACGAACAGCGCGAGCGTCGCGGCCGCACCCTGAACGGCGAGCCAGCCGACCGTGCCCTGCAGCATCGTGAAGACCGACCACAGCAGCAGGCTCAGGCCGTACACGCGCCGTGCGCCGAAGCGATCGAGCAGCCAGCCGCCCGGGATCTGGCCGATCGCGTAGGCCCACGCGAACGCCGAAAAGACGACGCCGAGCTGCACGGGCGTCAGGCCGAGATCGTGCGCGACGCCGGTGCCGGCGATCGACATCGTCGCGCGGTCCGCATAGTTGATGACGGTGACCGCGAAAATCAGCGCGAGGACCGCATAGCGGACGCGGCCGATCCTGCGCGAGGCCGCGGGCGACGCGGCGAGGGCGGCGCCGCTGGATCGATTGGACATGCGTGTCTCCTGGCCTCCGTCGGGCGGAGGCATCCGGTGTTGTAACGAGGCGGCCGTGCGGCCGCGCGGCGTTCAGCGCGTGATGCTGGTCGGCGGGCGCTGGCCCGCGAAGCACGCGGCGAGGTTGGCGAGCACGATCCGGCCCATTTCCTCGCGCGTTTCATGCGTGGCGCTCGCGCGGTGCGGCTGCACGACGACGCGGTCGAGTTCGAGCAGCGCGGCCGGCACGTGCGGTTCGTTCGCGAACACGTCGAGGCCGGCGCCGGCGATCGTGCCGTCGGCGAGCGCACGGACGAGCGCGGTTTCGTCGACCAGCTTGCCGCGCGCGACATTGATCAGGAATCCTTTGGGGCCGAGTGCGGCGAGCACGTCGGCCGTCACGAGCACGTTGCCGTGGTCGGCCGATGCCGCGATCACGAGCACGTCGCTGTCGCGCGCGAGCGCGGCGAGGTCCGGAACGTAGCGATAGCCGCTGTCGCGATGCTCGCGCGGGCCGAAGTAGCTGACGGGCATCCGGAACGCCTGCGCGCGCTGCGCGATCGCGCGCCCGACGCGGCCGAGCCCGACGATGCCGAGCCGCTTGCCGGTGACCTGCGTCGCGAGCGGCTGGGCCGTTTTGCCCCAGCGGCCGGCACGGACGATCCGCTCGCCGGCGCCGAGGTCGCGCAGCGTCATCAGGATCAGCCCCAGCGCCATGTCGGCGACGTCGTCGGTCAGCACGTCGGGCGTCGTCGTCACGTGGATGCCGCGTGCGCGGGCGCGGTCGAGATCGACCGCGTCGGTGCCGATGCCGCTGATCGCGATGATCTCGAGCGCGCTCAGCCGGTCCATCAGCGCGGCGGACAGGCCGTTCGCGCCGCCGGTCACGACGCCGCGAATGCGCGACGCCACGCGGTCGAGCAGCGCGTCCGGGTCTTCGGCCGCATGCAGCCGGTGCACCGCGTAACGGGCGGACAGTTCGGCGTCGATGGTGGCGGGGAGCGGCTGGGTCAGCAGGATGTCGATGGTCATGAAGGTCTCGGTCGTCGTGCGCGGCGCGGGCCGCGCATCGGGTGGAACCGAGTATAGAAATTGCATCGATATCGGTCTAACATCAAAAGACTATCGATTGATTCAAGAATTGGATGATTGAACTGCACCAGCTTCGCTGCTTCGTCGCGGTGGCCGAGGAACTGCATTTCGGCCGTGCGGCGAAGCGGCTCTTCATGACCCAGCCGCCGCTGAGCCGGCAGATCCAGCTGCTCGAGCACGCACTCGGCATCGCGCTGCTCGAGCGCAGCAGCCGGCAGGTCAGCCTGACCGCGGCCGGCGAGCGCTTCCTGCGCGACGCGCGGCACATCCTCGAATTCTCCGCCCGGGCCGAGCAGGCCGCGCAGCGCGTCGCGCATGGCGGGGCCGGCCGCATCACGCTCGGTTTCACGGCCGTCAGCGCGTACAGGATGATTCCGGTGCTGCTCGCGCACGCGGCGCATGCGCTGCCGGACGTCGACGTCGAATTGCGCGAGATGGTGTCGACCGTGCAGATCGATGCGCTCGCATCGCGGATGCTCGACGCCGGTTTCGTGCGGCAGCGCGCCGCGCGCCAGCCGCTCGAATACCGGCTCGTGCAGCGCGAACCGATGCTCGTCGCGGTGGCGCAAGGCGCGCCGCTTGCCGCCTACGAGCAGATCGGCCCCGACGAACTCGACCGGCAGCCGTTCATCGCGTATTCGCCGAACGAGGGGAAGTACTTCCACGACATGATCTCGGGGATGTTCGCGAGCGCCGGACGGCTGCCGAACTACCTGCACTACGTCGGGCAGACGCATACGATCCTCGGCCTCGTGCGTGCGGGGCTCGGCGCGGCGCTGGTGCCGGCGTCGGCGCGCGAGCTTCATGTCGACGGCGTGGTGTTCCGGCCGCTGGCGGGCGTCAATGTCGCAGCCGAGCTGTATCTCGCGTGGCGCGCGGACAACGACAATCCGGCGCTGCCGGTGTTCAACGCGATGGTCGAGCGGTTTCTCGCGCAGGAACAGGGCGGCGGCGCAACGTAGCGGCGTCGCGCGGTCGCATCGTGTCACAAGCTTTCAATCCGGAAGCTTGCGGCGCCGCGATGACAAGCAATCCTGAGCGAGCGGTGCATGTGCCGATGACAGGAATCCTTGCAATTTCGAAAGCATGCCGTCATGCGCGTGCTTCGCGGCGGGCGGCACGAACGCCAGGGGCGCTGTCAGCCCGACGAAGGGCTCCATGCCGACCGCTTGACGCTGCATGCCGGTCGGCGCAGGATACGTCCGTGCATTTGGAGCGGGACGCGCCGGCCGCGCGGTTCCTGCACCCGCGACACGCAAAAGAACAACGATGAGCCTTTACGCCCTCGTACCGGAATACCGGCGCCGCATCGATCCGCGCGCCGCAACGACGCTTCAACCGACGCCCGTCGCGTCACGTATCCGTCATCCCGTTCGTACCTGCGCGCCGGTACACTTTCCCGTCCGCGCGCTGGCCGCGACGATGAACGGCGCCGGTCCGGCCCGCCGCATCGCACCGCCGCCAGCTACCCCCGATCACCGCATCCCGAACGGCGCCTACACCGGCGTCTCGTGACGCCCGCACGCGTCCGTCCTGGTATTGCGCCGCCGGCTTTCCTGATTGCCTGGCGGCACCGGAGTCCGAAGCATTTCGATTGCATTTGAAAAAGCAAACGTACGCAGTCCGGTTCGAGGTTCAAGGAGAAAAACTCATGTCGCAGCTTTCAAATGAAGCAAACGGCAGTTCGGGGAGTGGCAAGGTCAAGCTGATCAAGTGGGCGATCATCGTCGCCGGCGTCGCGATCGCGGCACCAGCCGCGCTGTTCATCCTGAAGGGGGTGATCGCGCTGGTCGCGGCGGGCGTGATCGGTCTCGGCGCGATCTATCTGGCGCCGGTCGTCGCGATGAAGCTCGCGAACCAGAAGGTGAAGATGATCGTCGAGGAAGCGCAGTCGAATCCGATCGAGACGCTGATCAACCAGCTCGCGGAAAAGCGCCAGGACGCGCAGAAGTTCGCGGACAGCATCACCGCGTTCCGTACCGAAGTGAAGAACTTCGAGAGCAAGACGGAGCTGTTCGAGAAGCAGTACCCGGACGACGCGCCGCGCTTCCGGGCGCAGCTCGACACGATGAAGCAGCTGCTCGCGTTCCGCGAGGGCCGCTACAAGCAGGTGCAGGTCGAACTGAAGAATTTCGCGTCGGCGATCGACCGCGCGAAGGCGATGTGGGACATGTCGCAGGCGGCGCAGCAGATGAACAAGCTCGCGGGCCGGCAGGCGTCCGATACGTTCGAGCAGATCAAGACCGACGTGGCCGTCGATTCGGTGATGCGCTCGGTCAACAAGGCGTTCTCCGAGATGGAGACGTCGCTGATGGATAACCCCGAGGTCAAGCAGGCGCAACAGCAGGCGGTGTTGAACGGTGGCCGCGCGCCCGGGCTCGATGCGGCGAACCCCGCCCAGTTGCCGTCCAAACAACAATAACTTCCCGCAGGCCCTCAACCATGAAAAAACTTCTTGGCGCAATTGCGTTCCTGGTCGTGCTCGTCGGCGTATGGATCGTGCATCAGGGCGGCCTGTCGACGCTGATTCCCGCGCACGACGTGGCGCCGTCGTCGACGTCCGCACAAAATGTCGACACCGGCCAGCCCGCGCAGACGCCGCCGTCGGCCAACGTGCTGCCGGCCGGCTTCACGCCGCAGGCCAGCACGCTGAAATCGATTGCGGAAAACGGCATCGTCCGGATCTCGGTGCAGAATCCGAGCGAGCCGTTCTTCGGCGAGGACAAGGGCGCACCGCACGGCTTCAACGTCGAATTCGCGCGGCTGCTGTTCGCGGATCCGTCGTTCTCGCACGGCGGCAAGCCGGTCGTCGTCGATACGCATCACGAGGTCGATACGTACCCCGGTGTGCCGAAGCAGCTGCTCGATACGGATGCGAAGGGGAACCACGTGGTCGACGTCGCGATGGACGGGCTGACGTTCCCGGACAACTCGCCGGCCGGCATCGTCTATTCGGTGCCGTACGTCGACGATTTCGGCTATTCGCTGATCGTGCGGCAGGGCTCGGCGATCCGCTCGACCGACGATCTCGCCGGCAAGACGGTCGGCATCCTGAAGGGCGACCCCGACGTGCGCGCGTTCGTCACGCGCCAGTATCCGAACGTGCACTTCGTCGAGGTCGACGATTCCGATCCGGCGTTCATCGCGAAGAGCGTCGACGGCCGGACGGTCGACGCGTTCATCTACGACTATCCGTTTGCGGTCAGCTCGATCAAAAACACCGACCTGAAATTCGCGGTGACCAAGCTCGACGGCTCGAACATCGCGTACAAGATCGGCGTGCGCGCCGACGACCAGGACCTGCTGATCTACCTGAACGCCGCGATCGCGAAGCTCAGGCAGTCGCCGCAGTATCTCGAGCTGCTGCGCAAGTACTTCGTCAGCGACCAGGCGATGACGACCGCGGCCGCATCGGGCGAGCTCACGTACGTGGTGAAGGCGGGCGACACGCTGAACCTGATCGCGGCGAGCAAGCTCGGCAGCGGCCAGCGCTATCGCGAGATCCAGCGCCGCAACAACCTCGCGAACCCGAACCTGATCCTGGCCGGCCAGCATCTCGTGATTCCCGCCCGGTAGCCGCGGCGTGGCGTGAATGAAGGAAGGCGAAGGGGCGTGAAAGACGTCACGCGGCCCGGCGGTGTTGATCCGCCGGGCCGCGTGCATTCGGACGTCAGTGGGTGATGGACAGGAACAGGTACGCGGCGAACAGCGCGAGGTGCACGACGCCGTGCAGCACCGTCGTGCGCCCCTGGCTGAGGGTGAGCGTGCTGACCAGCAGCGTGAGCGCGAGCAGGACCGTTTCCATCGCGCCGATGCCGAGCGTGAGCGGCTGGCCGACCCAGATGAACACGGCCGCGACGGTCGGGATCGTGAGCCCGATGCTCGCGAGCGCCGAACCGAGCGCGAGGTTCATGCTGGTCTGCAGACGGTTCGCACGCGCGGCGGTGACGGCCGCGAGCCCTTCCGGCAACAGCACGAGCGCGGCGATCACGATGCCGACCGCGGCTTCGGGCGCACCGAGCTTCAGCACCGCATGCTCGACGGCCGGCGACAGCAGCTTCGCGAGCAGCACGACCGCGACGAGGCTCGCGAACAGCAGGATCATGCTGATCACGGCGGTGCGGTTGCTCGGCGCCGCCGCGTGCACCGCCTCGTTTGCACTGTCGTGCTCGGCGAGGAAGTAGTCGCGATGTCGCACGGTCTGCACGAACACGAACGCGCCGTACAGCACGAGCGATGCGACGCCGGCGAACGCGAGCTGCGATTTCGAGAAGAACGGGCCCGGCGCGGCGCTCAGGTAGTTCGGCATCACGAGCGACAGCACCGACAGCGACGCGAGTACCGCGAGCGCCTTGCTGGCGCCGCGTCCCTGGAAGTCCTGTTCGCCGTGCTTCCACGCACCGACCAGCAGGCAGATGCCGACGATGCCGTTGCAGATGATCATCACCGCGGCGAACACGGTGTCGCGCGCGAGGCCCGATTTCTCGGGGCCCGCGCCGAGCATCACCGACACGATCAGCGCGACCTCGATGACGGTCACGGCGACCGCGAGCACGAGCGTGCCGAACGGTTCGCCGACGCGGTGCGCGACGACTTCCGCATGGTGGACGGCGGCGAACACGGCGCCGGCGAGCGCGGCGGCGAACACCGCGATGACGAGGCCTTCGGCCGGCACGACGCGCGACAGCGCGAGTACCAGCCAGGCGGCAAGCGGGGCCCAGAGGGTCCAGCGCGGGAGCTGGTTGGACGAGTGCGGCATGGAGGGTTTCCTTATGCGAGTGGCGGCGCGCGACGCGCCGTCACGGGTTGACGAAGCCCGGCCGTACTATCCGCCGAACGAGGACGATGAAACCGAAGGGTGGCAGCACGCAACGGCGCTGCCCTGGATTCGCTGCCGTGAGGCGGCGAGGGGCGCGGGCGGGCCGAAGCCCGTCGCTGGATGAAACGGTGGTTCGATGCGGCTGCCCGCCGACGGCGAGGCGGTACACGTGACGACGCGCGGGCCGGAGGGCCGGTCCCGACCCCGAAAGGGCGGCCAGCGATGGACGGCGGTGGCGACGTGACACGCGGTTTCCCCCTGAAATCCGGCGGTTTGTCGAATTTTATCAGGCGTTCGGGGGTCACTATCTCATATTCGAACGCTTACGTTGACCTTTCGGTTGATAAAAAGTGCCCCGATCTTTCAGTTTTTTTACCTTTGCAGTCTCCGAAACGGTTTCTTGCACGACGAATTCGGGCACGCCCTGACATAAATCTACCGACCGGTCGGTTTATAATCGCTCGCACCTCCACTTCATGACGGATCGCAAGCGATGGCTGTTTCCTCTGCACAATCGGTGAACTCGGGCGCGCTGGCGCCGTCGGCCGTCGTCGGCGTGATAGGCGCCGGCGCGATGGGCGCGGGCATTGCGCAGGTCGCGGCCGCGGCCGGGCACACGGTGCTGCTGTACGACCTGAGCGAAGCAGCCTGCGACAAGGCGCTGGCCGGCATCCGCGCACAGTTCGCGCGACTCGCGGAGAAAGGCCGGCTCGAACCGGCACAGGCCGACGCGGCCGGCAACCGGATCCGCGCGGTGCGTGCGTTGGCCGACTTCGCGGGCGCCGCGCTGGTCGTCGAGGCGGCGGCCGAGCGGCTCGACGTGAAGCGCGAGATCTTTGCGACGCTCGAAGGCCACGTCGACGACGCGTGCATGCTCGCGACCAACACGTCGTCGATCTCGATCACGTCGATCGCGGCCGGGCTGCGCGTGCCGCAGCGGGTCGCCGGGCTGCATTTCTTCAACCCGGCGCCGCTGATGGCGCTCGTCGAAGTGGTCAGCGGGCTGGCGACCGCACCCGAGGTCGCGCAAGTGCTCCATGCGACCGCCGCCGCATGGGGCAAGCAGCCCGTGATGGCGAAATCGACGCCCGGTTTCATCGTGAACCGCGTCGCGCGGCCGTACTACGCGGAGGCGCTGCGCGTGCTGAACGAGCAGGGCGGCACGCCGGCCTCGATCGACGCGGTGATGCGCGAAGCCGGCGGCTTCCGGATGGGGCCGTTCGAGCTGATGGACCTGATCGGCCACGACGTGAACTTCGCGGTCACCGAATCGGTGTTTCGCGCGTACTTCAACGATCCGCGCTACACGCCGTCGCTGATCCAGCAGGAACTCGTGAACGCGGGCTTCCTCGGGCGCAAGTCGGGGCGCGGCTTCTATTCGTATGGGGACGGCGCGACGCCGCCCGCGCCCGATCTCGAACCGCCGCGTGATGCGCCGGCTGACGTCGTGCTGTACGCGCAGGATGGCCCGGCCGCGGCGTTGCAGGCGCGCTTCGCCGAACGCATCGCGGGTGCCCGGCAGGCCGGCGCGCAGGCGGACGACCTGCTCGCGACGGCCGGCCGCGCGTCGATCGCGCTGACCGACGGCCGCACGGCCACCGTCCGCGCCGCGCAGGCTGGCGTGGCCGATCTCGTGCTCGTCGATCTTGCGCGCGATTTCGCGCAGGCCGGGCTCGTGGCGCTGACGCGTGCGCTCCAGTGCAGCGACGCGGCCTATGCGGATGCGGTCGGCCTGTTCCAGCAGGCGGGCTTGCGCGTCGTCGGCGTCGGCGACGTGCCGGGGATGGTCGCGATGCGCACCGTCGCGATGCTTGCGAACGAGGCGGCCGACACGGTGAACCAGGGCGTGTGCTCGGCCGCCGATCTCGATCTCGCGATGGAGAAGGGCGTGAACTACCCGTGCGGCCCGCTCGCGTGGGCCGATGCGATCGGCATCGGCCGCGTGCATCGCGTGCTGTCTAACCTCGCGGCGAGCTACGGCGAGGACCGCTATCGCGTGTCGCCGCGGCTCGCCGCGCTGCATGCGGCCGGCCGCGCGTTCCGGTCGTAGCCGCCGGCCCCGTGACTTCGAACACGATAACGACATCACTCCATTGGAGGAGCACCCCGATGACTCACCCGACGCATCCTGCCGCCGCCCTCGAGCCGATCGAGACCGCCAGCCGCGACGAACTGCAGGCGCTGCAGCTCGAGCGCCTCAAGTGGTCGCTGCGCCACGCGTACGACAACGTCCCGCACTATCGCCGCACGTTCGACGCGGCCGGCGTGCATCCCGACGACCTGAAGTCGCTCGCCGATCTCGCGAAATTCCCGTTCTCGACGAAGAGCGACCTGCGCGACAACTATCCGTTCGGGCTCTTCGCGGTGCCGCGCGAGCAGGTCGTGCGCGTCCATGCGTCGAGCGGTACGACCGGCAAGCCGACCGTGGTCGGCTACACCGCGCGCGACATCGATACGTGGGCGAACGTGACCGCGCGCTCGATCCGTGCGGCCGGCGGCCGCCCCGGCGACACGCTGCACAATGCGTTCGGCTATGGGCTGTTCACGGGCGGCCTCGGGATTCACTACGGCGCGGAGCGGCTTGGCTGCATGGTCGTGCCGATGTCGGGCGGCCAGACCGAGAAGCAGGTGCAGCTGATCCGCGATTTCGAGCCGAAGATCATCCTCGTCACGCCGTCGTACATGCTCAACCTGATCGACGAGATGGTGCGGCAGGGGATGGACCCGGCCGAGTCGTCGCTGAAGATCGGCATCTTCGGCGCCGAGCCGTGGACGCAGGCGCTGCGCGAGGAAGTGGAAACGCGCGTGGGCATCGACGCGCTCGACATCTACGGGCTGTCGGAAGTGATGGGCCCGGGCGTCGCGTGCGAATGCGTCGAGACGAAGGACGGCCCGGTGATCTGGGAAGACCATTTCTACCCGGAGATCATCGATCCCGTGACGGGCGAAGTGCTGCCCGACGGCAGCCAGGGCGAGCTGGTGTTCACGTCGCTGACGAAGGAAGCGATGCCGGTGATCCGCTACCGCACGCGCGACCTCACCGCGCTGCTGCCGCCGACCGCGCGCGCGATGCGCCGGCTCGCGAAGATTACCGGCCGCTCCGACGACATGCTGATCGTGCGCGGCGTGAACGTGTTCCCGAGCCAGATCGAGGAGATCGTCGTCGCGCTGCCGCAGCTGTCGGGCCAGTTCCAGATCACGCTGTCGCGCGACGGTCACATGGACCGCCTCGACCTCGCGGTCGAGCTGCGCTCCGAGGTGGCCGCGTCCGTCACCGACGGCGATCGCGCGGCGCTTGCGCGCGAGTTGCAGCACCGGATCAAGACGATGGTCGGCGTGTCGTCCGGCGTGACGGTGCTGGCGGCCGGCGGGATTCCCGCGACCGCGACCGGCAAGGCGCGGCGCGTGATCGACCGCCGCCAGGCTGCCTGATTCCGATAGTGGCCGTTCTACCCGAGGAAACCTGTTCGATGGATGGATTGAAGACCCTGGCCGTCGCGGTCGATGCGCGCGGCATCGCGACCGTCGCGCTGCAGCGCGGCGACGTGCTCAACGCGTTCGACGAGACGATGATCGCCGAGCTGACCGATGCGTTCACGGCGCTCGGCCAGCGCGACGACGTGCGTGCGATCGTGCTGCGCTCGGACGGTCGTGCGTTCTGCGCGGGCGCCGACCTGCAGTGGATGCAGCGCGCGAGCGCGAACGACGCGGCCGCGAACCTGCGCGACGCCGAGCGCTTCGCCGCGATGATGCGCGCGATCCGGCAGTGCCCGAAACCGACGGTGGCACGCGTGCAGGGCCATGCGTTCGGCGGCGGCGTCGGCCTGTGCGCGGCCTGCGACATCGTGATCGCGAGCGACCATGCGCGCTTTTCGGTCAGCGAGGCACGCTTCGGGATCCTGCCGGCCGTGATCGGGCCGTATCTGGTCGAGGCGGTCGGCCAGCGCCAGGCACGCCGGCTGGCGCTGACCGCGACGCAACTCGGCGCCGCCGAGGCCGTGGCGATCGGCTTGATCCACCAGGCCGTGCCGCTCGATGCGCTCGACGCAACGCTCGACCGGACGCTTGCCGAACTGGGCCGCAACGGCCCGAACGCGCTGACGGAGATCAAGCGCTTCTTCGACGCGATCGGCGAGTATCCGCCGTCGGAAGAGCGTGCGGCATTCACCGCGCAGACGATCTCCCGCGTGCGGGCGATGGCGGAAGCAAAGGAGGGCTTCGCCGCGTTCTTCGCGAAGCGGCCGCCGGCCTGGGAGGCGCCCGCCGAGTAAGGCGGCGCGACCACGATCGGCGGCGAAACGGGCCCGGCCGCAAATTGCGTCTCGGGCCCGGGCGCTTGCTCTACAATGCGTGACCCCCGGCGCGCTGCCGGCCCAGCCCCGACCGATGCTTCGCCCGATGATCGTCAACCGCCTTATCTCCGAGATCCTGTTCGGCTTCACCGGCCTGATCGGTATCATCAATCCGATCGGCATCGCGTTCCTGTTTCTCGAACGGACCGAGGCGTTGACCGAGCACGAGCGCGACTTGCTCGCGCGGAAGGTCGCATTCAACTCGTTCGTCGTGCTGCTGGTCGCGTTCTTCGCCGGCACGCCGGTACTGCATTTCTTCGGGATCTCGATGGAAGCGCTGCGGATCGGCGGCGGCTTCGCGGTTGCCGTGGCGGGCTGGCAGATGCTGAACGAGCCCGACGGCCCCGGCGGCGGCGATACGCCGGTCAAGCCGATCGACGCGAACGCGATCATGACGCGGGCGTTCTTCCCGCTGACCGTGCCGCTGACGGTCGGCCCCGGCTCGATCGCCACCGCGATCGCGCTGAACGCGAACCGCACGCACAAGCTGTCGGAGTTCATGCTGTCGAGCATCGTGTCGATCGCCGTCTCCGTGCTCGTCGCGGTCGTGATCTGGCAGGTCTACAGCCGCTCCGCGCTGCTCGCGCGCTATCTCGGCAGCGAAGGGACCAAGGTCGCGAAGCGCGTGTCAGCGTTCCTGCTGCTGTGCATCGGCGTGCAGATCATGCTGACCGGCTTCTCCGCGTTCCTGCAGCCGATCGCCGACCAGGCGAAGTAACCGGCGCCTTCCGGTTCATCCTTCGAGGTTTATTCTTTCACGCAGCCTGCACGCTGCGCGCGGTCATACGCGTTCGCGGCATGCGGGATACCATGCGACGTCTGGCGGATGCGCGGCGCGCATCCGGCCGCAATCCCAACTTGAGTGGCGAGGCATGCAATGGAATACGTGAAATTCGGGTCGACCGGGCTGGACGTGTCGAAGCTGGTGCTGGGTTGCATGACGTTCGGCGAGCCGTTGCGCGGCACGCATCCGTGGACGCTGCCGGAAGCGGAGAGCCGCCCGATCATCCAGCGGGCGGTCGAAGCCGGCATCAATTTCTTCGATACCGCGAACATGTATTCGGACGGCACGTCGGAGGAGATCGTCGGCCGCGCGCTGCGCGATTTCACGAAGCGCGACGATGTCGTGATCGCGACCAAGGTGTTCTACCGGATGCGCCCGGGGCCGAACGGCGCTGGCCTGTCGCGCAAGGCGATCATGACCGACATCGACCAGAGCCTGAAGCGGCTCGGCACCGATTACGTCGACCTCTACCAGATCCACCGCTGGGACTACGGCACGCCGATCGAGGAGACGCTCGAGGCGCTGCACGACGTCGTGAAGGCCGGCAAGGCGCGCTATATCGGCGCGTCGTCGATGTTCGCGTGGCAGTTCGCGAAGGCACTGCACATTTCAAGGCAGAACGGCTGGACCCGCTTCGTCAGCATGCAGAACCACCTGAACCTGCTGTATCGGGAAGAAGAGCGTGAAATGCTGCCGCTGTGCGCGGACGAAGGCATCGCGGTGATTCCGTGGAGCCCGCTCGCACGCGGCCGCCTGACGCGCAACTGGGACGAATCGTCGGAACGGCAGCAGAAGGACGACGTCGCCAAGCAGCTGTACGACGCGACGATCGACGCGGACAAGGCCGTCGTCGAGGCCGTGGCGGCGATCGCCGCCGCGCGCAACGTGCCGCGGGCGCAGGTCGCGCTGGCGTGGGTGGCGCAAAAGCACGGCGTGACCGCGCCGATCGTCGGCATTTCGAAGCCGCAGCAGCTGGACGACGCACTCGGTGCGCTCGCGCTGAAGCTGACCGACGACGAGATCGCGACGCTCGAACGCCCGTACGTGCCGCACGCGGTTGCCGGGTTCAACTGAGCGGCATCGCAGGCGCCGCCGCGCACCGCGTTCAGTGTGCGGCAGCGAGCATCGGATAGGTGAACAGGCCGAAGTGGACGACGTTCAGCCCGGCATGCGCGATGGCGGACGCAAGCAGTCCGCCGCGCCGCCAGGCGAGCCCGTAGCCGGCGCCGGCCACCGTGCCCAGCACGATCCATTGCCAGCCGCCGGCCGCGTGCGCGGCGCCGAACAGCACCGCGCCGGCCGCGAGCGCGACCCACGGGCCCCATGAGAACGCGCGGAGCACGCGCGTCAGCCCGCCTTGCACGTAGCCGCGGAACAGTGCTTCCTCGGCAAGCGTCACGAGCAGCAGGTTGTTCACGAGCCACAGCCAGCCCGACGCCGGCCACTTGGGCGCCCAGCCGACCATCCCGAACGCCAGCGCGCCGGCCAGGCACGCGGCCGCCGTCGCGACGGCCGCCACCGCGCCGGTGCGCAGCGCGCGCGACAGCGCGACGTCGGGCGCGATCCATGGCAGCACCCACAGCAGCCACAGGCCGACCAGCGGCTTGTCGAGATTCAGGTACATCGTGAACGGCACGGCGTCCGGCGTGAAGCGCGTCGGGCCGATCACGAGCGGGTTGTGGAATCCGGGGACCAGATGCAGGCTCAGCGCGACCGCCAGCGCGGCAAACACGGCGTGCGCGGCGATCCGCACCGCGAGCGGGCGCGCGGGCCACACGCCCCACGCGGCTGCGGCCAGCAGCGCGAGCGGTGCCAGTGCGACTGCCCCGAGCTTGCCGAACGCCAGCGCGACGGCATAGCCGAACCCGGCCAGGATGATGCTCAGGCCGTGCAGCGGGCGATGCCACGCGAATGCGGCGGCCGCGAACAGGGCCAGCCAGATCGTGGCACACGGAAGGAGCGAAAGGGACATGACGGGACAGGCTTGGCTCGGACGGGACGCCGCGCATCATACAGCACGCCGGGACTGCCGCCGGGCCGATGGCGACGGGGCGTTGGCGGGCAGGCCGGGCGTCAGCGGCCTGCGGTCTCGGTGACCCCGTTGCGGCCCGGAATGTCGACGCTGTTGCGCACGCGCATTCGCCGCCGGTACCAGAACGTCCAGGCCAGCAGGCAGCCGAACACGGTGTAGCCGACGATCGGCGACACGACCAGCACGCGCTCGACCGGCCAGGTCATCACCATCCAGCAGCGCAGCAGCATTTCCAGCGTCATGAAGCCGCCCCACACGAACGTCATCCGGCGCAGCATCTGCCGCAGCCCCGGCTGCACGGCCCAGACCGCTTCGAAGTGCGCGGCGCCGCCGTCCATCTCGCGGGCCACGGTCGCGCGGGCGAGATAGAAGATCAGCGGGCGCTCGCGGAACAGCGACAGCAGGAACACGACGCCGATCGTGCCCGACGCCAGCGATTCGCGCATCAGCAATGTACGCGGGCTGCCGCCGAGCGCCATGCCGATGATCGACAGCGCGATGCCGAGCAGCACGATGGCCGCCACCGCGTCGACGCGGCGCGAGCGGACGAATTCGACGATCGACCAGATGATCGGCGGAACCGCCGACGCGTACAGCGCGCCGGTATCGCCGAACTGCGGCTGCGCGACCCGGTAGGCCACCCACGGCAGCACGAGGTTGACGAAAAGTTCGAGTATCAGTCCGGCTCGCGGTTTCACGGTGCGCAATTCCACGCAGGTTGGGGCGAACGTACGACGGACGTGGTGGCCTCCGGTCGCCCCGAAAAGGGTTCGGTCCAGTATATCCAAGAATCGCACGCAGCAGCGGTGGCAGGCTTCGTCACGCGTTGGCGGCTGCCGGCAGCGTGATCGTGATCGTGACCGTGGTGCCTTGCGCCTCCGTCCTGTCGACACCGGTCGAAACGTGCCCGATCGGGAGAAACCCTGATCGCGCGTCAGGCCGGTGGTGCGTCGTGCTTGATTGTTTGGATTGCGAAAATTATTTGACGGCGTGTCCGGGCGGCGCACGGGATGCGGATCGCGTCGGATGACGGCAGGGAGGAAATCGCGCGGGAGGTACCCGAATACGTCGCCCGGGAAGCGGGCGACGCTCGACAGCGAAATGGCGATACGCGCGCTGTCAGGAAACGGCAGGCTGAACGATGATCTTCACGTTCCGGTCCTTGTGGTTGACCAGTTCCTCGAACCCGTGCGCGACGATGTCGCCGAGCGCGATACGTCCGGTGATGAGCGGCTGCACGTCGATGCGGCCGTCCGCGATGAAGCGGATCACGTCCGCGAATTCGCCGTTGTAGGCGAGCGAGCCGATCACTTCCTTCTCGGTCGACACGATGTCGAAGAAGTTGAACGGCGTCGGCTCCTCGAAGATGCCGACCATCACCGACTTGCCGGCCTTGCGGATCACGTCGATCGCGAGCTTCGCGGTGGCCGTGTGCCCGATGCATTCGAACGACACGTCGGCGCCATAGCCGCCCGTCAGCGCCTTGACTTCCGCGATCGCGTCGGACGTCTTCGGATCGATGACGACGCTCGCGCCGACTTCCAGCGCCTTCTGCTTGCGCGCAGCCGACATCTCCAGCGCGATCACGCGCCCGGCGCCCGCGGCCTTCGCACACATGATCGTGCACAGGCCGATCGTGCCGGCGCCGACCACGACGACGGTCTGCCCGACGATGTTGCCGGCCTTCTTCACCGCATGCAGCCCGACCGCGAGCGGCTCGATCAGTGCGCCGGCCTCGGTCGGGAAGTTGTCGGGCAGCTTGTACAGCAGCTCGGCCGGCACGTTGACGAATTCGGCGAACGCGCCGTTGTTCATCAGCCCGGTGAACGCGAGGTTCTCGCAGATGTTGTACAGCCCGTGCCGGCAATACCAGCAGGTACCGCAATGCTGGCACGCGTCGGCCGTCACGCGGTCGCCGACCGCGAAGCCGGATACGCCCGCGCCGAGTTCGGCGATCTCGCCGCTGAACTCGTGCCCGAGGATGCATTGACCCTTCAGGCCCGTCAGCGGATGCGGCGCATCGACCGGGATGAACACGGGTCCGGCGACGTATTCGTGCAGGTCGGAGCCGCAGATGCCGCACCAGTGCACGCGAATCGTGACCCAGCCAGCCGGCGGGCGCTCCGGAACGGGAACCTCTTCGACGCGGATGTCGTGGCGGCCGCGCCAGACGGCGGCTTTCATGCTGCGGGCGGTGATCGGTGCCGGTGTATTCACGTTGCTGTCTCCGTCAGGTTGTCGTCGGGCGCATGGCGTGGCTGCCGGAGCGCCCGTCGCGCGATTGCGCGCTCGACCGGTATGCAGGAACGGGGCCAGCGTGAAGCGGTGCCGGTTACGGTGATCCAGCGTGTGAGAAAGCGTGCGGCGCAGCATGCGTTCTTACGCTGTCCGAAAATGAACTGGCGAGAAAGCCGCGCGGAATTTGCTGCATGTGCGAAAAAGAGGATCGCGTGAGACGCCGGGACGTTCGTCTCAACGCGATGAGACGAATCGTGAGACGAACGGCGGCGGGCGGCGCGCGGCGGCCGGTGCGGTTCGATGCGTGTCAGGCGACGACTTCGTCCACCGCGACCGGCGCGAGCCGCATGAATCCGGCGGCACGGTACAGCGGCTGACCGGCTTCGGTCGACACGAGCCACACGCGCTGTGCGCCGCGTTGCCGCGCGTGCGCGACGATGGCCGCCAGCAGTTGCATCGCGAGGCCGCGGCGCCGGTACGCGTCCGCAGTCCCGACGCGGTCGACGACGATATCGCGCGGCGACGCGAAGCCGTAGCGCGCGGTGGGGCAATCTGCCCGTCGAGGCGGTGCGCGAACAGGAACGCGGCCGGATTCGGCTGGAACGGCGGGAAGGCGTCGCTGGCGTTGAACGCGTCGATGTCGTTCGGCGTGTGGCAGGCGAGCGCGCGTGCGAGCGCATCGTCGCCGGACAGCGCGTCGATCTCGGCGGCCATGAAGGTCTCGTCCGACAGCCGGCGCGTCCTGCCGTGCAGCGCCGGCGGCAGCGGCACGGCACCGTAACGCGTGATCCATGCGCCGACGGCGAACGGGCCGTCGCCGGACGCGGGCGCGCCCTCGATCATGAAATGCTCGAAAGGCCGGCCCATGCCGCCGTCGAACTGCACGACCTGGCCGTCCGGACTGTCGTGCAGCGATGCATCGCGCCGGTTGCGCGCAGCGCAGTACCCGGCGATGAATGCATGTACGGCCGCCTTGCGGCGGGGGAACGCCGACCAGGCTTCGTCGAGCGCGAACAGGGTGGCGGGAGCGGGGGAGGCGGTCGGCATGCGTCGGTGTACAGCTTCGTCGGGGCGAAGCCGACAGCTTAGATCAGGATGCCGCCGCTGTCGCACCGACCGATTGCCGCGATCGCCGAAACGCATCGTTGCACACGTTACCCCTTTACTTAAAGTGAACTTCAATTTGTATCATGTGCGCCAGTCCGATTGCGGCCGCGTGAGGCATCCCGTTGCACGTGGCCGCTGCAACGGAGGTGGAGATGACCGAAGCGCCTGTCGCGGCAGATGCCGCCACGCTGCCGTCGCGCAGTTGCCGGGCCGTCGGTTGCAATCTGCGCGGCCGGCGCGGGACGGTTCAGTGCGGCGACGCCCGCGCCGTTCGCGGTCGCGCTGGGCTTCGCGTTCTCGGCGATGGCCGGGATGCTGCCCGCGACGATCCTGGCCTGCGCGCCGGGCTCCGCGCCTTCGCCGTCGCCGGCGCCGCTCGGCATCGGCTGGGTCGTGCAGGGCAACTGTCTCGGCCAGGTGATCGGCCGCTGACGATCGGCGCGATCGTCGGCGGGTTCGGCTGGTCGGGCGGCATCGGGCTGATGCTCGCGGCCGCCGTGGCCGGCGCCGCGATCGGCCTGTCGTTGCTGCGCGAACCGATGGGCCGGCGCTGAGTGCGCCGGTGCCGCTCAACCTGCACGGAATTCCGTCAAGCATGCTCAACATCATGGAAAGCCCGATCTGCGAAGAAGACGTGTCGTGCAATGCGCGTGCCCGTGGCGCGCACGATGCGATGTCGCTGCGCGATGGCATTGTCGCGCATCCGCTCGTGACGATCGGCCGCGCGCCGGTACCGGATCGCGCCGCGGCGGCGGCCTCGCCGTTGCGTCCGCAACTGTTCGTCACGGTGCTCGAGGCCGGCGACGACGGCCTGCTGATTCGATGGGTCGAGAGCGGCCGTTGCCATTACGGCGAGCAACGCTGGCGCTTGCGCGTCGCGCTGCAGCCGGGCCGCTGCGCGTTGTCGGGGCGGCCGATCGAGCTGGGCGAGCCGGTGTTCCGGCCGGTGCGGCGGCCCGTGCCGGCCAATGGCGACGAGATGATCTGCCCGGCGTCGGTGCCGGGTGCGGCTGCCATTGCAGGCACGGCGCGGGACGGCGTGCCGGAGCACGACGACGCGCGCGATCCGGCCGACGTGCTCGACTGAGCGGAACGCCGGCCGGCCGCGGATCGGCTTACTTCTTCAGATCGTGCCGGTACTGGATGAACCCCGCATTGTTCGCGAGCTTGTCGTACAGCGCACGTGCGGTCGTGTTGGTTTCATGCGTGAGCCAGTACACGCGGCTCGCGCCGGCTTCGCGGGCCCGTTCGTACACGGCCTCGATCAGCGCGCCGCCCGCGCCTTGTCCGCGCGCGTCGGGCGCCGTGTACAGGTCCTGCAGGTAGCAGTACGGCCCGTCGGTCCAGCACGAGCGGTGGTAGATCGCATGCACGATCCCGACCAGCGTGCCCGACACGTCGAATGCGCCCAGCACGAACATCGGTTCGGCCGGATCCATCAGGCGCGCCCACGTCGTCGCGAACACCGCGTCGCTCAGCGCGGTGTCGTAGAACTTCTGGTAACCCTGCCACAGCGGGCGCCATGCGGCTTCGTCGGCGGCGACGAGCTGGCGCACCGTGACGCGCGTGGCGTCGTTCGCGCGGGCCGCCGCGTCGCGCGCGCCGGCCTGCGCGTGGCGGATCGCGACGAGCGATCGGCGCTGGCTGCCCTCGGCGTCGAAGTTCTCCGGTGCGAGCCACGCTTCGAACGCGGCGCGCACGTCCGGCCATTCGCCGTCGATGATCGAGAACCACGCGGTGTCGCGATTGCGGCCGCGGTAGATGATCGCCTGCCGGAACGTGCCTTCGTAACGGAAGCCCAGCCGCGCGGCCGCCTTGCGCGACGGTTCGTTGAGGTCGTCGCACTTCCATTCGTAGCGCCGGTAGCCGAGTGTGTCGAACGCGTACTTCATCAGCAGGAACTGCGCTTCGGTCGAGATCGGCGTGCGCTTGAGCAGCGGCGAGAACGTGACGGAGCCGACTTCGATCACGCCGTTGGCCGGATCGATCCGCATCAGCGCGAGCGTGCCGACCGCGCGGCCCGTCGCGCGATCGATCACCGTGTAGTGCAGCGGGTCGGGGCTCGCCTGCGCGGTGCGTGCGTAGTCGCGGTAGCTCGATTCGTCGGTGTACGGGCCGTGCGCGAGATAGGTCCAGTCCCTGCCGTCGGGCGCTTGCGAGTAGGCCGCATACAGGTCGGCTGCATGGCGCTCGGCGTCGAGCGGTTCGAGCCGGCAGTAGCGGCCTTCGATCGCGATGCGCTCCGGGCGCGGGCGCGCGGACCAGTCGGGAACGGGGTGGCCGATGGATTGCTGGAAGGCGTTGGTGAGCGTGGACAAGGTCGATCTCGCTTCGGTTGGCGGCCGGCGACATGCCGGCATGCAGACGATCGTAGTCCTGGCGAGGTACCATGAGAAGCGCCAGAGATTGGCAAATTTATGGTGCCACGACCGGGGTGCCATCACCTGTGCGCCGTTCCGACACTTTCACGCTGCGATGTTCCGATGACGACTGCCATTTCTTCCGGCGACGTGCCGTTGCTGCCGCTCGATGCTCCGCTGGCGCGTGCGCCGGGCGCACCTTCGCTGCAGCGGCAATTGCTGCGCCGCGTGCGCGACGCGATTCTCGGCGGCGCGATGCCGGCCGGCACGCGGTTGCCCGGCACGCGCGCGCTGGCCGAGACGCTCGGCGTGTCGCGCAACACGACGGCCGCCGTCTACGAGCAGCTCGTCGCCGAAGGCTTCCTGCAGTCCGACCGTCGCGGCACGCGCGTGGTCGGGCTGTCGCGGCCGGCGCCACCGCGCCGGCGAGCGGCGCCGCCGGCCGTCGCGCAGCGGCTCGGCCGGATTCGCCCGAGCCTCGTCGGGGCCGGCGAGTCGGAGGGGTTCCGGCCGGGCGTGCCCGCGCTGTCGCATTTCCCGGTGGATGCGTGGCGGCACGCGATCGACCGCGCGCTGCGCCGCGCCGGCCGCGACCTGCTGGCGTATGGCGACCCGCTCGGCGAGCCCGCGCTGCGCGAATCGATCGCGCGCCATCTGGCCGTGACGCGCGGCGTGCGCTGCGATCCCGAGCAGATCGTGATCACGGAGGGCGCGCAGGGCGCGATCGCGCTGTGCGCGCAGTTGCTGACGAACCCGGGCGATACGGTGTGGGTCGAGGAGCCCGGCTATCGCGGCGCGCGCACCGCGATGCAGGCGGCTGATCTCGAGGTCGTGCCGATGCCGGTCGACGCGGAGGGGCTGCGCGCGGAAGAGGACGACTGGCGCGAGCGGACGCCGCGCCTCGTCTACACGACGCCGTCGAACCAGTTTCCGACCGGCGCCGTGCTGTCGATCTCGCGCCGGCTCGCGCTGATCGATGCGGCGCGCCGGCATCGCGCGTGGATCATCGAGGACGACTACGACAGCGAATTCCGTCACACCGGCGAGCCGATCGGCGCGATGCACGGGCTCGCGCCCGATTCGCCCGTCGTCTATCTCGGTTCGTTCAGCAAGACGATGTTTCCGGCGTTGCGAATCGGCTTTCTCGTGCTGCCCGAGGCGCTGCTGGCCGCCGTGCGGCCGGCGCTGCCGGAGATGCTGCGCGGCGGGACGCGCCATGTGCAGCTCGCGCTGGCCGATTTCATCGAGACGGGCGAGTACGGCCGGCATCTCGGGCGAATGCGCCGGTTGTATCGCGACCGGCGGCGTGCGCTGCTCGCCGCGCTCGACAGCAGCCTGAGCGTGCCGCACCAGGTCGAGGGCGGGCCGTGCGGGCTGCATCTCGCGTTGCGGATGCCGGCACGCTATCGCGATCGTGCGATCGTCGAAGCGGCACGCGCGCACGGCATCGGACCGTTTCCGCTGTCGGGTTTTTCGATCGATGCGGCGCGGGCGGGCAACGGGCTCGTGCTCGGTTTCGGCAACACGTCGGCCGATGCGTTCGAGCCGATGTTGCGGATGCTGTCGGCGATTGCGGGGCGGGTGGGGCGTGGGTGACGCGTTGCGGCATGGCTCCGCCATTCATGCAAACGGCAGGCGCGGTGCTGGCGGGATGATCGCGGTGACAATCAGAAAGGAATCAGCGTCGTATTGCTGGCGCGTCAAGTCACGGCAAGCCGGCGAAATGCAGCGTTGGCGGTCGTAGCCGGAAAGCGAAGGGCGGGTAGCCAGGCGGCCCCGTGGTCCGAACGTCGAACGAACTCAGTGGCGGTTTGCCAGTGCTTTGGACGCGGCGAAATATAGCGGCGACCTTTTAAATATTAAATATCTTGAAAATCAGGTTGATTACCATCGATTCGCTGTTTCATTTCATGCGCGTATCAGCACTGTCGTTTTGATCGTCAAGAATGGTCAACGGTGCTTGCAAGGGCCAATGGGATAAGCGACGATGAATTCTCCGTAACAAACGGTTACTTTTTCGGGCGTCGTGTGCGGTTCACGTCCTGGCCCGTGTTTATTGCATATACCGATTTGCGAAATCGTATAGCGCCCCATGAACTCCGATTCGAATCGATATTGCTTCCCGAACCTGCTGGAAGCGTTCTTGATCGTCGTCGTGCTGAAGATGGTCGAGTATCTGATGAACTCGGTCATCTGGTCGACCGGCCGAAGCGCCGGGCTCCAAACGATGGCAATCGCCAGCATCGGGCGTGTTCTCGCGAACGGGCTCGTATTTACCGTGCTGCTTCATCACAGCAAATCGACCTACCGTAACCTGCTGCACGACAGCATCGATTCCTGGCAAACGACAATCGGGCGATTTCTCATTCCCGTCTTGCTGATCACACCGGGATTGCTGGTGGTGATGAGCGTGCTGGAAGTCGGCGTTGGGCAGTTTTTTCCGTGGAGCGGGAGCCGCGATGAAGCCCACGAGTTTTATGCGAATGGCGGGCTCGGCGTGATCGTGTTGACATGCCTGATTGCGCCGTTGTTCGAAGAGATGCTGTTTCGCGGCGTCATGCTCCGCAGCTTTTTGCGACAGTATCCGGCGGGAACGGCGATCGCTCATTCGGCTGCGGTGTTCGGGCTTGCGCATTTGAATGTGTATCAGTTCGTGCTCGCATTCGGACTCGGTTTGCTGATCGGCAAACTGTACGCGGCGACACGATCGCTGCTGCCCGGCATCTTGATTCATGCGAGCTACAACACGGCCGTCGCGATCGTCGCACTGAAATCGCCATTCGTATTGACCAGGGAGAGCCTGTTGGAGATCTGGCCCACGTCATGGTGGTTCGGTGCTCTTGTGTCGGGCGGCGTCGGCGCATGGTTGCTGGTCAAGTCGGTCGATGCGCTGCGGATCGGACCGGTGAATGCGACCAACAGCGACGGCGTGAACTGAGATCACGCCATTATTTTTACAACGAGAAAACGAGGTGAAGCATGCGGGGCAAGCAAGTCTGGCTGGCGGGTCTGACGAGTACGGTATTGATGCTGGCAGGATGCGGTGGCGGTGATGACGGAGGCGCCGCCAATACGAGCAGCAATGCATCGAACAACAATACGACGGGAACGTCGCCGACTACACCGACGCCGGGTACTTCGACCCAGCCTTCCGTACAAACGACATGCCGGCCCAACGGCAACTTCAGCTACTCGGGTTCTGCGTCACCGGTCGCGGCGAGCAACGGTCAACTGGCGGTGCTCGCGGTGCCGAATTTGCCGAGCGAATACGCGAGGAATCGTAACTTCACGGCGGCCAACGTGCCTGCGGCAAGCCTGGTTCAGCAGGGAAGCGGCGCGTTTACGACGCTGGCGTCGTCAGCGGCAGCGACCGACTGCCTTGGGCTCGACCATGGCGCTGTCACCGACATCCAGGGCATCGGTACCGATGTCGCGATCGGCCGCTGGAATCGCGCGATGGATACCGACGGCAATACCTATACCGACACCCAAGGCGTTCACTACGCGGTCGGTACGCCGCTGTCGTTGCCCGCAACGGGCGGCCTGCTCGCGTGTACGCAGGTGATTGCCGACACGGTGGCGAGCAACGACGGCAGCACGTCCGGTACGCTCGTTTCGGGTTCGGCCACGCTGGATCCAGGTACGCGGGTGCTCACCACGCTGAACCTGACGATCAAGCTGGCGAGTGCGCAGTACGGGCTGACGTACACGCAGGTGCCGTTGAACGGTGTGTTGAAGACCACCGGGCCCGCGACGATCCAGTCGATCGTCGTCGGGCACGACGCGGCACAGCCGCTGGTGGCCGTCGGGTACTCGGCCGCGTTGCCGACCACGCAGGGGGTCGGCGGCGTGGTGGTGTTGTCGTGCCACTGATTGGGGCCCGTGGAGGCTTGTCGATGGACGAGGGTCGATAGCAGACAGGCTGCGGATTGCGTGCTGTCTGTCAGTGATATGTGACAGGCGGGCCATCCATGGCAGGCAGCAACGTCTGCATTTACAACGACCGGCAACGATTCTCCGCTCGCGCTCGCATTGACGCGTGGTGGATGTTCGGATTGACGAATCGCCGACTTTGTTCGCAACGAGCGCCAACGCGGCTCGGCACATGCCGTCTCCCCGCCATACGGGTTTCGATTCGTATGTTCCGACCGGCGCGTGGGCTATAAATGGTTGGGTGTACCGGTCCTTGTCGGGTGCCTGCGCGTCTCGCGCAGGATGGCGTCGCGACTGCCGGGGGAGGTGCGCCGTGGTTCGCCAGACGCTTGCTCGCGCCGTGCTTCGCACCGCGTTGATCGGGGGCGTGTTTGCCGGAGGTTTGCCGCCGCCGGCCTCCATTGCCGCCACCCTCGCGCCGCCTGCCGCGCCACGCGCCCTGAAGCAACGGCCGCCCGCCGCGCCTTATGCGATGCCGGTCGATTTTCCGGCCATCGTCGAGCGTTACGGACCCGCGGTCGTGACGATCATGACCGCGCTCAACCAGCAAACCGGCGGGCCGTCCTTCGCGATCCTCGATACCGACGATCCGCTCGCCGTGTTCTTCCGGCGCGGCGGCCCGACGCCCGTGCAGGGCGCGCAGGTGCCGACACCCGACCCGGTGCTGCGCGCGGTGTCGGGCAGCGGCTCGGGCTTCATCGTCAGTGCCGACGGCCTGATCCTGACGTCCGCGCACGTGGTCGACGAGGCGACCGACGTGACGGTGCGGCTCACCGACCGGCGCGAATTCAAGGCGACGGTGCTGGCCGTCGATCCGCAAAGCGACGTCGCCGTGTTGCGTGTCAATACAACGAAGCTGCCGTTCGTGCGCCTTGGCGATTCGGCGAAGGTGCGGGCGGGCGAACCGGTGATGACGATCGGCGCGCCGGACGGGGCGGGCAACACGGTCACGGCCGGCATCGTCAGCGCGACGTCGCACCAGTTGCCGGACGGCAGCGCATTCCCGTTCTTCGAAACCGACATCGCGCCGAATCCCGACAACTCCGGCGGCCCCGTGTTCAACCGCGCGGGCGACGTGATCGGCATCGCGGTGCAGGTCTACACGGGCAACGATCGCTACGCGAGCATGACGTTCGCGATCCCGATCGCATTTGCCGCAAAGGTGCGCGCGCAGTTGCAGGCGCAACAACAGGCCCAGATGCAGGTGCAACAGGTTCAGGTGCCCGCTCCCGATGCGCCGGCCGGCAACGCGCTCGGCGCCGACGTACAGGACGTCGGCGTCGGGCTGGCCGCGGCATTCGGGCTGCCGCGTCCGGCAGGCGCGCTCGTCAACGGCGTCGCGCCGGGCTCGCCGGCCGCCGCGGCCGGCCTGAAACCCGGCGACGTGATCGTGAAGCTCGGCGACAAGGCGATCGGCCGCTCGGCCGAGCTGAACGACCTGACCGCCGCGCTGGCGCCCGGCGAAAAGGCGTCGCTGCGCGTGATCCGCAACCGCGCACCGGTGATGCTGACGATCGCGGGCGTCGACGAGACGGCCGGGAACGCACCGGCCACGGCAGCGGGCATGGCCGCGGCGAAGGCCGCGGCACGACCGGGCCCGGGGGCGGGCGACCATGGTGACCGCCTGGGACTGACGATGCACGCGCTGAGCGACGACGAGCGCCGTTCGACGGGGCTCGCGGTCGGGATGATGGTGGACGCGGTGCACGGGCCGGCCGCGAGCGCGGGCATCCAGCCGGGCGACGTCGTCCTGGAACTGAACGACACGCTGCTCGAGACGCCGGAAGACGTGCCGATGCTCGAAGCGAGCGGCGGCAACGTGATCGCGGTGCTGATCCAGCGCAACAACGCACGGAAGTTCGTGTCGGTGCGCGCGCGTTAGGGCGTTGACGCGGCGGGTGTCGCCCGCCTATGGCGCGACGAAGTTCCATTCGTCGACCGTTACGTCACTCGGGCAGGGTCTGCGTTTTTCCGCCCCCTCTTGCACGGCGGCGCCGATGAAAAATGCATAACGCGCCCTAGTCTAGTGAAACGGCGCGCTGAAGAGTAGGCACTCTGTGAGAGCGAGAGGTGACATTATCAATGCTCCTGCCGCAAGGCATATGCGCAGCAGGAGCCAATTCATCGTGCCTTAATTGCGATTGATCCAGAGGCCGATCGTATCAGTGCGAATGGAGCCGCTGTTGTTGCACGGAACGCCATCGGCGGCCCAACGCACGAGGACCGTCTGCCCGCTGCTGATTGCGGTCAAAAGAGTCGCGTGCATATTCTTGGTGTACTGGCCGCTGAACGCCGAAGGGGCTGCAGAATCGAATGCAGCCACAATTGTGCCGTCGTTCCCGGCATAGATGCTCTGAACATTGGCTTTGCACTCCGTGTACGCAAAGCTGGATTGCGCCGCAGCGGCGATCGATGCGGCCAATGCTACTTTGATGATGGTCTTCGTGGTTTTCATTGTTTTGATTCTCGTGAATTAGTCGTTGAGAAGGAGGTCAAGTGCACCGACTGGCGTCGTTGACTTGAGCGTGGCGTCTATCTTTCCCGAAGTTGCGCTAGTTGAATATCGGTCACCGTCGAAGGTTGCATATACCGGTACCGAGCGCGTGCCAGCAGGAAGTGTAATTACGTGTGACGCTTCGACTTGAGCGGTGTTCGAGAAAACCAATTGCGTGGACGAACATCCGTTTGAATTGCAGTTTTGAACGTAGTCATACCTGGGATATTCGGAGGTATGCTTGAGCTGTATCGCTGTGTAACTCGCTACTTCGGTGTTGTTGACGAAAATTCGTATCTTCGATGTTGAATTCTGTGGATTTGGCTGCACTCGCCGTACGACAATATCCCCTTTCAACAAAACGTTAATACTGACGGTCCGATCTTTTGCCGATACTGACTTCGTCGACGCCGTGATCGAGGACTGCGTTGCCGCGATGGCAGTCGAAGCGGAAAATGCGCACAGGACTGCAAGGATTGAGGTTTTTTTCATGTATTTCACAAGTTAATAACCGAGTGCCTCCGTTCGAGTTTGAATGACGGTCTGCGCATGAGATTTATTCGAGATGACATATAAAATCAAACACGTCATGCAGCGTGCGCGTGAAGCCTAATAGAAATTTATCAGAAAGTAAACTGTAATATTGTGCGTGTCAGCCGTGTTCATGCACGCGGTCGCGATGCCGGTAATAGCCTGAGCATTGGGCGGCACGGTGGACCCACGGCAGCAAGGTGATTTGCGTGACGCCGCCGGTACGCTTGAATTCGGAAAACGATGAAACGTTCCCGGAACGGGGGGTCGAGTCTATGATCGGCCATCAAAGCGGTGGTCGTGGGAATCGTCTGATTGGTCGCATAACCAGTCTATTCCGTCGGGCACCGCTTTCCTTTTGAGCTCAGCCTTAACGCGAATCCGTGAAGAACCTGTTTATATTGCGCACGGCGCTGCGGCACGTGCGCGGAGGGCGTCCGCTTGCAATCGAACCTGCCGATCGAATCCGCTCCGGCGTCGCCGCGACATGTGACGCTGATCCTGCTGTGCGCGCTCTCGGTACTGCCGCTGAGCCTGTTCCTGCCGGCGTTGCCGGCGATCGCCCGCGACCTGCATGCCGACTATGGGCTCGTCGCGCTGTCGCTCGGCGGTTACGCGGCGGTGGCCGCGTCGCTCGAGTTCGTGATGGGGCCGCTGTCGGACCGGTTCGGGCGGCGGCCGATCGTGCTGACGAGCGTCGGCGTGTTCGCGCTGGGTTCGCTCGGCTGCGCGACGGCGACCGATATCCGCGTGTTTCTCGCGTGCCGGATGATGCAGGCGGCGATCACGTCGGTCTATCCGGTATCGATGGCGACGATCCGCGATACCGGCGGCGGCGCGCGCGTGGCGAGCCGGATCGGCTATGCGGCGATGGCGGCCGCGTTCGCGCCGATGCTCGGCCCGACGCTCGGCGGCGCACTCGACCAGACGGTCGGCTGGCGGGCGAGCTTCTGGCTGCTCGGCGCGGCCGGCATCGCACTGTTCGGCTGGTGCGCAATCGACCTCGTCGAAACCCATGCGAACCGGTCGTCGAGCTTCCGGCAGCAGCTTCGCGCGTATCCGGCGCTGCTCCGCGCACGCCGTTTCTGGGCCTATGCGCTTTGCATGGCGTTTTCGACGGGCACGTTCTACGCGTTCCTGGCCGGCGCGCCGCTTGCCGCGAAAACGCTGTTCGGCATTGCGCCGGCGGAGGTCGGCTTTTACATGGGGACGATCACGGCCGGTTTCGTCGTCGGCAGCTTTCTGGCCGCACGTGTCGCGCGCCGCTACGCGCTCGCCACGACGATCCTGTGCGGGCGGGTCGTCGCGTGTGCGGGGCCGTTGATCGCGCTCGGGCTCGTGTCCGGCGGCGCGACGCATGCGCTCGCCTGGTTCGGGCCGTGCGTGCTGGTCGGCATCGGCAACGGGCTGACCAATCCCGGCGCGCATGCCGGCGCGGTGTCGGTGCGCCCGGAGCTGGCGGGCAGCGCGTCGGGGCTGGCCGGCGCGATGACGATCGCGGGCGGCGCCGCGCTGTCGTCGCTGACGGGCGCGGTGCTGACCGCACGCAACGCCGGTTATGCGCCGCTCGCGATGATGCTGCTGTCGGCGGCGATCGCGCTGGCGGCGGCCGTGTGCGTGCGGGTCCTCGATGCGCGGGACGCCATGCGATGACTGCGGGTGCGGCCCGGTACCGTGGCGCGGTCGATTGGCGGACAATCCGTCGAATACCGGGACACGATGCACTATCCGCGAGCCGTATTCCCGGACACGCGTGAACGGTGACTGGACGAGGATGCGATGAGCGACTTTTCGGATTTCCAGCGGGACATTGCCGATGCCGCGAGGGCGACCTTCAAGGCACTGCGGGCGTTGCACCCGGACGAGCATTTCTATGCGTTCGCGCTTTATACGGACAGCGGCGCGATGACGGTGGTGCCGGCCGCCAATACGGTCGAAGGGCTGCGCCGGATGCGCGCGCAACAGGCGATTCCGGATGACGATCCGTGGTTCGTGTGGGGCGTTTCCGAATGGGCGTACGAGGCGGCGGAGGCTTCGCCGTTCAACGCGATCTGCGGCAGGCTGGCCGACGAAGTGCTGAGTCCGCAGTTCGTCCCCTCGCGACTGGCGGAATTCTCGCGGCAACTGCAGGCCGACATGATCGAGGCATTGCGGCTGCTCGATCGCGACGGTGTGTTCGGCACGGGCGACGAGCGGGCGGCCATCACGCTGTTCGTGTCGATCAGCGACGACGATGCCGCCGAGGCGCTGGAAAACGCATCGGCGAAAGCGCTGAATCCGCCGGCCGTCGCCGACGCATTCCTGCGCCGCTACGGCTGACCGCCATCGGGATACCGCACGGCGGCCCGGGCGGGCGGCCGCCGTGCGTGCTTCGTTACGGCTTCGCGCCCACGACGAATTCGAACGTCGCGACGCCGTCGACGCCGCCCGTCACGCGGTCGCCGGGCTGCAGCGCGCCGACGCCGGCCGGCGTGCCGGTGAAGATCAGGTCGCCGGCCTTCAGTTCGACCGAGCGCGACACGTACGCGATGACGTCGGGCACGGCCCAGATCATGTCGGCCAGATCGCCTTGCTGGCGCGTGTCGCCGTTGACTGCGAGCCAGATGCGGCCCGTGGCCGGGTGCCCGGTGGCCGACGCCGCGCGCAGTGCGGTCACGGGGCCCGACGCGTCGAAACCCTTCGCCCAGTCCCACGGACGGCTCAGCTTCTTCGCTTCGGCCTGCAGGTCGCGGCGCGTGAGGTCGACGCCGACGCCGTAGCCCCACACGTGCGACAGCGCGTCGGCCGGGTCGATCGACCGGCCGTCCTTGCCGATGGCGACCACCAGCTCGATTTCATGATGGAGGTCGTTCGTCAGCGGCGGATAGGCGACGGTGCCGCTGGCCGGGACGATCGCGTCGCCTGGCTTCGTGAAGAAGAACGGCGGTTCGCGGTCGGGATCGGCGCCCATTTCGCGGGCGTGGTCGGCGTAGTTGCGGCCGACGCAGAATACGCGGCGCACCGGAAAGCGCGCGGACGACTGTTCGACTTCGACGGAAGGACGCTCTGCGGCGTCGATGACATAGGCGGACATCGGATGGCCTCGTTCGGTAGGAAGACGGATGCCGGCGCCCGTGCGGCGCGCGGGCCGGCATGCGTGCAACGATACCCGACGCGCATGCGGCCGGATGCGACGCAACTGCGTTTTACCGGGACAAAACTACGCGTCGGCGGCCGGCGGCGCGTCGTTGCTGTCCGGCAGCGCGGCGTTCGCGTCGCGGTACGCCTTCGGCGACACGCCGACGCGCGCCCGGAAGCGCCGCGCGAAATACCCTTCGTCGCGGAAGCCGACCGAGCGCGCGATGTCGGCGATGCGCCGGCTGGTATGGGCCAGCAGCGACTGCGCGAGCGCGATCCGGCGCTCGGTCACGAGATCGGTGAACGTACTGCCGGTTTCCTTGCGGACCAGGTGCGCGAGGTAGTTCGGCGACAGGAACGCGGCCTCGGCCGTTGCGGCGAGCGTCAGGTCCTCGCGGGTCAGGTTCGCGCGAACGTGCCGCAGCACGCGCGCGAGCGCATCGCGCCGGCCCGCACGCTGGGCGCCGCGCTGGGCGAGCTTGTCGAGCGCGCCCGCGTACTGCGTGCAGACGAGCCCGATCAGCTGCAGCAGGTAGCCGCGCAGCAACGTGGTCGAACCGAACGTGCGCACGCGATCGGTGTCGAGCATGCACAGCGCGAGGCGGCGTGCTTCGTCGTAGGTGTCGCCGGTCAGGATGAAGTCGAGATGTTCCTGGAAACGGAACGGCGTCAGCTCGGGGAAGCGGTGCGCGGGCACGTCCTCGAGGTCGAGCGGATCGACGTCGAGATCGGCGCGCAGGAACGCCTGGCTGAAGTTGATCACGATGAAATGCGCGCCTTCCGGATGCGGGATCAGGTGCTCGCGGTGCGGCAGCACGAACGCGAGCGCACCGCGCGGAAACGGACGCGTGACGCCGCCGATCCGCTGCTCGGTGTCGCCGCCGAGGTTGAACTGGATCTGGAAATACGCGTGCCGGTGCGGCTCGGTAATCGCCTGGCGCGACGCCTGGTCGCGGATGTAGAAGTCGAGCCGGTCGCTGCGTTCGGGCATCCCGTACAGGCGCGGCGGGGCGGTGGAGGGCATGAAGGATTCTGCTGTTCGTGACGCGGTGGAGCCGCGATGGTACAGCGAACCGGGCGCGGCCGGAACGTGCGGGCGCGCTGCGGCGCGGCATTCAGGCGTCCGGATGGAACCCGAGATAGCGGGCGTGCGGCCCCGTGCCGTTGCCGGCGAGCACGCTCGATGCGCCGACCGACACGAGCGTTTCCACCGTTGGCGCGCGGTTCGACACCAGCTTCCATTCGGTTGCCTCGACGGCTTTAGCCGGCGACGGGGCGCACAGGTCGGTCAGTGCGGCGAGCAAGGTGGCGGCGGCCGGCGCATGGACCATGAATCCTTCATTGGCGACGGCCGCCGTGTCGATGCCCAGCACCGCGCACAGCCGCGCGCGCAACGGCGTCTCGGCCTCGCTCGCCGCGCGCGAGCGTGCGATGTGCTCGCGCGTCGCCGCGTCGACGAGCGTGCCGCCACGGATGAGCGGCGCGTGCTGCCAGGCGTCGGGCGGGCATTGCTTGCCGCCGGGCATCAGCGCCACGAACGGATTGACCTCGGCCGGATAGATCCGGCACACGAGTGGGCGTTCGTCGTAGATCCCGCAGCGCAGGTCGTCGCGCAGGTTCGGGCACGGGCCCGCATGGGACGCGGTGAGCATGGCCGTGATGCGGACGGGCAGCGAACCGCTCGTCGCGGCGGTCGACCGCGCGCGCTTGTACGCAGCGAACACGTCGCCCGGCTCGGGTTCGACGGGCCACGGCATCGCGTCGCACAGCAATTCCACGTGGCCGTCGCGCCGCAGCCACGCGATCGCCTCGTCGAGCGTCAGCGGAATGCGCAGGTCGCGGCAGCATGCGCCGCATCCGGTGCAGGCAAAGTCGACGTCGAGGTCGGTCGAGGTGGTATTCATGAGGGTATCGCGGGGACATCGGGCGGCACGCGACGCACCGCGATGGCGCCGGTGATTGCGTTCATCGGTCGAGCAGCGGTGCCACTCGGCGGCGGAGTTCGGGCACGACGTCGGCGTCGAACCACGGATGGTGCTTGAACCACGCCTGGTTGCGCGGCGACGGGTGCGGCAGCGGCAGCACGCCGGGGCCGTAGTCGGGCCACGCATGCACGGTGTCGGTCAGCGTTGCCTTGCGTGTGTCGCGCAGGAAATGCCGCTGCGCGTACTGGCCGATCAGCAGCGTCAGGCGGATCGACGGCAGCTCGGCCACCAGCCGGTCGAGCCACAGTGGCGCGCATTCGGGGCGCGGCGGGTTATCGCCGCTCGCGCCGCGGCCGGGGTAGCAGAAGCCCATCGGCACGATCGCGAAGCGCGTTTCGTCGTAGAAGGTGTCGGCATCGACGTCGAGCCAGCCGCGCAGCCGCTTGCCGCTCGCGTCGTCCCACGGGATGCCGCTCGCATGGACGCGCGCGCCCGGCGCCTGCCCGACGATCAGGATGCGTGCGTCGCGATGGGCGCGCACGACGGGGCGCGGGCCGAGCGGCAGGTCGGCTTCGCAGGCACGGCACGCACGGATTTCGGTGAGCAGCACGTCGAGCGGCGCGCGCGTTCGTTTCGGCATCGATTCGGATCGGGGACGGAAGGGTCGTGCAACGTCGCCCGGACGGCGCCCGCCGGAGCCGCCGGGTGGCCCGGATCGGCGTGGCGCGGCCGTGGAGCGCGCGCCCGCGGCCTCATGCGGCACGCGTTACGCGTGCGACAGGCCCGCTGCGCCGCCTTCGGCGACCGCAGCATCATACAACGCGGTTTGCGCGATTGCCGCGGCGATCGCCGCGTCGTCATGCGGATCGTCGAGCATGCCCCAGCGCCGATATTGGGACAGGAACCAGCGTCCTTCGCGCGGATCGGGCCGGTTCACGGCGCCGCCGTCGTGGAAACGGATCGGCAGCGGCGGCGCGGCGAACGGCCCCGCGCCGTAGTCGCCGAGCAGGCGCGGCGCGATCAGCCGGGCCGGCACGCCGAGCGCATCGGGCGACGCGAGCCAGTCGGCCGCCTCGCGGCGATGCGCGGCGCTGTCGAGCCACGCACACGCGTCGACGAGCGTACGGATCAGCGCGCGCGCGGTGGCCGGATACAGCGCGACGAAGTCGCGCCGGGCGGCCAGCACCTTCTCCGGATGATCGGGCCAGATCTCGCTCGTGACCGCGACGGTCCGGCCCGCGCCGCACGCTTCGGCTACTGCGTGCCACGGTTCGCCGGAACAGAAGCCGTCGAGCTCGCCGCCGGCGAGCGCGGCGACCATCTCGGGCGGCGGGATCACGACGCTGCGCACGTCGCGCAGCGGATCGATGCCGTGTGACGCGAGCCACGCGTTCAGCCACATCGCGTGCGTGCCGGTCGGGAAGGTTTGGGCGAGCAGCGGCTTGCGGCCGAGCGTCGCGAACGCGTCGCGCACGCTGCCGGTTGTGCGAACCGCGTCGGCGAGACCGCGCGACAACGTGATCGCCTGGCCGTTGCGGTTCAGCACCATCAGCACGGCCATGTCGGCCTGCGGGCCGCCGATGCCGAGCTGCAGCCCGCAGACGAGCCCGTACAGCGCATGCGCCGCATCGAGCTCGCCGCTGAGCAGCTTGTCGCGCACGGCTGCCCACGACGGCTGGCGACTCAATTCGAGCGTGAGGCCGTGCCGCGCGCCGAGGTTCAGGCGCTGCGCGACGATCAGCGGGGCCGCGTCGCTCAGCGCGACGAACCCGAGGCGAAGATGCGCGCGTTCCGGCGCGGCGGGAGGTGAGCTATTCATGGCGGTCATGACTGGGGTGACGCGTCGAGCAGTTGTCGCGCGACGTCGACGATGCGCAGGCCCTGATCCATCGCACGCTTGCGCAGTGCCGCATACGCATCGTGCTCGGACAGCTTGCGCTGGTCCATCAGCGCGCGTTTCGCGCGGTCGATCAGTTTGCGTTCCGCGAGTTCGCGCTCGACGTCGGCGAGCCGGCGGCGCAGCGCATCGTCGTGCGAGAAGCGCGCGAGCGCGACTTCGAGAATCGGGGCGAGACGCTCGGCCGACAGCCCTTCGACTAGATACGCGCTGACGCCTGCGCCGACCGCCGCACGGATCAGTTCCTGGTCGGCGTCGTGGCTGAACATCAGCACGGGGCGCGGCGCGGTCGCGTGCATCACCGCGAGCTGTTCGAGGGTATCGCGCGACGGCGAATCGGTATCGATGATCACGACGTCGGGACGCTGCTCCTCGACGGCCGCGGGCAGCCGCGCGGGCGTCGCGACGTCGTTCAGCATCTCGTAGCCGAGGCGCGCGAGTGCGTCGCCGAGTTCGCCGATCGGCTTGTCGGTGTCGGTGACGAGCAGCACGCGCAGGCGGGTGGTCGGGGCAGGCGAACTCATGAGGCGGGCAACAGGGGCGGTGACGCTTCGGCGCAACGCGCGAACGATGCAGGCAGGCCGCATGCGCGGCCGGCGGTGACGGGAAGGGGGAACGGCCGAAGCCGCGCGACGCCGTGCATGTCAGGCGGCCCGCGAAAATGCGGTGTCGGCCGCGGCATCCGCGCACTGCGCGGCTGCTGCGCCGATTGCGCCGCCGACGAGGATCACGGCCGGGCTGCCGAGCCGCGCGGCCTCGATGCCGTGTGCGAGCGTGCCGAGCGTGCCGGTCCAGCGGCGTTCGTCGGGCGTGCCGGCCCATTGCACGGCGGCTGCCGGCGTCGACGACGGCAGCGCGGCGAGCAGGCCGGCCGCGATGCTGTCGACGCGGCTCATGCCCATGTAGATCGCGAGCGTGGTGCCGGTCGACGCGAGTCTTGCCCAGTCGGGTTCGCCGTGGTCCTGGCGGTGCGCGGTGACGAACGTGACGCCCTGGCAGTGCTCGCGGTGCGTGAGCGAGATGCCGAGACTTGCGGCGGCCGCGAATCCCGACGAGATGCCGTTGACGATCTCGACCGGAATCGCGGCGGCGCGCAGCGTCGCGAGCTCTTCGCCGGCACGGCCGAACAGCAGCGCATCGCCGCCTTTTACGCGCACCACGTGCACGCCGCGCAGCGCGTAGCGGCGCATCAGCTTTTCGATGAATGCCTGCGGCGTGGAGCGGCAGCCGCCGCGCTTGCCGACGCGGATCACGCGCGCCTGCGGCGCGAGTTCGACGATGCCGGGCGCGACGAGGTCGTCGAGCAGCAGCACGTCGGCCGCGGCCAGTGCCTTCACGGCCTTCAGCGTGAGGAGATCGAGATCGCCGGGGCCGGCGCCCAGCAGCGTGACTTTGCCAGTCGTCATGTCGTGTTCCATTGCCGCATGCGTCGTGCGGCGGCCGATAACGGATGGTCTGCGCGGCGGCGGGCGGTCGAGACGCACCGGTGTCCTGCCGTGCCGCGCACGGGAGGACGCCGTTGTCCTGACGGGCCCGCCGTGAAGGGCGGGCAGGGTTTGCGGGGACTGCCCACCGGCGCCGTTGCCGGTGTGATGCGTCGATCGAGCAATATCCGGGCCAACCGGCGCGCGGCGCCGGCGCGTGCAGCGCGCGACGAGCCGTATGACGGATGGGGGCGCGCGTGCAGGCTAGCAGGCAGCCGCCGCGCGCGGCGGCCGTCATGCCGCATCGGCGTGCATCGTGCGCCGCCGGCGCGCACCGCGATGTCGCACGGCGACAGTGCTGCAGCGCACCACATCTGTGCCTCGCTGCCTCAAAGCGCGTCGTGCGTCGCGTGTCGCGGCACATCGCCTGCCGACCGGCAAGCCTTGCAGCGCGGGGCCGAAGGCCCGATCGGCGGCGACATGGCACGGCGCTTGCGTTAGCCGATTCGGGCGGATCAATGGCGATTCGTCCGCAGTACCGATTACCGACGCGCCCGGCAACGGGCTTCATGGGCAACGGCGTCCTACGCATCGGGTCTCGACGAGACCGGGTGCGCAGGACGCCGTTTTTCGTTTGGCGGATGACATGACCGACAAAGCTACCCGTATCGATCTCTTCAGCTTCCGCACCGCGCCGATGCGCGCGTTCCACATGACGTGGATGGCGTTCTTCGTGTGTTTCTTCGCGTGGTTTGCGTGCGCGCCGCTGATGCCGCTCATCGCACGCGAATTTCATCTGACGGCGGCTCAGGTCGCCAACATCAACATCGCCGCGGTGGCCGCGACGATCGCCGTGCGGCTGCTCGTCGGCCCGCTGTGCGACCGCTTCGGCCCGCGCCGCGTGTATGTCGGCCTGTTGCTGCTCGGCGCGATCCCCGTGTTCGCCGTGTCGTTCACGCACGACTATCTGTCGTTCCTGATCTGCCGGCTCGGCATCGGCGCGATCGGCGCAGGCTTCGTGATCACGCAATACCACACGTCGGTGATGTTCGCGCCGAACGTCGTCGGTACTGCGAACGCGACGACGGCCGGCTGGGGCAACGCCGGGGCCGGCGCGACGCAGGCGCTGATGCCGCTGCTGGTCGCCGCCGGCCTGATGCTCGGCTTCGGCGAGGATTCGTCGTGGCGCATGGCGCTGGTCGTGCCGGGCATCGCGATGCTCGCGATGGCGTGGGCGTACTGGCGCTTCACGCAGGACTGCCCGCAAGGCGATTTCGTCGCGCTGCGCAAGCAGGGCGTGACAGTCGACAGCGGCAAGAAGGGCGGCTGGGCGAGCTTCTTCGCCGCATGCGGCAACTATCGCGTGTGGATGCTGTTCGTCACGTACGGCGCGTGCTTCGGCGTCGAGGTGTTCATCCACAACATCGCCGCGCTGTACTACGTCAATCACTTCAGCCTGTCGCTGAAGGACGCCGGTTTCGCGGTCGGCCTGTTCGGGCTGCTCGCGCTGTTCGCCCGTGCGCTCGGCGGCTGGCTGTCCGACAAGATCGCCGCACGCCGCAGCCTCGACGTGCGTGCGGCGCTGCTGTGCGCGCTGATCGTCGGCGAAGGGCTCGGGCTGATCTGGTTCTCGCATGCGCAAAGCATTGGCGTCGCGCTCGTCGCGATGCTGGTCTTCGGCCTGTTCACGCACATGGCCTGCGGCGCGACCTATGCGCTGGTGCCGTTCATCGACCGCAAGGCGCTCGGCGGCGTCGCGGGGATCGTCGGCGCGGGCGGCAACGTCGGCGCGGTGGCCGCGGCCTTCCTGCTGAAGGGCGTCGGCGACGTGCAGCAGACGCTGAGCCTGCTCGGCCTTGCCGTCACCGCGACCGCGCTGTGCGCGATGGCCGTGCGCTTCAGCGAAGAACACAAGGCACGCGAAGCCGAACTGCGCGATCGTGCGCTGGCCGCCGCCAATGCCGCGAACTGATCGATCGAAGGAAGCGTCATCATGAAACTCATCGTCATCGGCCACGGCATGGTCGGCCACAAGTTCCTCGAATGCGTCGCGGCGGAAGCCGGCACGGCGGGCGCGCTGCAGGTCACCGTGCTCGGCGAGGAGCCGCGGCCGGCCTACGATCGCGTGCACCTGTCGGAATTCTTCGCGGGCAAGTCGGCGGACGACCTGTCGCTCGTCGAACCGGGCTTCTTCGAGCGCTATCCGCGGTTCGACCTGCGCCTGAACGCGCAGGTCGCGTCGATCGACCGCGCCGCGCATACGGTCACGCTCGCGTCGGGCGAAACGCTCGCGTACGACAAGCTGGTGCTCGCCACGGGCTCGCGCCCGTTCGTGCCGCCGGTGCCGGGGCGCGATCGCGCGGGCTGCTTCGTGTACCGGACGATCGAGGACCTCGAGGCGATGCAGGCGTGCGGCGCGCACGCGAAGCGCGGCGTCGTGATCGGCGGCGGGCTGCTCGGCCTCGAATGCGCGAAGGCGCTGCGCGACATGGGGCTCGACACGCACGTCGTCGAATTCGCGCCGAGGCTGATGGCCGTGCAGGTCGACGACGGCGGCGGCCGGATGCTGCGCGCGAAGATCGAGGCGCTCGGCGTGACCGTGCATACGGGCAAGAACACGCTGGAAATCGTCGATGGCGACGAAGGCACGCACCGGATGGCGTTCGCCGACGGCACGCATCTCGACACCGACATGATCGTGTTCTCGGCCGGCATCCGCGCCCGCGACGAACTGGCGCGCGCCTGCGGGCTCGACATCGGCCCGCGCGGCGGCGTCGCGATCGACGACGCCTGCCGCACGAGCGATGCCGACATCTACGCGATCGGCGAATGCGCGGCGTGGAACGGCATGGTGTACGGCCTCGTCGCCCCCGGCTACGACATGGCGCGGGTGGTCGCGAAGCAGTTCGCCGGCGACGCAGACGACGCGGCCGCTGCCGCGTTCGAGGGCGCCGACATGAGCACGAAGCTGAAGCTCATGGGCGTCGACGTCGCGAGCATCGGCGACGCGCACGGCACGACGGCCGGCAGCCGCACCTACCAGTACGCGGACGAGCGCCGCCAGGTCTACAAGAAGCTCGTGGTGTCCGACTGCGGCAAGTTCCTGCACGGCGCGGTGATGGTCGGCGATGCAGCCGAATACGGCACGCTGCTGCAGATGATGCTCAACCGCATCGAACTGCCCGAGTCGCCGGAATTCCTGATCCTGCCGTCGTCGGACGGCGCGGCGAAGCCGGCGATCGGCGTCGATGCATTGCCCGCGGCCGCCCAGATCTGCTCGTGCAACAACGTGTCGAAGTCGCAGATCTGCACGGCCGTCGCCGACGGCGCGACGAGCCTCGGCGCGCTGAAGACGTGCACGGGCGCCGGCACGTCGTGCGGCGGCTGCGTGCCGCTCGTCACGCAAATCATGAAGGCCGAGATGAAGAAGCAGGGTCTGTCGGTCAACAACCATCTGTGCGAACACTTCGCGTATTCGCGCCAGGCGCTGTTCCACCTGATTCGCGTCGAGCGCATCACGACGTTCGACGAACTGCTGGCGAAGCACGGCCGCGGGCTCGGTTGCGACGTGTGCAAGCCGGCCGTCGCGGGCATCCTCGCGTCGTGCTTCAACGAATTCGTGCTGAAGCGGGAACACGCGAGCCTGCAGGATTCGAACGACTACTACCTCGCGAACATCCAGCGCGACGGCACGTACTCGGTCGTGCCGCGCATGCCGGGCGGCGAGGTCACGCCGGAAGGGCTGATCGCCGTGGGGCAGGTCGCGAAGAAGTACGGCCTGTACACGAAGATCACGGGCGGTCAGCGCGTCGACCTGTTCGGCGCGCGTGTCGAGCAGCTGCCGTCGATCTGGGAAGAGCTGATCGAGGCCGGCTTCGAATCGGGTCATGCCTACGGCAAGGCGCTGCGCACCGTGAAGTCGTGTGTCGGGTCGACCTGGTGCCGCTACGGCGTCGACGATTCGGTCGGCCTCGCGATCGACCTGGAAAACCGCTACAAGGGGCTGCGCGCGCCGCACAAGATCAAGTTCGGCGTATCCGGCTGCACGCGCGAGTGCGCGGAAGCGCAGGGCAAGGACGTCGGCATCATCGCGACCGAAAAAGGCTGGAACCTGTACGTGTGCGGCAACGGCGGGATGAAGCCGCGCCACGCGGAGCTGCTCGCGTCCGATCTCGATCGCCCGACGCTGATCCGCACCATCGACCGCTTCCTTATGTTCTACGTGCGCACGGCCGACCGGCTGCAGCGCACCAGCGTGTGGCGCGACAACCTCGAAGGCGGCCTCGACTACCTGATCGACGTCGTCGTGCACGACAAGCTCGCGATCGCGGCCGAACTCGAAGCCGACATGCAGCACGTGGTCGACACCTACGAGTGCGAATGGAAGAAGGCCGTGACCGATCCCGACACGCGCAAGCGCTTCCGTCACTTCGTGAACAGCGACACGCCGGATACGACCATCGAATTCGTCGAGACGCGCGGCCAGATTCGTCCCGCGACACCCGGCGAGCGCACGGGAGGCAAGCCCGTGTCGATTCCCGTCGTCGCCGAAAGCGCCACCGTTTGATCGTGACCGACGCCAGCGTCTTTTCCAAGGAGCCCATCATGAACGATCGTCTTCCGCTGTCCTGGACCCGCGTGTGCCCGCTCGACGACATCGTGCCGAACACCGGCGTGTGCGCACTCGTCAACGGCGAGCAGGTCGCGGTGTTTCACGTCGCGCATCCCGACGGCGGCGTGTTCGCGATCGACAACGTTGATCCCGTGTCGCAAGCGGCCGTGATGTCGCGCGGGCTGATCGGCAGCCTCGGCGAACGCGTCGTCGTCGCGTCGCCGCTGTACAAGCAGCACTTCGACCTGCGCACCGGCGAATGCCTGGAAGCGCCCGAGCAGTCGGTGAGCGCGTATCCGTCGCGGGTCGAGGACGGCTTCGTGTGGGTCGCGGCCTGAGCGCGCCGGAGCACGCATGACCGCCACTTCCGTCAAGAGCGTGTGCCCGTACTGCGGCGTCGGCTGCGGGATGGTGCTGCACGTCGAGGACGGCGAAGTCGTCAAGGTGTCCGGCGACGCCGACCATCCGACCAACTTCGGGCGGCTGTGCACGAAGGGTTCGTCGGCGCACGTCGCGCTGCGCCGCTCGGGGCGGCTCGACCGCGCGTTCGTGCGCCGCGCGCGCGAGGACGACCTCGTGCCGCTGCCGGCGCGCGACGCGATCGCCGAAACCGCGCGCCGCCTGCGCGCGATACTCGATGCGCACGGCCCCGACGCGCTGTCGTTCTACGTATCGGGCCAGATGTCGATCGAGGCGCAGTACCTCGTCAACAAGCTCGCGAAGGGCTTCGTCGGCACCCACAACATCGAGTCGAACTCGCGGCTCTGCATGGCGAGCGCGAGCACCGGCTACAAGCAGTCGCTCGGCGCGGACGGCCCGCCCGGGTCGTACCAGGACTTCGATCGCGCGAACCTGTTCTTCGTGACCGGCGCGAACATGGCCGATTGCCATCCGATCCTGTTCCTGCGGATGATGGATCGCGTGAAGGCCGGCGCGAAGCTGATCGTCGTCGATCCGCGCCGCACCGGCACCGCCGACAAGGCCGACCTGTTCCTGCAGATCCGGCCGGGCACCGATCTCGCGCTGGCCAACGGCCTGCTGCACCTGCTGCATGCGAACGGCCGCACCGATGCCGCGTTCATCGACGCGTACACGGAAGGCTGGGACGCGATGCCCGCGTTCCTCGCCGACTACACGCCCGAGCGCGTCGCGGCGATCACGGGGCTCGCGGAAGCCGACCTGCGCACGGCTGCGCAATGGATCGGCGACGCGCAGGAATGGATGAGCTGCTGGACGATGGGGCTCAACCAGAGCACGCACGGCGTGTGGAATACCAACGCGATCTGCAACCTGCATCTCGCGACGGGCAAGATCTGCCGCCCCGGCAGCGGCCCGTTCTCGCTGACCGGCCAGCCGAACGCGATGGGCGGGCGCGAGATGGGCTACATGGGGCCGGGCCTGCCGGGCCAGCGCTCGGTGCTGTCCGACGACGATCGCCGCTACGTCGAGCATCTTTGGCGCGTGCCTTCCGGCACGCTGCGCAAGGAGACGGGGCACGGCACGGTCGACCTGTTCTCGCGGATGGCGGCCGGCGACATCAAGGCGTGCTGGATCGTCTGCACGAACCCGGTCGCGACCGTGCCGAACCGGCAGAATGTGATCGCCGGGCTGCAGGCCGCGGAACTCGTGATCGCGCAGGACGCGTTCCTCGACACCGAGACCAACCGCTACGCGGACATCCTGCTGCCCGGCGCGCTGTGGGCCGAGGGCGACGGCGTGATGGTCAACTCCGAGCGCAACATGACGCTGATGCGTGCGGCGGTCGCGCCGCCCGGCGACGCGCTGCCCGACTGGCGCATCGTCGCGGAAGTCGCGCGTGCGATGGGCTTCGGCGATGCGTTCGACTATGCGTCGGCGGCCGACGTGTTCGACGAGATCGTGCGTTTCTCGAATCCGGCGACCGGCTACGACCTGCGCGGCGCGAGCCACGCGGCGCTGCGCGACGGCCCGGTGCAATGGCCGGTCGCGCCGGGCACCGCGCGCGAGCGGCACCCGATCCGCTACCTGAACGACGGCGTGAGCCAGACGCTGCGCGCGGCCGCCGACGGCAACGAGGCACCGCGCGTCGCGTTCCCGACGCCGTCGGGCAAGGCGCGCTTCTTCGCCCGGCCGCACGTCGATCCGGCCGAGCTGCCCGACGGCACGTTCCCGATCGTGCTGAACACCGGCCGGCTGCAGCATCAATGGCACACGATGACGAAGACGGGCAAGGTCGCGATGCTGAACAAGCTGAACCCGCGCCCGTTCGTCGAGTTGCATCCCGACGATGCAAGCGCGCTCGGCATCGCCGCGAAAGACAGCGTCGAAATCCGCTCGGTGCGCGGACGCGCGGTGTTGCCGGCCGTCGTGACCGAACGCGTGCAGCGCGGCAACTGCTTCGCGCCGATGCACTGGAACGACGTGTACGGCGACGACCTGTGCATCAACGCGGTGACGAACGACGCGATCGATCCGGAATCTCAGCAACCCGAACTGAAATACTGCGCGGTCGCGCTGCGACGCGTCGACACGGATGCGTTCGCGTCCGCCGGCGACGACACGGCGCGCTTGGACGCAGGCGAGGACGATGCACCGCCCGCGCCTGCGATCTCGCCGATCGCGGCTTCACAGGAATTCGACATGGCAGACATCGACACTTTCGCGGCCGCACTCGGCGTCGCCGATCTCGCGCCGCCGCCGCTGACCGACACCGAGCGGCTGTACGTGGCCGGCCTCGTCAGCGGGCTGAAGGCGAGCGTCGGCCGTCGCGAAGGCGGCGTGCCCGTGCTGCCGGCCGGCGCACCGTTGACGCCGCCCGTGCGGTTCTGGCTCGACGGGATGCTTGCGGGGCTGTTCAGCCGCTCGCTGCCTGCCGGTGCGCAGATCGCCGCGACGCCTGGACTGCCGGCCGACACCGCTGCCGCCGGCGGCGTGCGCATCGTGCGCGCGCGCCCGAAGGTCGTGCTGCTGTGGGCGTCGCAGACCGGCAACATCGAATCGCTGACCGAGGATTACGCAACGCAATTGATGAACGCGGGCTTCGAGATCCGCACCGCATGCATGTCCGACTATCCGGTCGCGTCGCTCGCCGGTGCGCAATACGTGCTGCTGATGACGAGCACGTTCGGCGACGGCGATGCGCCCGACAACGGCACCGAATTCTGGGACGCGCTGCAGGCCGGCAGCGCTGCGCGCCTCGACGGCGTGCATTTCGCAGTGCTCGCGTTCGGCGACCGCAACTACGACCAGTTCTGCGGCCACGGCCGCCGGCTCGATGCGCGGCTCGCGGAACTCGGCGCGGCACGCCTGTGCGCGCGCGTCGATTGCGACGTCGAATTCCAGCGCGATGCCGACCAGTGGCTCGAGCGCGTCGTCGCGCGGATCAAGGAGGCCGATGCCGCGCTGCACGCGGTGCCGTCCGGCGGGATGAGCGCGTCGGGGCTGCTGCCGACGAAGGCGCATCCGGCGCCGTCGAAGCTCGTCGCGAACCTGCGGCTGAACCGCCCGGGCGCCGCGAAGGATACGCGCTACGTGTCGTTGTCGACCGAAGGGGCGAACCTCGAATACGAAACCGGCGACGCGCTCGGCGTGTGGCCGACCAACTGCCCGGAACTGGTCGACGAGCTGCTGTCGGTCACCGCGCTGAAGGCCGATGCACCCGTGTCGGTGCCGGGCGTTGGCGACATCCGGCTCGGCGAAGCGCTCGCGCACCACTTCGACATCACGCGCCCGCATCCGGACACGCTGGCTTTCATCGCGTCGCGCAGCACGAACGGCGCGCTGAAGTCGCTGCTCGGCGAAGATCGCAAGGCCGACCTCAAGCAATGGTTGTGGGGGCAACAGCTTGCGGATGTGCTGCACGAATACCCGGTCGATCTGTCGGGTACGGAACTGGTCGGCATGCTCAAACGCATGCAGCCGCGTCTCTATTCGATCGCGTCGAGCCCGAGCGCGCACGCGGGCGAGATCCACCTGACCGTGTCGGCCGTGCGCTATCACAACGGCCGGCGCGCACGCAAAGGCGTCGCGTCGACGTTCCTCGCCGATCGCGCGCACGACGGCCGCGTGCCGGTGTTCGTGCAGAAATCCGCGCATTTCCGTCCGCCGGTGAACGGCGACGTGCCGATCGTGATGGTCGGCCCCGGCACCGGCGTCGCGCCGTTCCGCGGTTTCCTGCACGAGCGGCAGGCGCGCGGCGCACGCGGGCGCAACTGGCTGTTCTTCGGCGAGCAGCACGCGCAGACCGACTTCTACTACGGCGACGAGCTGGGCGCGATGCACGACAGCGGCTTCCTCACGCGGCTCGACCTCGCGTTCTCGCGCGACCAGGCCGACAAGATCTACGTGCAGGACCGGATGCGCGAGCAGGGCGCCGAGCTGTTCGCATGGCTGGAGGACGGCGCGCACTTCTACGTGTGCGGCGATGCCGCGCGGATGGCCAAGGACGTCGACATGGCGCTGAAGGCGATCGTCGCCCGGCACGGCGGCATGTCGGACGAGGCCGCGAACGACTACGTCGCGCGGCTTTCGAAGGCGCGGCGCTACATGCGCGACGTGTATTGATCTCCGGCGACGCGCGCCGGGCGGGTTACGCCTGATCGTCCGGTTGCGGGCGGCCGAACCACTGCCGGCTCGAGCGCGACAGCAACAGCAAGGTCGCCAGCACGAAAAGACAGTAGACGGTGCTCAGGAAATCGGACGGTCGGTGGGCGGCCGCGAATGCCATCATGGCCAGCGTGGCGACGACCAGCCCGATCATCGTGATGCGCGCCCAGTTCTTCCGGCGCGCGATCTGCACGACGAGCAGCGCGAGGACGACGGCGAGCGCGATGAACATCGTCGCGAGCATCTGGACGAGCCTGGTGCCGAACGCGTCGCGCGAGAAGCGGCCGAGCAGGGCTGGGACGATCTCCGACTCGAACACGGCGACCCGGTACGCGAAGATGCACCACGCGCCCGTCAGCAGCGTGACGGCTATCCGGACCGTTTCCGGCGCATCGCCGCTGAAAATCGGCATCTTCTTCAGCGAAGTCATTTTCATTCTGGCGTTGTCCTTCGCGGCGGCGGGCATGCCGCTTGCACTCGGCTGGCGGCGTAGCGGCCGCAGGCGGGAATCGATCGTCGCAGCGTAGCACAGGCGCGGGCGCCGGCCGGTTCGTTTCGCAGCCGGCGCGCGCCGTTTCTTCAAGCGGGCGCGAGCAGGGTGCGGAGCTGTTCTCTTCCCCGGAGGACGGCGCGCATTTTCCACGTATGCGGCGGACGGTTGTCCGCCGCTTCGCCGGCCGGTTACTGCTGCCGCTCCCACGCACGCGCCTGCTCGGCGCGCACGAACGCTTCCGACGAGGCCGGCAGCAGGTTGCGGAACGCGCCGCCGTCGCGGTCGATCACGTCGACCATCTTCGCGATCATTTCCTCCGGATCGTGCTGTTCGAGCGGGAACGTCAGCCGCTCGGGCGTCACGGTATGGACGGACGGGTCGTGCCAACGCCGTGCCGTTTCCATCATCCGGTCGTTGAAGCCCGTGCGGTACGGGCCCGGGTTCACGACCGCGACCTTGATCCCGTGCGGCGCCAGTTCCGCGTGCATCGCCTCGGCCACCGATTCGACCGCGTGCTTCGACGCGCAGTACGCGCCGGTGAACGGCCCCGTGATCAACCCGGCGATCGACGACACGAACACGATCTTGCCGTGCTTGCGCGCGAGCATCCCGCGTGCGATCTGCTGCGTGAGTTCGAGCGGCCCGAACACGTTCACGTCGAACAACTCGCGGACGATCTCGACCGGCAGGTCGACGAGCGCGCCGGCTTCGCCGACGCCCGCGTTGTTCACGAGCACGTCGATGTCGAGTTCGGCGGCGCGGGCGCGATCGTAGGCCGACGTGACGTCGAGCTTCACCGCGCGCAACGCGGTGCCGCGCTGCGCGGCGGCGTCCGTCAGTGCGTCGATCTCGACGGCGGTGCGTACGCCGGCCGTCACGTCGTGGCCGCGCTCGGCGAGGCGCAGCGCGACTTCGCGGCCGAAGCCCGTGCCCGCGCCGGTGATGAGGATGCGTTTCCGTGTCATCTGCTTACCTTGTGGAGTGAAGGGTTGCCTGAAAATGGTCGCGGCAGTGCTGCGCGATCGCGGTGTCTTCGTCGACGCTGCCGCCCGAGATGCCGATCGCGCCGACGCAGCGCCCGTCGCCGTCGACGAGCGGCTCGCCGCCGCCGAACGTGACGAGCCCGCCGTGACTGTGTTCGATGCCGCGCAGCGGACCGTCGCCCGACATCGCGCCGAGCGCGCCGGTCGACGCGCGAAAGCGGACGGCCGTCAGCGCCTTGCGCTGCGCGAGATCGATCGCGCCGAGAAAACAGTCGTCGGTGCGCACGAACGCGAGCAGGTTCGCGCCGGCATCGACGACGGCGATCGCGACGCCGGCCACCTGCAGCGATGCGGCATGCGCGAGCGCCGCGTCGATCGTGCTGCGGGCGACGGCGAGCGGCACGGGGCATGCAGCGGTGAGCGGGTTCATGTGAGGCTCCGAGGGGACGACAGCGCCAGTGTAGGCAGTTGCGGTATATGGGAGAATCCGCATTCCGCTCGAAGCAGTTTCAAGTTTTTTTAATGATGGACGGACGATGAGCAGACGCGATCCAATGGCCGGGCTGCACGTGTTCATGACCGTCGCGACGGCCGGCAACTTCACGCGCGCCGCCGCCGCGCTCGGCCTGACGCCGGCAGCCGTCAGCCTGGCGATCGGGCAACTCGAGGGCGAACTCAACGTGAAGCTGTTCAACCGCAGCACGCGCGGCGTGAGCCTCACGGAAGCCGGCCAGCGCTACTGGCGGCAGACCGAACCCGCGTACCGGCAGGTCAGGCAGGCACGCGACGAACTGAAGGATGCGCGCAGCGAGCCGAACGGGCTGCTGCGCGTGACCGCGCTGCCGCTCGCGCGCTTGCTCGTGATCGCGCCGGTGCTCGCCACGTTCCGCGAGCGCTATCCGAAAGTCCGGCTCGAAATTCGCTACGAGAACGAGCTCGTCGACATCGCAAAGGATGGCTTCGACGCGGGGATTCGCCTGGCCGACCGATTGCAGCCGGGCATGATCGGCGTTCGGATCGCGCCTGCGCTGACGTGTGCGCTGGTCGCGTCTCCGGCCTATCTTGCGCGGCACGGCACGCCCGAGTCGATCGCCGCGCTCGCGCGGCATGCGTGCATCCGTTTCCGGTTTTCGGAGAGCGGACGCCTGCACAAATGGCTGCTGCACGACGGGCGACGCGACGTCGATCTCGATCCGGACGGCGTGTTCGTGACGAACGACGACGATGCGGTGATCGACGCGGCGCGCGCCGGTGTCGGCATCGCGTTCGCGTTCGTACGCGAGCGGATCGAGCAGGACCTGCGCGACGGCACGCTCGTCGAGGTGCTGCCCGGTGCGTGCCGGACGCTGCCGCCGATGTGGCTTTACTACGTGAATCGCAAACACGTGCCGGCCAAGCTGCGCGCGTTCATCGACGTGCTGCGCGAGCGCGACGGCGCGGACGTGCCGTAATCGCATCGGCCGGCTGCAGCGATGGCGCTGGCGGTGCATGATGGCGGCTCCAGCCACGAAGCCATGGAGTCGCGTCATGACGGCATCCCCGCATTTCCCGATTCGAACCCTTGTGATTGCCGCGGCGCTGGCCGGCGCCGCGATCTGCAGCGCACCAGCCATCGGCCAGACCCAGACGTCGACCCTGCCGGCCGGCTCGGCGGCTGCGACGCCTGACAACGCAATATTGCTGACGGTTTTCCTGAAACACGACCAGTCGCGCCCGCTTGCCGAGCTGAATGCGCAACTCGCGAAGCAGGGGTTCTACAAGGCGTTTCCGCCGCCGGGCGTCGAAGTGGTGAGCTGGACCGTGACGATGGGGATCGGGCAGATCGTCGTGCTGCGGCTGCCGGCGTCGCGGCTGCGCGAAGTCAATCGCGTGCTCGAGGATACGGCGTGGGGGGCTTACAGAACGGAGTTCTATCCGACGTACGACTACAAGGCGATCGCGTTGGGGGAGCGTGAGCGGAGAAAGTGAGGCGAGCCGAGTGTCTCTGCACTGATGAAGTGCGCGGACGGGCGCCCCGGATCAACCCGTCCCCATTCCCGAAACACCCCGCGCCAACCCGTGTTCATCCTCGCCCGCCGGGCGTCGTCCGGCAGATTTCTCCCAAATGCATCGCAAGTCATTCATCTGATGAAAAAACCGCCGCGGTTCCCGGTATGATGCGCACCTTGCGTTCGTTGGACGCTGTTTCTTTATGCGTTTTTGATGTGCGAGAAACCACAAATCGGCACAAAGCCGACGTGAAAGATTCTGTAATATAAATTCCGTATACTTGAAAGTTCTGATCCAGGCGCTGCCAGCCTTGCCTTTCGGCCGGCCGCCCACGCAGAACAACCAGATTCGTCGCCGCCTGGCTCTCTTGCGCCGCGACACGCTATGCACCACCACTGAACAACTTATGTCTTCCCGCCACTCAGGTTCGCCCGGCCGTGCCGCGGCGGTGATCGCCCGTGCCCGGGCGTTGATCCGCAACGAGCGCGTGCTGTCGCCGCTGCTCGCGCTCGGTATCGGCCTGCTGCTGATCGTGGTCTTCCAGCATCTGTCGGAATCCGTCGACTACCGGTCGGTGATCCGCGAGTTGCGTCACATGTCCGTCGGCGAGTGGGGCGCATCGCTGGCCGCGACGGCCCTCAGCTATCTCGCACTCGTCGCCCGTGACGCGGTCGGCCTGCGCTATGTCGCCGCGAAGGTGCCGCGCGTCGCGTTGTGGATCGGCGCGATCGCCGGTTCCGCGCTCGGCAACGCAACCGGCTTCGGCGCGCTGACGGGCGGCGCGGTTCGCGCCCGCGTGTACGGCGTGTCGGGCGTCACGCCCGCGCAGATCGGCCGGATGACGGTGTTCACGAGCGGTACGCTGGCGCTGGCGATGGTGCTGATGACGGCGGTCGGCATGGTCTGCGTGCCCGAGGCGCTCGCCGCGATGCTGCACGTCGCGCCCGGCGTGCTCACGTGGGGCGGCGCCGCGCTGCTCGTGGTGCTGGCCGCGATGGTCGTGATGTGCGGCAACACCGCGCGCCCGGTCGTCACGCGCTTCAAGTGGCTGTCGTTCGACGTGCCCGCGCGGCGCGATCTCGTCGCGCAGGTCGTCTACGCGGTGCTCGACGTCGTCGCCGCGGGCCTGACGCTGTGGGTGCTGCTGCCGGCCGCACCGGTCGGCTTTCCGACCTTCATCACCGTCTACGCGGCCGCGCTGCTGCTCGGGATGATCGGCCATACGCCGGGCGGAATCGGCGTGTTCGAAGCCGCGATGGTGTTCACGCTCGGCCGCGAAGTGCCCGCGCACGCGATGGTCGCCGCGCTGATCGCCTATCGCGCGATCTATTTCGGCGTGCCGCTCGTGCTGTCGGCCGGCCTGCTGGCCGGCTTCGAGGGCCGCGCGCTGCGGCGCCGGCTCGTCACGCGGCAGGCCGTGCGCGTGTCGCAGCTCGCACCGGTGTTCCTGAGCCTCGTGACGTTCGCGGTCGGCGGGATGCTGGTGATCTCGAGCGCGACGCCCGCGTTCTGGCACCGGATCGCGATCCTGCGCCATATCGTGCCGTTGTGGGTGCTTGAAGGCTCGCAGGTGATTTGCAGCGTGCTCGGCGTCGCGCTGCTGTTCGTCGCGCGCGGGCTGCTGCGGCGGCTCGACGGCGCGTGGTGGATGACCTTCGCGTTGACGCTCGCGAGCCTCGCGCTGTCGCTCGCGAAGGGCCTCGCGTTCGTCGAGGCCGGCGTGCTCGGCACGCTGCTCGTGCTGCTGCTCGTCAGCCGCCGCCGTTTCAACCGCCATTCGTCGCTGCTCGCGGAGCGCTTCACGGTGAGCTGGTTCGTGTCGGTGACGATGGTGCTGATACTGGCCGTATGGGTGCTGTTCTTCGCGTTCCGCGATGTGCCGTACACGCGCGAACTGTGGTCGCATTTCTCGTTCGATGCGCGCGCGCCGCGGGCGCTGCGCGCGACGCTCGCATCCGGCGTGTTCGTCGCACTGTTCGCGCTGTGGCAATTGCTGCGTCCGGCGCCCGGCCGCTTCGTGAAGCCCGTGCCGCAGGACCTGTTCGACGCCGAACGGATCATTCGCGCGCAGGAGTGCAGCGATGCGGGCCTCGCGCTGATGGGCGACAAGTCGTTCCTGTTCTCGGAATCGCGCCAGGCGTTCCTGATGTACGCGAAGAACGGCCGCACGTGGGCCGCACTGCATGACCCGGTCGGGCCGCGCGAGGAGTGGCCGGCGCTGATCAGCAAGTTCATCGCGCTCGCGCACGCGCACAGCGGCCGCGCGGCGTTCTACCAGGTGCGGGCGAATGCGCTGCCGCTGTATCTCGACGCGGGCCTCACGCTGATGAAGCTCGGCGAGGAAGCGCATATCGCGCTCGACCAGTTCGACCTGAAGGGTTCGAACCGGTCGCACCTGCGCTACGCGCTGCGCCGCGGCGACAAGGACGCGCTGACGGTCGAGGTGATCGCGCCGGGCGACGTGCCGGCCGCGCTGCCGGCGCTGCGCGACATCTCGGACGGCTGGCTCGACAGCCGCGATGCACGGGAGAAGAGCTTCTCGGTGGCCGCGTTCCACGACGGCTATCTCGCGACGCAGTCGGTGATGCTCGTGCGCCAGGCCGACAAGCCGATCGCGTTCGTCACGTTCATGACGACCGACCTCAATACCGAGGCGACGGTCGGCGTGATGCGCCATCTGCCGGACGCGTCGCCGTACGCGATGGAGTATCTGTTTACGCAGCTCGCGCTGCATCTGAAGGAAGCGGGTTTCCGCAAGCTGAGCCTGGGTATCGCGCCGTTCTCGGGGATGGGGGCGGCGAAGATGCCGTCGCCGTTGCACCGGATCGGGCTGATGGTCTGGCGCTTCGGCGGCCGCTTCTACAACTTCCGCGGCTTGCGCGCATTCAAGAGCAAGTTCGAACCGCACTGGGAGCCGCGTTACCTCGCAGCCTCGGGCACGGTCGGCGTGTTCGTCACGCTCGCGGATCTGTCATTGCTGGCTGGAGGTCGGCGCTCATGAGTTTGAAGAAGGGAATCGCGCGGGCGGCAGCCGCCTGCGCGGGAATGATGCTGGCCGGCGCCGCGTGCGCCACGCAGCCGGCCGCTGTGAAAGCCGAAACCGTGTCGGGCGGCCGCTATGGGCCCGTCACCGTAACCCGGCCGAGCGGGCCGCTGCGCGGATTCGTCGTGCTGTTCTCGCGCGAGGCCGGCTGGAATGCCGCCGATCAGCAGGCGGCCGATGCGCTGGCGAAAGCCGGGGCGATGACGGTCGGCGTCGATTCCGAGCGTTACGCGATGAATCTCGCGGCGAAGCAGGAGACCTGCCACCACCTCGACGGCGACGCCGAGGCGGTCAGCCACCAGCTCGAACGTCTCGCGCAGTCGTCGCGCTACTTCACGCCGATCGTCGCGGGCGTGGGCCAGGGCGGTGCGATCGCGAAGCAGATCCTGTCGATGGCGCCGGAGAACACGATCGCCGGCGTCGTATCGGTCGGCCCGGCCGCGAAGCTCGATCCGCGCTTCAAGCCGTGCCCGCCCGATCCGACGATCGTGCGCCGCGCGATGCCGGGCTTCGTCGAAACGGCGGCCGCGGGCGACAACACGAAGCTCGTGCCGCTCGTGACGGCGCACCTGCGCGACACCAGCAGCAATGCCGAACTCGACGTGTCGGACCTGCCGCTCGTCGAGCTGCCGGCCAAGGGCGGCAGCGACCGGCTGGCGATCGTGATCTCGGGCGACGGCGGCTGGCGCGATCTCGACAAGACGATCGCCGAGGCGCTGCAGCGCGACGGCGTGTCGGTGGTCGGCATCGACAGCCTGCGCTATTTCTGGAGCGAGAAGCCGCCTGCGCAGGTGAGCCACGATCTCGCACGCGTGATGCGCACGTACGCGGCGCGCTGGCATGCGAGCCGCGTGGCGCTGGTCGGCTACTCGTTCGGCGCGGACGTGATGCCGTTCGCGTACAACCGGCTGCCGGCCGACCTGCGTGACAAGGTCGTGGTGATGTCGCTGCTCGGCTTCGCACCGGCCGCCGATTTCCAGATCCGCGTGACGGGCTGGCTCGGCATGCCCGCGAGCGAGAATGCGCTGAAGGTCGCGCCTGAAATCGCGAAGGTGCCGCCGCCGCTCGTGCAGTGCTTCTATGGCGCGGAAGAGAAGGACACGATGTGCCCGGCGCTCGCGAACACGGGCGCCGACGTGATCAAGACGCAGGGCGATCACCACTTCGGCCGCGACTACATCGCGCTCGAGAAGAAGATCCTCGGCGCGTTCGGCAAGCCGGTGGCGGCACGCTGAACGCCGGCGCCCGCGTCAGCGGCGGGCACCGGCCGGATTGCTTCCGGTGCTTTGTACGGGCGGCCAGCGTGCCGCCCGTTTCATTTTCCGGCCGGCGCTGCCGCGTTCTGCGGCGGCGTGACCGTTCTCGCATCGCGTTGATAGAAACCCGGAAACCGGTCGAGTTGTCGCCGTGCGGCCACGATGTCGGTATCGTCGCCGAGCACGGCGCTCGAGAACCCCGTGCGTTCCATCAGCAGCAACTGGTCGACCAGCACTTCGCCGGTCGCGCGCAGGTCACCCGTGAAACCGTAGCGCTTGCGCAGCAGGTACGCCTGGCTGTACGCGCGGCCGTCGGTGAACGACGGAAACTGCAGGTCGATGCGCGCGGCACGAGCGATCCGAGACGCGAGCGGCGGCAATTCTTCGTCGTTGCCGATCATCAGCGTCGTGTCGTCGTGCAGCGGCGTGTCGCCGGCGTGTTCGGCCGGCGTCAGCAGGCGGATGCGTGCGTGTGCGTTGGACGTTTCCTGGTTCATGCGTGCTCCGCCGAGTGGCGCGCGTCGTTCGCGGCGGCCTTGAAGGGTTCCGCGCCGATGCGGCGCACCGTGTCGATGAATCGTTCGCTGCGGCCGTTCGTATCGATCCGCGCGTCGAGGTATGCATTGACGATCGCGTCGACGACATCGACGATCTCGTCAGCCGCGAATGACGGGCCGATGACCTTGCCCGGCCGCGCGGGGCCGCTCGCGGCCGAGCCGTCCGACCCGCCGAGCGTGACCTGGTACCACTCCGCGCCGTCCTTGTCGACGCCGAGGATGCCGAGGTGGCCGCTGTGATGATGCCCGCACGAATTGATGCAGCCGCTGATGTGCAGGTCGATGTCGCCGATGTCGTGCAGCAGGTCGAGATCCTGGAAACGCTCGGTGATCGCGTCGGCGATCGGGATCGAGCGCGCGTTCGCGAGCGCGCAGAAATCGCCGCCCGGGCACGCGATCATGTCAGTCAGCAGCCCGACGTTCGCGCTCGCGAGCCCGATCGCACGGGCGTTCTCCCACAGCAGGAACAGGTCGTCGACGTGCACCCACGGCAGCACGACGTTCTGCGTGTGCGTGACGCGCGCCTCGCCGGCCGAGAAGCGGTCGGCGAGATCGGCGAGCGCGTCGAGCTGGTCCGGCGATGCGTCGCCGGGGGCCTGCAGGCGGCGCTTGAACGACAGCGTGACGATGCGCAGCGCCGGATCGCGATGTTCGGCGACGTTGCGCGCGAGCCAGCGTGTGAATGCCGGATGGCGGGCCGCCTGCGCGGACACGCGCGCATCCGCATCGGACATGTCGAGCGTGCGCGGCTTGAGCCGTGGCGGGACGAACGACGCGGCGATGCGGTCGAACTCGGCCTGCGGGATCGTGTGCGGGCCGCCGTCGAGGTCGACGATCTGGCGGAACTCTTCCTCGACGTCGTCGATATAGCGCTGCCCCTCGGTCTTCACGAGGATCTTGATGCGCGCCTTGTACTTGTTGTCGCGGCGCCCGTAGCGGTTGTACACGCGGACGATCGCCTCGATGTAGTTCATTGCGTGCTGCCACGGTAGGAACGCGCGCAGCAGCGTAGCGATCATCGGCGTGCGGCCCATCCCGCCGCCGACACTGACGCGAAAGCCGAGTTCGCCTGCGTCGTTGCGCACGAGCCGCAACCCGACGTCGTGCCAGTCGGTCGCCGCGCGGTCTTCGGTGGCACCGGTGATCGCGATCTTGAACTTGCGCGGCAGGAACGCGAATTCGGGGTGCAGCGTCGTCCACTGGCGCATCACTTCGGCGAACGGGCGCGGATCGGCGATTTCGTCCGGCGCGACGCCCGCGCGCTCGTCGCACGAAATATTGCGGATGCAGTTGCCGCTCGTCTGGATGCCGTGCATGTCGACGGTCGCGAGCAGGTCCATCACGTCGGCCGCTTTCGCGAGCGGAATCCAGTTGAACTGCACGTTGGTGCGCGTCGTGAAGTGCGCGCTGCGGGTCGGCAGGCGCAATGTGCCGAGCAGCGCCTGTGCGTCGCGCGCGGCGCGGTAGGTGGCGTCGTCGGGCACGTCGTAGTCGCGCGCGATCCGCGCGAGCACGCGAAGCTGCGCGCTCGACAGTTCGCCGTACGGCACGGCGACGCGCAGCATCGGCGCGTGGCGCTGCACATACCAGCCGTTCTGCAGCCGCAGCGGCCGGAACGCGTCTTCGCTGAGCGTGCCGTGCTGCCAGCGCTCGAGCTGGTCGCGGAACTGGGCGGCGCGGCTGTGCACGAGCGCCCGGTCGAAATCGGTATATCGGTACATGACGTGATACGCGAGAGGAGCCGTGGCGCGGAGCGTGCGGCTCGGGACAGACGTTGCGACGGGTGTCAGGCAACCGGAGACAGCGTAGGGAACGCGGTGCGGCGGGACAAGCAGCAGATGGGGACGAAAAGGGCGCAGCAGATGGCCGGCGTGACGCCGACGTGGGCCGGGCATGCGTGCGGGCATGCCCGGGGCGGGCGTTTATACGGCGGCGTCGACGACGAGCGCCGGATCGAGCGTGCGGATGCGCTGGTCGATGAAGTAACCGCCGCCTTCCTGGTAGCGCAGGAACAGGCGCCCGCACGAGCGGCAGCGGTTGACGGTGCAGCGGTTGTACGGGAAATGGCGCAGTGCGATCGGTGCGTCGTCCGACGCGTAGTGCGTGCCGGCCGGTTGATGTTCGGCGTAGGTCGGCTCCGTCTCGTCGGGCGGCGCGAGCGTGGCGACTTCGGTCAGTTGCGCGTCCTGCAGCGACAGTGGCAGGGTCGTCCATCCGGCGAGCGGCGTTTTCGTGCAGATGCACGACTGCGTGATGTGCGCGGCTTCAGCAGTCAGTTTCAACAGCGCGTCGTGATCGAGGTAGGGCAGTTGACTCATGGGCAATCGTGAAGGGCGGCGGGATCAGCACTGTAACCCGCGTGCGGATTGCGCGCATCACCGTGACGCAGGCGGTGCGCGCCGGGTGAGATTCAACCGCCCTTGCGGACCGACGGCTGCGCGACCAGCTCGCCGAGCACGCGGATCGCGCGCTCGATGTCGCGGCTCCACGGATGGCCGAAGTTCACGCGCACGCAGCGCTCGAAGCCGTGCGCTGCCGAAAACAGCGGCCCCGGCGCGAAGCTGATCCCGCGTGCGATCGCCTGGCGATGCAGTTCCATCGCGTCGATCGCGTCGGGAAACGCGAGCCACAGGAAGTAGCCGCCGTCGGGCCGCACCCATTCGACGCCGGGCGGCAGCCAGCGCCGCAGCGCGTCGTCCATCCGGTCGAGCTGCGCGTGCAACGCGCCGCGCAGCTTGCGCAGATGGCGGTCGTAGCCGCCGTGCTCGAGATAGTTCGCGATGCCGGCCTGAGCGGGAATGCTCGCCGACAGCGTCGTCATCAGCTTGAGCCGCTGCACCTTCTCGGCGAAGCGGCCGGCGGCGGCCCAGCCGATCCGGTAGCCGGGCGCAAGCGTCTTGGAGAACGAACTGCAGTGCATCACGAGGCCGTGTCGATCGAACGCACGTGCGGGCAGCGGATAGTCGGGGCCGAAATGCAGCTCGCCGTACACGTCGTCCTCGATCAGCGGCACCTCGCGCGCCGCGAGCAGCTCGACGAGCGCACGTTTCTTGTCGGCGGACAGCGTGACGCCGGTCGGATTCTGGAAATTGGTCATGAACCAGCACGCGCGGATGTCGTGCCGGTCGAGTGCGTTTGCAAGCGCATCGAGATCGAGGCCCGTGCGCGGATCGACGGGAATCTCGACCGCGCGCAGGTCGAGCCGTTCGATCGCCTGCAGTGCGGCATAGAAGCCGGGCGCTTCGACCGCGACGACGTCGCCGGGCCGCGTGACGGCCATCAGGCACAGGTTCAGCGCTTCGAGCGCGCCGTTCGTGACGACGATCTCGTCGATCGGCTGCGAGATGCCGGTGGCGAGATAGCGTCGCGCGATCTGCTGGCGCAGCGCCTCGTTGCCGGGCGGCAGGTCGACGACCGTGCTCCACGGGCTCACGAGCCGCGTAGCCTGCGCGAGCGACTTCGCCAGCCGCGGCAGCGGAAACAGTTGAGGCGCGGGGAATGCGGAGCCGAGCGGCACGATGCCGGGCTGCGTGGCGGCATCGAGAACGGAGAACACGAGGCTGCTGATGTCGACCTTGCGCGTGGCGCCGGCGCGGCTCGCGCGGCGCTTCGCGGCGGGCCCCGGCTCCGGCTCCGGCTCCGGCCTGGCGCCCGGCGCGACGTAGTAGCCCGAGCGTTCGCGTGCGCGGATCAACCCCCACTGTTCGAGCAGGTAATACGCGCGAAACACCGTGGACTGGCTCACGCCGTGTTGCGCGATGATCTGCCGCAGCGACGGCAGGCGCGTGCCGACCGCGAGGTTGCCGTTGCGGATTTCTTCGGCGATCGTGTGGGCGAGGGTTTCGTAGCGTTTCATCGGCGTGGGCGGAGCGCACCGTCTCCACGCGCGGGCCGGAGCGGCGCCGCGCGGGCGAGGCGCGGGACATTGTCCGACGGGCGGCCCGAAAAGGAAAGCGCGGGGGCCGGCGGCCGCGCGTTCCCGAAGCGTCAGGCCGCGTTCGGCGCCGCATTCCGCCCGTTCGCACCGCCACGCAGCGGCGGCAGCGGCTCGACCTTGCCGACGATGAACAGGTACGACAGCGCGCCCACCACGCACAGTGCGCCGGCCACCGCGAGCGGCACCGCGAACGAGCCTTTCGTGATCGACAGCATCACGCCCGTGAAGGTCGTGATGAAGATCCCCGCGAGATTGCCCGCGAAGTTCTGGATGCCGCCGATCGACGCGACGTGCGCGGGCGTCGGCGCGATTTCGCCGACGAGCGTCCACACGTTGGCGCCCGCGAACGACAGGCTCGCATACGCGAGTGCGAACAGCGCGAGGCACGCCCATACGTTTTCGACGAACGCCGACAGCGCGATCGACGACGACAGCAGCATCCCGAGCACGAGGCAGGTCTTGCGCGCAGCGGTGGCGCTCCAGCCGCGGCGGAACAGGCTGTCCGACACGTAGCCGCCGAGCCAGCCGCCGGGAATCGCGAGCAGCGCGGGCAGCATGCCCCACGTGCCGAGCGACGCGAGCGAGAAGCCGCGCGACTGCAGAAGGTAGCTCGGGAACCACGTGATGAAGAAGTAGATCGCGAAGTTCAGGCAGAACAGGCCGATCATCATGCCCCACACGGTGCGGTAGCGGAACAGGTCGAGCCACGACACCTTCGGGCCATCGGTTGCGGCCGCAACGGCCGGTGCGCCGCGTTGCGCGAGCAGCGCATCGACGGCATCGGGTGCGATCGCGCGGTAGCGTTCCGGGTCGCGATAGACGAACCACCACGCGAGTGCCCACACGATGCCGATGCCGCCCGTGATCACGAACGATCCGCGCCAGCCGACGATCGAGATCAGCCACGCGACGAGCGGCAGCGACAGCGCGGAGCCGACGCGCGAGCCGCTGTCGAAGATGCTGCTCGCGAGCCCGCGTTCGCTGCGCGGGAACCAGTTGAACGCGACCTTCGCGAACGACGGGATCGCGGCTGCTTCGCCGACGCCGAGCATCAGCCGCACGCCGACGAGTTGCGCGAGGCCGCGCGCGGCGCCCGTCGCGACGGTGAACACCGACCACCAGCAGACGGCCAGCGCGAGGCTCACGCGCACGCCGACCTTGTCGATGAACCAGCCGGCCGGCAATTGCAGGAACGCATAGGTCCAGAAGAACGCGCTCAGCACGAGCCCCATGCCGACCGCGTCGAGGCCGAGGTCGGCGCGGATGCTGGGCGCCGCGATCGCGAGGTTCGCGCGGTCGATGAAGTTGATGACGTTGGCCAGGAAGCACATCAGGATCATGGCCCATCGGATGCGTGGCATGCGGTGTCTCCGTGCGGAATGTCGTGACGGGCGGCCGGCGATCCGCAGCGCCGGCCGCCTCGATGGGCGGATCAGCGTGACGCGTGCGCGGTGGTGTCGAACTTCGCGAGTGCTTCCCACAGGCCGTTCAGGTAGACCGCGCCGAGCGCGCGGTCGTACAGGCCGTAGCCGGGCTTGCCCGTTTCGCCCCAGATCATGCGGCCGTGGTCGGGGCGCACGTAGCCGGTGAAGCCGGTGTCGTGGTACGCCTTCACGATCGCGGCGATGTCGAGCGAGCCGCAGCTCGACAGGTGCGCGGTTTCCTCGAAATCGCCGTTCGCGTCGACCTTCACGTTGCGGATGTGCGCGAAGTGGATGCGGCCCATCGCGCCGAACTCGCGTACCAGTGCTTCGACGTCGTTCTGCGGACCCGCGCCGAGCGAGCCCGAACACAGCGTCAGCCCGTTCGCGGGCGTATCGACGATGCGCAGGATCCGCGCGAGATCGTCGCGGTTCTTCACGATGCGCGGCAGCCCGAAGATCGGGCGCGGCGGGTCGTCCGGGTGGATCGCCATCTTCACGCCGGCTTCCTCGGCGACGGGGATGATCGCCTTCAGGAAGTACTCGAGGTTGGCCCACAGCGTGGCTTCGTCGACGTCGCGATAGTCGGCGAGCAGCGCCTGCAGCTGTTCGGGCCGGTAGCTCGAATCCCAGCCGGGCAGTGCGATGCCGTCGTTCGGATCGATCCGGTCGACCGCGTCGGTGCTGAACGCCAGGCAGGTCGAGCCATCGTCGAGCGTCTTCGACAGCTCGGTGCGCGTCCAGTCGAACACGGGCATGAAGTTGTAGCAGACGACGCGGATGCCGGCCGCGCCGAGATGGCGGATCGTCTGCCGGTAATGGTCGATCAGGCGGTCGCGGTCCGGCTTGCCGAGCTTGATGTCCTCGTGCACGGGCACCGATTCGACGACTTCGAACTGCAGGCCGGCGCGCTCGATCGTCGCCTTCAGCGCATCGATCTTGTGCACGGGCCAGACTTCGCCCACCGGTTCGTCGTAGATCGCGGACACGATATGCGTGACGCCCGGGATCTGGCGGATGTATTGCAGCGAGACCGGATCGGACTCGCCGTACCAACGGAAAGACATCTTCACTGGAGCGGCTCCTGGCTGGCGGTTCATGCGCGGACGACCGGGCGACAGCGTGCCGGCCCGTCGTCGGTGTTCGGATTATGATTGGTATGCCAGTTGTGCGGGATAGTGGTTTACCAGTTGTCTGATTCCCGTGCGCGAGACATGACGCTTCGGTGACTGCCCGTCAAGATTGGCCGACAGGACGAATCGGAGATGGGCCGAAATTGGTGTACCATTTTGGCGATCCGGTGCCGCGAAGGCACCAGCCAGCCCGTTGCGAGCCTTTCGATGACCGATCTTTCCAGCCTGCCCGCCAGCCGCGACACCGACGCCGCGGACCGCTCCTATATCGGCCTGGCGCGGCAGATTCACGCGATGGTGGCCGCCGGCGCGTTCGAGGCCGGCGCGCGACTGCCGTCGGAGCGCAGCCTGGCCGACCAGTTCGGCGTCAGCCGCACGCAGGTGCGCGAGGCGATCATCGCGCTCGAGGTGCAGGGGATCGTCGAAGTGCGGATCGGCTCGGGCATCTACGTGTCGGCGGCCGATGCCGCGCGGCCGGTCACGTTCGAGGTACCGCGCGGCCCGGGGCCGATCGAGACGCTGCGCGCGCGCGGGCTGATCGAGGCGGAAGTCGCGGCGCTCGCGGCGACCGAACGCAAGGACGCCGATCTCGACCGCCTGTTCTTCTCGCTGACGACGATGCGCGAGCAGATGGACGACAAGGCCGCGTACGACGCGGCCGATCGCCAGTTTCATCTGCGGATTGCCGAGTCGACCGGCAACACGGTGCTGCTGCACATGGTCACGGCGATGTGGGACTGCGCGCGCAGCGATCCGCTGTGGGACAAGATCGAGGAGCATTTCCACTCGACCGCGCTGCGCGAGGCGTCGCAGGAGGATCACCAGCGAATCTTCGCGGCGATCATGGCGCGTGACGCAACCGGCGCGCGCGACGCGATGCGTGCGCACCTGTCGCGCGTGATCGCCGAGTTCACGCAGGCCTGGCGCTGACGTTCGTTGTCGCGGCCCGAAGCGGGCCGGTGCAACTTGCCGCATTCATCCGCCGGTGCCGGCGACCCTGCATGCTGCGTGCGGCTTCTTCCGATTGCGCGACCGTACGATTTATGGTCTCGTTGCGTGATATCGCATCGACTCGAAAAAGGACAGTCGAATGCAGCCGGGCGATTCATACGGGGTCCGATTGATCAGGGGAATCGGTGCGCGCATGCGTGCCCGCGGAGCCGTGCGCAGGCAGCTCGTCATACTGACAATCGGCTTGCTGGCGCCCGTCCTGCCGGCTTTCGCCGCCTCTCCCGAAACCGTCAACGACAACGTGCTGCGCGTGCTCGCATGGCCCGGCTATGCCGACGGCGACGTCGTCAGCGCGTTCGAGACGCAGTTCCACGCGCACGTCGAAGTGACGTTCGTCGATTCCGACGAAGCGTTGTGGTCGCGCATGCACAGCGCGTCGCCGCCGGCGTACGACGTGCTGGCCGCGAACACGGCCGAGATCCAGCGCTATGCACACGAACGGCTGCTTGCGCCGATCGACCTCTCGCGCATCCCGAACCGGCGGCGGCAGTTGCCGAACTTCCAGCAGCTCGCGGCGATCGGCGGGCTCATGCAGGACGGCGCGACCTACGCGATCCCGTTCACGTATTCGTCGATGGGGCTGATCTACGACCGCAAGCAGGTACCGGCGGCGCCGCGCTCGATGCGCGAGCTGTGGAATCCGCGCTATCGCGGCAAGGTGCTCGACTTCAACAGCGCGCAGCACAATTTCTCGTTCACCGCGCTCGCGCTCGGCTATTCCGATCCGTTTCGGCTGTCGTCCGCGCAGACGCTCGCGGTCGCGCGCAAGCTGATCGACCTGCGCCGCAACCTGCTGACGTACTACACGCTTCCCGAAGAGGCGACCGCGCTGTTCGTCCAGCATCGCGCGGCGCTGATGTTCGGCAACTACGGCACGCAGCAGGTCGAGCTGCTGCGGCGTGCGGGCGCGGACGTCGGCTACGTGATCCCGGAAGAAGGCGCGCTCGCGTGGCTCGACTGCTGGGCCGTCACGCGCGGCGCGCAACGCCCCGAGCTTGCATTCGCATGGATCAACTACATGCTCGAACCGGCGATCGGCGCGCTGCTGACCGAGCGCCAGGGGCTCGCGAATACGCTCGAGCCGCGCTCGGGCCTCGACACCGGGCACCAGCATCTCGTGTGGCTCCAGCCGGTCGAGGACATCGCGCGCCGCGAATCGTTGTGGAGCCGCATCGTGTCGGGCGACCGGCCGGAGCGGTTCGGAAAATGATCCGGCTCGGGCTCACGTCGAAGCTGTCCGTGCTGTTCGCCTGCATCGGCGTGATCGCGTCCGGCACGACCGGCTACTACGCGTATCGCGCCAACCGCGCGATGCTCGTGCAGGAAGCGCAGCATAGCCTGCTGATGTCGACGCAACTGCTCGGGCAGCGCTTCACGACCGTGCTGTCGGACGTTGCCGACGATGCGCTCGTGCTCGCGCAGTTGCCGTCGTCCGCGTTCGTGGCCGGCGGCGACAATCCGGACATCGCGCGACGCACGCGACTCGAGCAGGTCTATCACAGCTTCATGAGAAATCATCCGGAATACCTGCAGATCCGGCTGATCGCGAGCGGGCATTTCGGGATCGAACGCATTCGTGTCTATCGCGATGCGCGCGGCATCGTCGTGCTGCCCGAAAGCGCATTCCAGGAGAAAGGGCAGTTTTCCTACGTATTCGATACGCTCGCGACGGCGCCCGGCCATATCTACCTGTCGCCGATCGTGATCAACCACGAGACGGGGTCGCACGCGGCCGAAGGGCTGCCGATCCTGCGCGTGGGCACGCCCGTCGTCGACACGTCGGGCCGCACGGTCGGCGCGCTCGTCGTCGACGTCGAGCTGTCGCGCGTGTTCGACCGGCTCGAGCGCGACCTGCCGGAAGACTATGCGGTCTATCTCGCGAACGAATGGGGCGACTTCCTCGTGCATCCCGATCCGGCGCAGACGTTCGGTTTCGATCGCGGCCGGCGCGTGCTGATGCAGGATCGCTTCACCGCCACGCGCGCATTGTTCGACAACGCGCGAGCGAACGTGACGCTCAATGGTCTCGCGCAGCCCGACGAGGCGCCGGGCCAGATGTTCGCGTTCGCGCGCACGCCGTTCGGGCACGACGAGGGCAACCGCTTCGTCGTGCTCGGCATGGCGCGTCCGCTCGCGGACGTGCTCGCGCCGGCCGGCGTGCTCGGCGAGCGGATCGTCCGGATGGTGCTCGTGTCGAGCCTGCTGGCGGTGATTCTCGCGATCCTGTTCGCGCGTGCGATCACGCGGCCGTTGCAGACGCTGGCGCGTGCCGCGACGCACGTGTTCGACGATTCGACCGTCGAGCGGCTGCCGATCGCGCGCGCCGACGAGATCGGCGTGCTCGCGCGCTGTTTCGACAGCATGCGGGTCGAGATCCGCACGCAGGTCGCGATGCTGCGTGCGAAGCAGCAGGAGCTCACGCATCTCGCCGGCCACGACCCGCTGACCGCGTTGCCGAACCGGCTGCTGTTCATGGAGCATCTCGATGCGGCGATCCGGCATGCGGCGGCGGTGCGCGAAGGGCTGGCCGTGATGTTCGTCGATCTCGACCGCTTCAAGCAGATCAACGACCAGCACGGGCACTCGGCCGGCGACCGCACGCTCGTCGCGGTCGCGAAGCGGCTGAGCCATGTGCTGCGCAGCGGCGACATGGTCGCGCGGCTCGGCGGCGATGAATTCGTCGTGCTGATCGTGGACGTGCGTTCGCCGGCGGTGATCGGCGACGTCGCGTCGCGCATCCAGATCGTGATGGCCGAGGAGCTGGAGTTCGGCGAGCGGCGTATGGCGGTCGGCGCCAGCATCGGCGTCAGCGAATTTCCGGCCGACGGCGCGTCGGCCGAGGAACTGCTCGTCAAGGCCGATGCGGCGATGTACGCGGCGAAGGCGTCCGCGCAATGTGCATGCGTGCGTTATCAGGATCTGGTCCGCGGTGGTGTCGCGACGGATGAAGGCGACCGGGTCGCATCGGGCGGCAGCCGCTGACGATCTGCCGGCAACGCACGCGTTGCAAACGCGACGAGCCCGTCATGGACGGGCTCGCTGCATGGCCGGACCGCGCGTGAGGCGCGCGGAGCGGCAGGCTTAGTGGCCGAAGTAGACCGAGTCGTGTGCGCTTTGCGGCTTCACGACCGGTGCGCCGCCTTCGACGGTTGCGGCCGGTTGTGCACCGTAGCCGGTGTTGTCGGCACCGCGCACGCGGGCTTGGGCGGCCTGGATGTCGGCGGGGTAGTACGGGCTCGACAGGCCCGGCTTGTAGCCGGCGTTTTCAAGCTGGACGAGTTCGTTGCGCACCTGGGCGCGGGTCACGGTGCTTTGGGCGAATGCGCCGAACGAGGCGGACAGGGCAACAGCGGCAACGACTGCGGAAACGAGCGATTTCATGATGACCTCCGATGTTTGTTGGCTTTCCGCGTTCGACACCATGTCGTCAGCGGTTGATTACATCGTAGGCGCCGGTCGACTTAGGGTAAACGTGAGTTTCAGCGAAAGATCGTTGCTGTAGAGGCAATAATTCCGCGGCAAATGTCTTCCGTCCCCATTGTGTATTGCCGGATTTGCAACGGAACGGTGGTGGGCGCGCCGCGCGGATGGCGCGCACGGGCGGGCTCCCGACGGTAGCGGGAAGCGGGGACGGAAGCGGGCGGGTGGCGGGGAGGCCGGATCAGACGTCGTCGTCGATTTCCTTGCGCTCCCGGCGTTCCTCGTTGCCGCGGCGCGCGCGCAGGCGCTGCCGCGACAGCACGGCAATCACCTGCTGGGTCGGCGCGCCGGACGGCAGTTCGTTGCGGATGCGATCGGGCACCATCGGCAGGCCCGCACGCTGCCGGCGCAGCGCCTTGGCGATTGCCCGGCGGCATTCGTCCCCGTGGCAATCCCATTCATCGCGGATTCTCTGGCAATAACGGCATTGTTCCATCGGGACAGTCTAACCGGTCTTCGGGAACGAAGCAGGGCGCCGGGCGGAAGGTCATGCACCGGGCCCGGCGAGCGCCTCCGCATGAGACTGGAAGCGGCGGTGTTCTTCCGGCGGAACGAGCGAGCCGCCGGTTGCCCAGATGACGTGCGTGGACGCATGCATGTCGATCGCGTGGCGCCGCAGGTAGTCCCTGCCGGCCGGTGACCGCGCCAGCCAGCCCGGCCCGCCGACGGCGGCTGCGGCCGACGGCTCCAGTTCTATCCCCGTCGCGCGTCGAACCGCGAGCAATTGCGCGTAGAGCTGCGCGTCGCTGACCGTGAAGACGCCCGACAACTGCGACGCCATCAACGGGCTGACCAGATGCGACGCCTGCGCAACGGCCAGGCCATCGGCCTCGGTCCGGTTGTCGAGCCCGATGTCGTAGACGGACACCGGGCTGCCTGCACCGGCGGCGAGCTGGACGAGCATGCACGGCGCCGCGACGGGTTCGGCGAAAAAGCAATGCACGTGTTCGCCGAACAGCGCCTTGAGCCCATACGTGATGCCGCCCGGTGCGCCGCCGACGCCGCACGGGAGATGGACGAAGAGCGGATGCGCGGCATCCACGCGGCGGCCCGATCCGGCAAGCTGCGCGGCGAGATGCCGGGCACTCGCCGCGTAGCCGAGGAACAGCATCAGCGAGCCTTCGTCGTCGACGAAGTGGCAGCGCGGTCGATCGCGCGATTGCGCCCGACCGGCCGCGACGGCCTGCGCGTAATCTCCGTCGTGCTCGACCACGCGGACGCCGCGTTTTCGCAGGCGCGCCTTCTTCCACGGTTTCGCATCGGTCGACATGTGGACGACCGACTCGAACCCCAGCGCGGCGGCCATCACGCCGATGCTCAAGCCGAGATTGCCGGTGCTGCCCACGACGACGGTATGCGTGGCGAACAGCGTGCGTGCGGCCGCCGACGCGAGGATCCGCCGGTCGCCCGTGGGGGCGAGCAGCCCGTGGTCGATCGCGATCGACTCGGCGAGCGCGAGCACTTCATGAAAGCCGCCGCGCGCCTTGATCGAACCGGCGACCGGCAATGCGTCGTCGCGCTTGATGAACCAGGCGCCGTGCGCGTCGTCCGCGTGCGGCAACGCGCGCCGCAACGCGTCCGCCGGCATCAGCGGCGATTCGATTTTTCCCGCGGTGGCCGCGAGTTCCGGAAACAGCTCGGCCATCAGCGGCTCGCAGCGCGCCAGCCGCGCTTCGGCCGCCGCGATGGCGTCGAACGAAGGCGCACCGTGCGGCAACGGGCTGCCGGCAGCGGGGTTCAGCCACAGCAGCGGGTGGCGGGATTGCAGTCTGGCTAATAGATCGACAGGTTGAAGCGGAGCGGTCACGGATCGGCCTTGGGTTCGTTGAGCGGAATTCAGAGCTGAAATGCTACGATTCCGCGCAACTGCGCAAAAGCGCCGATTTCTAATCAATGCGTTAGCTGGACTTATACAAATGCGACTGGACGGATCGATTCTCGGTGCGCTGTTCTGTTTTGAAACGGCCGGCCGGCTGTTGAGCTTCACGAAGACGGCGCAGGCGTTCAACCTGACGCAAAGCGCCGTGAGCCAGCAGATCCGGAATCTGGAGGAGCGGCTGGGTTATCCGCTGTTCGTGCGTCAGGCGCGCGGGTTGAGGCTGACGGAGAAGGGCGCGACCCTGCTCGCGACGATGTCGAGCGCATTCGGCGAGATCCATCGCACGCTCCAGACGCTTGGCATGTCGGATGCGCCGCTGCAAGTCAGTTGCCTGCCGTCGTTTGCGTTGCAGTGGCTGATGCCGCGCCTGACCGAATTTCACCGGCAGCAGCCCGACGTGTCGGTGCGTGTGCAGGCCGAATTCCAGGTGCTGGACCGTCATGCGATGGAGACCGGCGACATCGACGTGGCCGTGCGCTACGACCCGGTGCAATACGGCCGGCTGCATGCGGAAGCCGTTCTCGACGAAACCCTGTTTCCGGTCGCCACGCCGGCGTATCTGGCCCGGCATCCTGCGTTCGCCGGCGGGGAATCTCCGGACGGCGTCGTGTTGCTGCACGACGCCGCGCCGTGGGCCGGCGCGCCCGAGTTCGTCGAGTGGCGTACGTGGCTGGAGGCCGTCCGGCCAGCGTGGATCGCGCATCTGGACGGCCCTCAGTTCAACTTTTCCAGCCTGGCGATCACGGCCGCGTTGAACCATCAAGGCGTCGCGATGGGGCGCGCTGCGCTCGTGCATGACGAGATTGCGAGCGGGCGGCTGGTCGATGTGTTCGGCGTGCACGTGCGTGCGCCGGCGCGCTACGTGCTGCTGTCACGCAACCCGGACGATCCTCGAACCGCCGCCTTTTCGGGCTGGCTCAAGGCCGAGTGCGCGCGCTTCGGCGAAGCCTGGGCGCGCGTGATGTCGAACACGGCGCGATCTGCGTGATCGTTGTTGCCGGACGGCTGGATCGGAGTGCGAAGCAACAGGGTCGAAGCACGGCCGCAAACTACAGTTTCCGGTCCATCGCCATACGGATGGCTTGCGCGCGGACGGAGCCGGTCGCCTCACCTGAGCGACCAGATGCCCCAGATCGCGATCAACAGGCCAAGGCCGAGCCCGCAGCCCAGCAACACATAGGTTTCCATTTCGTGCCTCTGAAAACGTGGCAGCGCCGATGTCGGCATCAGTGCGCGAACCGTAAAGTCGGCAGCGTATCGTCGGCGTCGACGGCCGGAGCGCTACGCCGGGTCCGCGCATACTACGCGTTGCAGCTTTCAGAACCCATGCGTGCTCGGTGACGGCGCACCGCCGGCTATTTTCCGGCTGCGTGTGTGCCGTCGATCTGCGCAGCGTGCGGGCCGCCGTGCTGGAACACGCCCGATTTCCAGATCATCTGCGACGCCGCGACGAGCACGAACAGCAGGACGACCATCCGGAAGATTTTCGGCGACATCCTGTCACGCAGCGGGCGCACCAACCACATGCCGGCGAGGGCCGGCAGGCTGGCTGCCGCCGAGATCGCCAGGTCCGCGCCGCTTGCATGCGCGGCGCCGCTGAACGTCGTGATCAGCGTGACGATCGACACCACGAGGATGATCGCGATCTGCTTCGTGAACACGCGCCCGGTCGCGCCGGACGAAATCAGGTAGGTCGCGAGCAGCGGCCCGGGAACCGACGCGATGCTTTCCATCAGTGCCGCGCCGAAGCCGAGCGCGAACCCGACGGGCTTTTGCCATGCTTCCGGCAGGTTGAGTTTCGGTGCGGCGAGCATCAGCGCCGCGGCCACGATCAGCAGTGCGCCGGATGCCGCCTGCGCATGGCCGGGATTGAGCGACAGCAGGATCGCGACGCCGACGATATTGCCGATCACGGTGCCCGCGATCGGCGCGGCGATCTTCCGGGCCGTCGCCAGCACCTGGCCGCCTTCCAGCGCCTGCGGAATGTTGCCGAGGATGATCGGCATCGACAGCAGCAGCACCGCGTGCCGGATCGGCAGGAACTGGCTGAGGATCGGCATCGCGATCAGCGGCACGCCGATTCCGGTGATGCCCTTGGCCATGCCGCCCAGCAGCAACGCAATGGCGATGCCGGCCAGGTCGAGCACCGTGAGCGCCTGCAGGCTGGAAACCAGCACACCTTCAGTCAGATTGAAATGAATCATGGAGCGGCCTGTCGCGGCAGATCCGGCAGCGAGCGCTGTCGGTCGAACCCGTTGCGGTCGCGTGCGTTTCGCACGCATTCGTTCTTGTCTGGCATGAACCGGTCATGCGATCGCATGGCACCGCCTCGTGTGCGGCCGGCGGGCGCGCGGCTCCGGTCCGGGCCGGCAGGTCGTGCCGGCAAGCATGAGCAACGCGGTGGCGTGGTTCAACATCGATTGTCGACCGCCGGCCGGTGCGCATGCAAGGGCGCGGCGGATCGAGCGTGCATCTTACCTGAGCGATGCGGACACGGCGTTTCATGCGATGGTGTCGATTCAATATAATTCATGACGGCTTGCCGCGTCATGCGGCGAATACATGCCATCGACACAAGGAAATCCGATGACGCTTGCCCAGTTGCAGGCCCTCGCGGCCGTAGTCGAACTCGGTTCGCTGACGGCGGCTGCCGACCGGCTCAGCCGCAGCCAGTCCGCGATCAGTCACGCGCTGACCGAGCTGGAGGACATCACGCAGGTCAAGCTGCTGTGGCGTGACCGGCAGCCGGTCGTCCTGACGGCGGCGGGCGAACGCCTGTGGCCGTACGTCCAGAGTGTCGTTCGTGAAGCGCAGATGCTGCGCCAGCAGTTCAGCCTGTCGCGCGGGAAGCTCGAAGGGCGGCTGGTGGTCGCGTCGTTGCCGAGCGTGTCGCTGGCGTTCGTCGTCCCCGCGCTCGAGGCGTTGAAGGCGCTGCACGAGGGCGTATCGGCGGTGCTGCTCGAAGGCACGGACAGCGAAGTCGAAGGGTGGATCGACGACGGGACCGCCGACATCGGCGTGGTGGCCGGCACGAAGACGTTCGCGCACAACCTGCCGCTGCTCGACGAGGATTTCGTCGCCGTGGCGGCGGACGGGATGTTCGCCGGCCGCAAGAGCGTGTCGGCCAGGCAGTTGTCCGCGGCGCCGTTCATTTTTTCGAAGGGCGGGTGCGGGCCGGTGATCGCGGATTACTTCGCGCGCGGCGGCGCGCCGCTGCAGGCGGCGTTCAACGTGGTCGAGATGCGCACCATCCTGTCGATGGCGGAGGCCGGCATGGGCGTATCGATCGTGCCGCGCATCACGCTCACGTATACGCCGTTCGGCGGCCGCGTACTGGAACTGTCGCCGCGGCTGCATCGTTCCGTGCGGCTGGCGTGGAATACGGCCGGCAACGCGGTAGCCGATGAATTCGTGAGGCTCGTCGACGCACAGCGAGCGAAGGCGGGGAAGGCGATCCACGCACGCACAAAGCGGGCAGGTAGCAAGCAGGCGGCACGATGAACGGCGTTCATGGGTGACTTGCAATTTATTCATGCTGACGATGCCCGGAATGCAATACATTGATCGGACCTCATTCCCGTCGCCCCGAAGGAGATTGCCGTGCCGGCCTTGCCTACCCTGTTTGCGTTCGGACTCGTAGCGCTCGGCATGGTGCTGACGCCTGGACCGAACATGATCTACCTGGTGTCGCGTTCGATCTGCCAGGGCCGCCGTGCCGGGCTCGTGTCGCTCGGCGGCGTCGCGCTGGGCTTCGTGTTCTACATGGTGTGTGCGGCGCTGGGCATTACCGCGCTGGTGATGACCGTGCCGTATGCATACGATGCGCTGCGCTTTGCCGGCGCGCTGTATCTGGCCTACCTGGCGTGGCAGGCGCTGAAGCCCGGCGGCCGCTCCGCGTTCCAGGTCCGGCAGTTGCCGCACGACAGCCGCGTCAGGCTGTTCGCGATGGGGTTCGTCACGAACCTGGCGAACCCGAAGATCGCGGTGATGTATCTGTCGCTGTTGCCGCAGTTCATTTCGCCGGGCCACGGCAGCGTGCTCGCGCAATCGCTGGTGCTGGGCTGCGTGCAGATCGCGGTGAGCGTCGGCGTGAACGCGCTGATCGCGTGCATGGCCGGTTCCATCGCGGGCTTTCTGGCGGGCCGGCCGTTCTGGGCGTCGGTTCAGCGCTGGTTGATGGGCACCGTATTGGCCGGGCTGGCCGTGCGTATCGCGCTGGAGTCGCAACGCTAGAACACGGTGGCCGGCGCCCGGGAGAGCGGCCGGCAGCAAGCCGGCCTTGCGTCGACAGCTTCGGGCAACGTCACCCGTTGCAATTGCCTTCGGCCGCTTTGCCGACGCGAACGGGCGCGGCCTTGGCCTGGCGCCGGCTGCGCGTCGAGAGCCAGCACAGGATCGACCCGCCGCACACCATCGATGCGCCTTGCCAGAATTCGACCGACAGCGGCGCATGCAGCAGCGTCGCGGCGAACGCGGCGGCGAGCACCGGCGTGAAGTACGACGCGCCGACGATGACCGTCACGTTGCCGTGCATGATGCCGGTGTTCCAGGCCGCATAGCCGAACCCCAGCGCCGACGCCGCCAGCACGAGATACAGGACCGCGTGAAAGCTGAACGTCATGCCGCCGCCGCCTTCGATCGCGAACTTGATCCAGAGCGCCGCGGCGACCAGCATGAAGAACGGCGTGACGCCGTTCTTGCCGTCGGCGAGGCGTGCGGTGACCGTGCAATAGCCGGCCCAGATCAGCGCGCCGATGAACGCGAGGCCATAGCTCAGCGGGTTGTCCGCGACGTTGCGGAGCATGCCGGCCGGATCGAGGCCGCGGTCGCCGCCGAGCACCCAGCAGATGCCGAGCATCGACAGCAGGACGCCCGGCACGACCAGCAGGTTTGCCCGCTGCTTGTTGAACACGATGGCGGCGACCAGCGTGAGGCTCGGCCACAGATAGTTGACCATTGCGACTTCGATCGCCTGCTGCCCGTTGCTCGCATAGCCGATCGACAGCGCGAGGCACAGTTCGTACGACACGAACAGCAGGCCGCCCCAGAGCAGATAGCTTCTCGGGAACCTGCTCAGGTCGGGGAAGCCGACCGAAAACAGCAGCAGCACGGACGCCACCGTATAGATCATCGCGGCGCCGCCGGTCGCGCCGAGACTTTCGCTGACGCCGCGTACGAGCGCGACCACCGAGGCCCATAACAGCACCGCGCCGAGCCCGGCGAGCGTTGCCTTGTTCTTGCGTTTCATGCTTCCTGCCTGCTTCGACATGCCGATTCGATTGCGGATGATACGAGGCCGTTCGCGCGTGCTGCTGTCGCGAGCGGAAATGCGATGGAGTGATTTCGCCGGAAGCGCGCATTTTAACGGGGCGAAGCCGTTGCAGCGATCCGGCCGGACTCGTGTGTACGGCCTGCGGTCGATTCAGGCGCGCGAATCGGTCACGCGTCGTCGATCCGCCATGCGGCGCCGATTGCCGACAACGCGTGTCCGATCGCGTCGAGCATGGCGCGCCGCGTCGGCCCCAGCGTCGTGACCAGGAAGAATCCGTCTTCGTCGGTCGTCAGGCTGAGCAGCGGCCACGCGCCGCTGTCATCCCGAACGTCGAGCCGTTGTCGGCCGGGATCGATGTCGATGCTGCCATACGCCTGCCGCAGGGCATGCGCGATGGCATCGAATGCGGCGGCTGACGGGATCGTGTGGATGCGATATTCGAAACTCATCTGCGCGGCCCGGTGTGCGAGCCGGGCAGTCTAACCCGTGCCGCGGCATCCCGTCCTCGCAGGCAGCGCAACCGGCGCCCGCCGCAGCGGGCGCCGGCGTGATTACCGCTCGCGCCGCTTCTTGCTCAGCTCGATCGTTTCGAACAGCTCGTACTGCGCGGTCGGGTGCTGGTCGGCACCCGGCGCGTGGTAGTAGCGCATCGTGATCGTCGTGTGCCCGCCCGGCTTGCCCGGATCGTGGTCGAACACGGCAATCCCGTAGCCGGTGCCCGTATCGCGGCGCGCGGACCAGATCGCATCCTCGAGCGCATCGGCCGGCTGGCGCACGAACGTGTTCGGCGTGCTGCCCGGCACCGGCCGGTTCGGCTTCGTGAACACCTTCGCACGCGCGAAACCGGTCGACGGGTTTTCGCCGTACACGTCGAGCGGTGCGCTGGTGCCGCCGCCGCCGAGGATCAGGTGGATCGTGCCGTGGCTCGTGTCGAACTTCGTGCGGTCCGGGTCGTTCGAGCCGACCGGGCGCGGCTGCAGCGTCTCGACCACTTCGCCGGTCGTCGCGTCGACGCCTGCGCGGTGATTGCAGCCGCGCACCGGGTAGCTGCGTTCGTAGTCGTGATCGTGGCCGCACAGCACGAGGTCGACGCCGTAACGATCGAACAGCGGCAGCCACGCTTCGCGAATGCCCTTGTCGGAGCCGTTGCCCGTCTTCGACGAACTGAGCGCGTCCTGGTGCATCTGCACGACGGTCCAGTCGATGTCGTCGTCATGGGCGGCGTGACGCAGCGTGCGTTCGAGCCAGCGCGTCTGCTCGCCGTTGCTGTAGCCGCGCACGTAGAACGACGTGCCGGGTTCGATCGGCGGGCGGCCCGTGCTCGCGGCCGGCACGAGCGGCGCCGGGCCGCCGACGAATGCGGCGGCGTCCTGGTACACGACATCGTCGGCATCGAGCGACACGAACAGCACCGAGCTCACGCGGAAGCTGTACCAGCGGCCGGGGAAGTGCGTGCCGTTCTCCGGCAGCGTATAGCGCGCGAGATACGAGTCGAGCCCCTGCGGGCCGTTGTTGAACTCGATCTCGTGATTGCCGGGGCAGGGCATCCACGGGCGGTTCGCAGCCGACGTCTGGTTGTTGTTGCCGAAATCGCGCCACACCTCGGGCTGGTGCGCGGGGTTCAGGTTCGCGTAGCAGAGGTCGCCGTTCAGCAGGTGGAACAGCGGCTGGAACTGCTCGACGGCCTGCACCGCGAAGCGGCTTTGCGGCGACGACAGCACCCACGCGCCGTTCGGCGTCGCGAGATCGCCGTAGCTCGTGAAGCGGAACGGCGCACGGCCGCGCGGCGCCGTCGAGAAGGTCGCGGAGAACGGCTGCGCGGCGTTGCCGTCGTTGTCGGCGGTGATCTCGTAGCGGTAGTGCGTATCGGGCTTCAGCCCGTGCACGCGCGCGTGGTACGTGAACACGGTTTCGCCGTTCAGGCCGTCGGTGTACAGGCGCTGGACGCCGTGCACGGTACGCGCCGGCTCGCCGTCGGCGACGATGCGCGCACGCGGGTTGACGGCCGGCGCGAGCGATGCCCACGAGATCACGACCTCGGACGTCGGGTCGTTGCCCCACGTCAGGTGGACCTGTTCGGGCGTGCCGTCCGGATTCGAGGCGGCGGCGCGCGCGGCCGCGAGGCCGCCGGCAGCGGTGGCGAGGCCGGAGACGCCGGCCAGTTTCAGGAAGCCGCGACGCGATACCGAGGCGGCCGGCTCGTTCGGCTGATCAGGGGAAGTGTCCTGGTTCGACATGGTCGGTGTTTTCGTGGGTGGGGACGCGAGAGGGTGGAACCGCGCGGCCATGCGCGAGCGCGGCCGGGGCGTGGGCCGGAAACGAGCGGGATCCCGGTCGCATGCATTGTCGAAGGGCAGTTTTGCCGCGATGTGACAGCCCCGCAACCCGGCGCGGGCGGCCGCCAATACGCAGGATCTCGCAGGATCTTGCCGAGCGGCACCGCGGCACATGCCGACGCCACGTCGGTCTCCCCGAAATTTATTTGCAGACTCCGCGACGGATTCCGTTCGCCGGCGCCGTTTAACGCATGAACGACCGCAACCGGTCGATGCCCGTTACTTCGGAGTCTTTCATGAAACTTTCTGTTCCACTGCGATTCGCCGCGGCATGCGTGGCCGCGCTGGCGGCCTCCGCGTCGTTCGCGCAGGCCGTGATCGTCGCGCCTTACGCGCCGCCGCCGCCGCGCGTCGAAGTGCTGCCGGCGCCGCGTGCGGGCTACGTCTGGGATCAGGGCCACTGGCACTGGCGGCAGGGCCGCTACGTCTGGATTCCGGGCCACTGGCAAGTGGTGCGCGTCGGTTACCACTGGGTGCCCGGCCATTGGGCCGCGCGCGGGCCGGCCTGGCGCTGGGTGCCCGGTCACTGGGCGTGACGCATGCGCCGCCGCATGGCACGCGGTGCCGGCGCGGCAGTTACTTCGTGCAACATCATGAGTCGAAGCCATGCCTTTTCGAACCATCGTGATCCTCGCGGCCGCAGCCATCGTGCTGGCCGGCTGCGTCGTGGTACCGGCCCGTCCAGTGTATTACCGGCCCGCGCCGGTCGTCGTATATTGAGCGCGCCGGCCGCCGGTCGCGCGGCCGGCCGACAGGATCGACATGCCGCGCGAACCGGATGTCGATGAAACGGACATGGCCGACGCCGTGTGCGATGCCGGGCGCGATGCGCGCGGCAGTGCCGAACAGTCGGTGTGGCGCCGTCCGGTGATGGCCCGACGCATGCAAGGAGAGCACGACGATGAGCTTCAGCCGGGCGGCGGGTACCCCTGCCGTGACAGTGCGGCGCCCGCGCGCCGCGCGACGGAGCAGGCGGCGTTGAACGATCGCGGCGACCGCGATCCGGACGCGGAACTCGTCGCGCGCGTCGGCGCGCGCGATTCGTCGGCCGTGCGCGTGCTCGTCGCACGCAAGCTGCCGCGGCTGCTCGCATTGGCGACGCGCATGCTCGGCGACCGGAACGAAGCCGAGGACGTCGCACAGGAGACGTTCTTGCGAATCTGGAACCAGGCGCCGCGCTGGCGCGAAGGCGAGGCGCGCTTCGACACGTGGCTGCATCGCGTCGTGCTGAACCTGTGCTACGACCGCCTGCGCGGCCGGCGCGAGGAGCCCGTCGATACGCTGCCCGACGTGCCCGACACGCAGCCGGAGCCGGCCGCGCAGGCGGAGCTGCGTTCGCGCGATGCGCGCGTGCGGCAGGCGCTGGCCGCATTGCCGCCGAGGCAGCGGGAAGCGCTCGTGCTCCAGTACTATCAGGAAATGTCGAATGTGGAAGCGGCCAACCTGATGGGCATCACCGTCGATGCGCTGGAAAGCCTGCTCGCCCGCGCGAGGCGCAACCTGCGCGCGCAGCTGGCCGGCGACCCACCTAGCGAGGACAAGCGATGACACCCGAACGATTTCGCACCATCGTCGCCGCGTACGGCTCGGACGCGCGGCGCTGGCCGGCCGGCGAGCGCGCGGCCGCCGAGGCGTGGGCGCACGCGAACCCGCGCGAAGCGCTGCTCGCACTGGACGACGCAGCCGACCTCGATGCGTGGCTTGCATGCGATGCGGTCGCGCCGCCCGCGCCGTCGCTGGTCGAGCGCATCGTCGCGACGGCGCCCGCGCCGCAGCGCGCACGCAGGCGCGGCAAAGTCTGGTGGTCGGGCGCGGCGTTCGCGGGCGTCGGCCTGGCCGGTGCGCTCGCGGGCGCGGTGGCCGTGTCGATGCTGATGTTCGGCGGCGCGCCGATGTCGCAGCATGAACCGGGCTATCTGACGACGACGTTCGGCGGCCCGAGCGTCGACTGGAGCGATGAATGACTGAACGTGGCTGGAAATTCATCCTCGTCGGCTCGGTCGTGCTGAACGTGTTCATGCTCGGCGCGATCGGCGGCGGCGCCTATCAGTGGTTCTCGACGCATCGCGACCTGCATGCGGCGGGCGCCCCTGCATCGCGCACCGCATTGCGTTTCGCGGCGGACGAATTGCCCGATGCACGGCAGCGCGAATTCGCGGCCGCGCTGAAGGCGGCGCGCAAGACCGGGCGCGATTTCGCGCGGGAAGGGCGAGACGGCCGGATCACCGTGCTGGACCTGCTCGCCGCGCCGCAACTCGATCGTGCGGCGATCGATGCCGCGCTCGACCGCACACGCGCGGCCGATACCGCGATGCGTGCGCAGGTCGAACGCAGCGTCGTCGATTTCGCGGCGACGCTGACACCCGACGAGCGCGCGAAGTTCGTCGACGGGTTGCAGCGCAGCGGGAACTGGCGGTTGCCGCCGAAGAAGCGGGGCGTACCGGAGAGTCAGTAATCGTCGTCGCGAGCCGGCATTGCGGCTGGCGTCACCGAGCGCACGGTCCTACTTGCCGACGCTGTTATCGAGGCGGCTCGCCGTTGCCGTCCGGCTGATTCGCACCGCGGACGCGTCGTCGGGAAAATGCGCGAGTCGTGCCGCCAGCGCCTGATCGAAGCCGGGTGTCGTTCTCGCGAGATCCAGCCAATTCCGCAGATAGGGAGAGTCCGGCGCATCGTATCGCACGTGCGACAGCACCATCGCCGCCGCCGCGTTGCCACCGGCGGCGCGCACCAGGGTCTCGGGTGCGACGACATTGCCTGCGTCCAGCACGGTGCGCGTCGTGCCGCCGTCCTTCGTGCGAATGCTGGCCGGCGGCCGGGTAAAGACGTAGTCGGCCGAAGCGGGCTGCCATCGCAGCGGCGCGAGCCAGTGCGGCGGCGGCGCGGCTGCGCTGCCGTAGGCGGCCGTCCACAGGCGCAGCGGCGCAGCGGCGGCGACGGTGTAGACGAACCGCGCATGCAGAAAACCGAGCGGCGCATCGAACGACTCGATCGGCTCGCCATCGGAAGTCGTGCTGACGATACGGATATCGCGGCCGCCGTGAACGGTCACGTCGGCTGACGCACCCGGTTGCAGTTCGACGTGCCGTCCGTCGATCGTCGCGGACACGGTGCGCGCGAGGCCGTTGTACACGGAGACGGTGACGCGGCCTTGCATCCAGCCGAACACGAGCACGGATCCCACGATTCCGAGTGCCACGGCCGCGCGCGCAATCCCGGGAAGCACGCCGCTGGCCGTGCCGAAGCGCTCGCGAAAGGTCGGCTGGTCGACGTGCAGCACGCGCTCGGTGCCGACGACCAGCGTGTCGTACGCGGCCGGAACGGATGGCGCCGGCGGCGGCGCATCCGTCGCCGGTGCGCCGGAACCCGCATGGGCGGCGGCGACGATCGCTTCCGCGCGCAGCAGTTCGTCGAGCGTGGCGCGGCGCAACGCGGAAAGTTGACCGGCCGCATGCTGGACCCAGCCGCCGGCGGCACGCAGCCAGTCGTCTATGTTGCTTCGTACAGGCTCGCCGAGCGCGAAATACCCGAGCGCGTCGGGCCAGGTGTCGATGCCGAGCGCGGCCAACACGGACGCGCCCGGGCGTACATCCTCCGCATGGTGGAAGACTTGTGCCAATGCACGCTGCAGCTGCTCGGCCGCGCGGACGATTTGGCCAATGCCGTGCTCGGTGATCGTCCCGCCCGCCGTGGCGCGCTGCCGCCACAGCGACAGATGCGCGTGAGCGTCGCGCACATTCGCTTCGGTGTGCTCCGCATAGTGAAGCAGGCTCAGCAAGCCTTCGAGATACGCGCGCCATGGTGGCGACAGCGTGTCGGCGGCGGCCAGGTGGGCGCTGCGTACCGCCTTCAGCACCGCATGCAGGCGACCGCGGGCGGTGGATCGCTCGGCATCGACCGCATCGATCGCGCCGGGCAACTCGGCGCGCCGGAGTACCCGGCCGCGGTGGCGGATGACCCCGTCGATCGCTTGATAGCGCCCGTCGCGCAGCGAGCAAAGCAGCGCATGCTCGCGATCGAGCTTGCGCAGCCGCTCGAGGTCGTGGCCGATGGTGGCAGGGTACAGCGTGTCGGTATCGAGCGGACCGGCGCGAGTAACGCGCTCCGTCAACGACTGCACGGACCGCGCGTGCCGGGTAGCCGGGAAACCCATGTAGATGCCGCGATATTGCGGCCCAAGATGTTCCTGCACGAAATGTTCGTCCAGTTGCCGCAGCGAAACGTCGGGATCCACCGGCGCGTATCCGGTGTCGCCGACCAGCGCGGCCGTCAGGTGCTCGCGCAGGCTGGGCGCGTCGTCGAACAGGAGCCACGCGCTGCGTTCGTCCACGGGCGCGGCGAGATACGTGCGTTTCGCGTTTTCCTCCCGTTCGTGATTCTGCGGGTGCGTGGCCCACATGCGCGGCGGCTGCGCGATTTCCCGATCGAACACGCGGAACGCGCCGGCTGCGTCCGCCGGCACCTGCGGGCGCTGGCCGTAAGCCGGATCGTTGTAGATGCGGCCGAGGCGATCGGCAAAAGCCAGCTGCACGACGAATGCATCGCGCGGCGGCCGGCCGTTGGCGACTTCTCCGCGCAGCAGGCCCAATGTGCGGTCCCATGCGTCGTCCGCAATCTGCAACCGGTGCAACGCATGCACGATGGCATCGCTGCCGGTCAGCGACACGGCGACCAGGTCGGCTTGCATCTCCATTTCACGCGACAGCGCACGTTGCGCGACGACAACCAGGCGGAACGCCATGTCGATGATCGATCGCAATGCCCAGACGGCGAGACCGAGCAGCCAGCCGATCCACGAGATGCGCACGTCCAGGTTCGACAGGCGGTGCAGCACGCGGTCGAGGAGGTCGCGCTGCGCCACGATATGGACGGCGATCTGCTGCGCGGTGTAGACCCATCGGCCCAGCGCCATCGACCGCTGCGCGAAATGCCCGAACTCATGCGCACACACCGCCTTGAATTCAGTGAGATTGAGCATGTTGACGAGCGCGAGCCCGATCTCCAGATGCTTGAGCGAAGGCCGAACCAGATTCAGCAACGACAGGTCGTAGAACACGGCCGCATTGACCCGCGCACTGACGAACACCTTGTTCGGGGGCGGCGCGCCGGCGTCTTCCGCGATACGTTCGAGGAACGCGAACAGCCGCGGCTGCTGTGCGCGCGTCAATTCAACGCGGCCCGTACTCTCGTCTTTCCGGACGAAGAAGAGGGCCTTGGCCAGGAATACCGCCAGGAACAGGCTGCCGCCGCACGAGAGCCATTCGGGCAACCCGGCCGACCCGCCATCCAGCGCGAGCCGCAGTGCACCGGTGATTGCCGAGAAGGCGAACCACGCGGTCAGCGCGAAATACAGCAGGATGAACAGCACGAGGCCCGCAACCGCCAGCCACACGTTGCGGCGATACGCGGTGCTCGCGCGCGTGAGTCCGGCCGGCACGTCGCGTGGCCCGGCGGGGTAAAGAGTGACCATCGTGTTATCGACCCATGAGCGTAAGCAGCGCGTCTGTCGCGCGATTAGGACATCGGACTGTGACAGCCGATCGATCGTGCCGGCATGGCGTTTCCTGGAATCGCGAGGCCTTCGAAGGCGAGATGAAAACCGGATGAAAGCATTCGCGCCGCGTTGCGTATTCGAAACGCCCGACCGGCAAAAATCGCCACCCACCGAAAAAAAAGATCAGGCAGAATAAGCCGCCGTGTCGTTTCGGACTGGCAAACAAATATCAATGAAACGCGCATGCCGGGGCGTATTCCGGAATTCGGGGGAATGCCATGTTCGTCTTCTGGGGGCGGAAGTTAGTCTATCGCAAGCAAGGCTACGTAGCGGACTTCTGTCCGATCTGCCGAACGCCGCGTACGTTCGAATTGCAGCGGGTCGGCTCCGCCGGTCATGTCTACAACATCTCGGTTGGGGAAGGGCGGCTGGTCGGATATCAGCGAACTTGCCAGACTTGCCGAACGCCGGTCAAGAGCGAGCTGTCCACCTATGCGAGCGTGTCGCCGAAGGCCGCGCCGCTGCCGGAGCTGACCGCGCAGACCTTTCCGAATCTGGAATCGGCATGGAGAGACCGGCTCGTTCTCGAAGAGCGGGTACGCACCGCGCTCCCATCGCTGCAGCCCGACGAGCGACAGACGCTGATTCGCGATCCGTTCGTTGTGCTATCGACGAAGGCCGAACGCTATTTCGCATCGAGCCGGGTCAACTGGCGAGACATACTCGCGATATTCGTCGCCTTCGCCGTCGCGATCGTAGGGTCCGTGACGGTCGGCATGGTCGCACCGGACGCGACGAACTACGGCATCTATTTCTTCATCGCGCTTGGCATATTGATCGTCGTCATGCAGATCAAGGCGACGGGGCGTCGTTATATGGTCAAGCAGATTGTCCCGCCGCTCGCGTCTGCGCTTGCGCCATTGCAGCCGACCCGGGAGGAAATCGATTCGGCGTTTCGCGAACTGGGTCTTTCGCAGCCGCGGATGGCGCGCAAGCTGCCGATCGAGGCGTTGATGTCGAGCCTGTCCGGCAAGCATGCTGCGGGGCTCGGCGACGCGGGTGCCGGCCGCTGAGGTAACCGTACGCGCCTGACGGCGATTGAAAGCAAACAGCAAGCCATCTGGTTCACCGGCCGCGAAGCACAAATATTTCGCAGTCCCGCGACGGATTTCCCGGCGCTCCCGCGTTGAACGTGGGTACGCACCGCGAGAGAGCCCGTCATGGATCACCCGAACGACATCGCGCCGGCCGCGATCGCGCTGAACCGCTTCGGTCTCGGCGCGCGGGCCGACGAAGCGCCGCCAGCAGACCCGAAGGCGGCACTCGTCGCGCAATTCGATCGTTACGACGCACGGCCCGCCGCGTGGGCCGGCGAGCCCGATGCGGTGGCGCTCGCCACGCGTTTCGCGAATGCACGCAACGCGATGACGGGCGACGACGCGGCCGCGAAGCGTGCGATCGGGCAATCGATCCGGCGCGACGGCTACGACGCCTATCGCAGTGCCGTCGCCGCCCGCATGAACAGCGCGCTGAACACGCCCGCGCCGTTCGTCGAGCGTCTCGTGCATTTCTGGGCGAACCATTTCGCGGTCTCGGTCGACAAGGGGCAGGTGGCTGCCTATGCGGGCGCGTTCGAACGCGACGCGATCCGACCGCACGTGCTCGGCCGCTTCGAGGACATGCTCGTCGCCGTCGAGCAGCATCCCGCGATGCAGGTGTTCCTCGACCAGGCACGCTCGGTCGGCCCCGACAGCCCGGCCGCGTTGCGCGCCGAAGCGCGCAATCCTTCGGCAAAGCGCGGGCTCAACGAGAACCTCGCGCGCGAAATCATGGAGCTGCACACGCTCGGCGTGCGCACCGGATACACGCAAGCCGACGTGACGGAATTCGCGCGCGCGCTGACCGGCTGGAGCATCGCCGGCGGCCGCGGCCCGCAGCCGGGCGATGCCGCTCCCGGTGCATTCGTGTTTCGCCCGAAGCTGCACGAACCGGGCACGCGCACGGTGATGGGACGCACCTACGACCAGACGGGCGAAGCGCAGGCGCGCGCGATCCTGCACGACCTCGCGCACTCGGACGCAACCGGCCGGCACATCGCGTTCCAGCTCGCACGTCATTTCGTCGCCGACAATCCGCCGCCCGCGCTGACCGACCGGCTGGCCCGCGCGTTCGATGCGAGCGGCGGCGACCTGCCGACCGTCTATCGCGCGCTCGTCGATGCGCCCGACGCGTGGTCGCCGGTCAACCGCAAGTTCAAGACGCCGTGGGAGTGGGCCGTATCGTCGCTGCGCGGGATCGGCTGGAGTGATACGGGCGACCTGAAGGCCGCGCCGCTGCTCGCTCAGCTCGGCCAGCCGGTGTGGCGGCCGGGCTCGCCGGCCGGCTACGACGATGTCGCCGCGAGCTGGGCTGCGCCCGACGCGCTCGTGCGCCGCGTCGAGATTGCACAGCGGCTGGCCGCGCGCACGGGCGACCGCCTCGATCCGCGCACGCTCGGCAACACGCTGCTGGCCGGTTCGATGAGCGCGGCGACCGCGACTGCGCTGTCGCGTGCCGAAAGCGCGACCACGTCGCTCGCGCTGCTGCTCGTTTCGCCCGATTTCCAACGGAGATGACCATGGCCCTGTCACGCCGACAATTCCTGAGCGTTGCCGCCGCGGGTGCGGGCGCGATCCTCGTCGCGCCGCGGATCGTGTTCGCGAACGTCGCGACCGACCGGCGCTTCGTGTTCGTGATCCAGCGCGGCGCGGCCGACGGCCTGAACATCGTCGTCCCGTATGCGGAACCCGCGTATGCGTCGCTGCGCGGCCCGCTCGCGATCGACACGGCGGCCGCGACGCGGCTCGACGGCACGTTCGCGCTGCATCCGTCGCTCGCGCAAACCGCGCAGCTGTATCGCGACGGGCAGGCGCTGTTCGTTCATGCAATCGCGTCGCCGTATCGCGACCGCTCGCATTTCGACGGCCAGAACGTGCTCGAAACGGGCGGCCGCGCGCCATACCAGGTGAAGGACGGCTGGCTGAACCGGCTCGCCGCGCTGCTGCCGGCGACACGCGAAAACGCGATCGCGTTCGCGCCGACCGTGCCGCTCGCGTTGCGCGGCGCCGTGCAGGCCGCGTCGTATGCGCCGTCCGGTTTGCCGGCCGCGCCGGACGACCTGCTCGCGCGCGTGTCGTCGCTCTACGAGGCCGACGCACAGCTCGGCCCGCTGTGGCAGTCGGCGATGGATGCGCGCGGCCTCGCCGGCGACGCGCATGCGCGCCAGGACCCGACCGGCGTCGGCAAGCTCGCGGCGACGTTCCTCGCGCGCGACGACGGCCCGCGGATCGCGATGATCGAGACAGGCGGCTGGGACACGCACAGCGCGCAGAACGCGCGGCTCGCGAACCAGTTGAAGGCGCTCGACACGATGCTCGCTGCGCTGCGCGACGGCCTCGGGCCCGCCTGGCAGCAGACCACGGTGCTGGTCGCGACCGAGTTCGGCCGCACGGCGGCCGCGAACGGCACGGGCGGCACCGACCACGGACAGGCGTCGGTCGCGATGCTCGCAGGCGGCGCGGTGGCCGGCGGCCGCGTGATCGCCGACTGGCCGGGGCTGCGGCCGGGCGACCTGTACGAAGGGCGCGACCTGAAGCCGACTGCGTCGCTCGACGCGCTGATCTCGGGCGCAGCGGCCGAAAGCCTGCGGCTCGATCCGCGCCGCACGGCAGCCGCATTGTTCGCGGAAAGCGGCACGACGCGGCCGCTGAGCGGCCTGATTCGCGGGGCCGCGTGACGCGGCGCATGCCGCGTTCGTGCTGTCGACCGATTACACGATTACACAACAGGGAGAATTGACGATGAAGATGCGATCCGTTTCGCTTGCGGTGCTGGTGAGCGCGAGTTCCGTGCTGATGTCCGCCTGCGTGGTCGAACCCGTGCGGCCGCCGCAGCCGGCGCCGCTCGTCGAGGTGGCACCGCCGCCGCCTGCACCGGGCTATCGCTGGGCCAAGGGGCATTACCGGTGGGCAGGCAATCACTGGGCGTGGGTGCCGGGGCACTGGGTGGCGGTGTACTGAGCGGGCGTGACGTGCCTGACGGTGCGGATAGCGGCTACCACCCGATCCGGTGCTTCTCCTCCGTTTCGCGATGCCGCCAGTCGTCGTCCGCGTGCAGGTACTGGCTCGTCGTCGTCAGCGACACATGGCCGAGATTGTCGCGCACGAGCCGCAGGTCGACGCGGCCGTCGGCCATGTGCGAGCCTGCGCTGTGGCGCAGCCAGTGCGCGGACGCCTGTTCGAGCACGCGTGCCTGCTGGTCGCCGGCTTCGCCGTTCGCGCGCAGCCGGTCGGCCGCGTGCCGGAATACCTGCTTCACGATCCGGTGCAGCGCGGCACGCGTGAGCGGCTTGCGCGTCCGGCCGACCGGCAGCACGAGCGGCGTGGGCTCGCCGTCCGACGGCAGCGCGGCCAGGCCATGCGCGCGCCGGTAGCGCGACAGCTCGGCCATCATCTCGTCGGTGGCCGGCACGAGCCGCTGCCGTCCGCCTTTGCCCGTCACGTCGAGCCACCAGCGGTCGTGCCCGTTCGCATCGCGCCGGCAGAAGAACTGCCCCATCGTCGTGTCGGCCGCTTCGGTGATGCGCAGCCCGCCGAGATACAGCAGCGTGAACAGCCAGCGCGCGCGATCCGCATGGAAGCACGCGCGCGCATCGTCGCGCGGCATCGCGGCGATCGCCTCCTTGACCGACTGCCACAGCGGCTGCCCGAGATGGCGCGTGACGCGCGGCGCGGGCCGGCGCTGCCGTTGCCGCGACAACGCGAGCGGGTTGCCGGCCAGATAGCCGGCCTGCACGAGCCACGAGAACATCACGTTCAGGATCACCAGCGCCTGCCGCTGGCTGGCCGCCGACAGCGGCCCGTAGAACGGCCGCCAGCGCGGATCGTCGCGCGGATGCTTGCGGCCGCCGTTCGCGCACCACAGGTCGGCCGGCGCGGGCGCGAGCAGGAACTGCCGGTAGACGACGAGATCCTCGTGCGTGAGCGACGACAGCGGCTTGCCGCACGCGATCACGGCCCACAGCAGCAGGCGCTCGGCTTCCTTGCGGTAGTTCTGGAACGTGGTCGGCGTATCGACGAAGCGTGCGAGCCACGCGCGCACGGCGTCGAGATCGTTGGTCGCGGCGATCTGCGGATGCGCGCTGCCGGAACGGTTGGAGCCGGTGCGTCCGTCGAGCGCGGCCGGTACGGTCAGCGTATCGATCGGCAGCGGGCGCAGCGCGGCGTCGGACGGAACGGGTGAGGGCATGCGAAGGGCGGCGCGTTGCGCGAACCGCACGGGCGTGGCCGGACGGACGCAGGCAACGAACGCGTCAAGGCGTATCGGGAAGCGCCGATGGTACACGATCACCACACGGTGAAACCGCCGTCGATCGCGATCGCCTGGCCGGTGACGAAGCGCGCGGCCGGCGAGCACAGCCATAACACCGTTTCCGCGATGTCGCGCGGTTCGCCGAGCCGCGCCATCGGCGTGGCCTGCATCAGCCGCGCCATGTCGTCGCGATTGTCCGGCCGCTCGGTGATCGCCGTGTTCGCGATGCCGCCCGGACACACGGCATTCACGCGGATGCCGCGGCTCGCATAGTCGATCGCCACCGCTTTCGTGAGGCCGATAACGCCGCTTTTCGACGCTGAATACGCCGCGAGCCCGGGCCCGCTGACGAGCCCCATGATCGACGACGTGTTGACGATCGCGCCACCGCCGGATTGCAGCATGTACCGGCATTCGTGCTTCAGGCACAGCCACACGCCTTTCAGGTTCACGGCGATCGTGCGGTCCCATTCGCCTTCGTCGAACTCGGCGGCGGGGGCTCCGCGCGGTGCGATGCCCGCGTTGTTGAACGCGAAGTCGAGGTGGCCGAACGTGGCGACCGTCGTGTCGATTGCCGCGCGCACGTCATCGTCGCGCGACACGTCGGCGCGTAGCACGATCGCCTTTGCGCCGAGGCGCTCGATTTCGTGCGCGGTGTCTTCCGCGGCGGATACGACGGTGTCCAGCAGCGCGACCCGCGCACCGGCTTCGGCGAAGCACAGGGCGGCCTGGCGTCCGATACCGGTCGCCGCACCGGTCACGACGGCAACTTTTCCTGCGAAATGTTCCATACCTGTCTCCTGAGGCGGGGGGAGCGACAGGTTAGGCGGCACGGGCCGGTGCTTCGACGTTGAAACGGACTAGGCGGATTCGACGGCGGGCATGCTTCGCGCAGCGCCCCTCACCCCAGCGACAGCACGCTGTTCAACAACATCCGCACCAGCGTGGCCTGCCGCGTGACACCCGTCTTCGAAAAGATCGCACGCAGGTGCGAACGCGCGGTGTTCTTGCTGATCGCGAGTTCGTCGGCCGCTTCCTCGAGCGTCTGCCCGTTGACGAGCGCGAGCGCCAGCGCCGTTTCGGCCGGCGTGAGGTCGAACAGCTTGCGCACGATGTCGTGAGACGCCTGCGACTTGCGCTCGGCATCGCGGATGAAGATCGCGCACGCCGGCCGGCGCGGGTTGTCCTCCGACCATTCGCTCAACGGGACCGCACGGATCAGCACGCCAAGCCGCGGCTTGCCGGAGGGGCGCGGCACCGCGATCGCGTGCGCGACCGACGGCGTGACGCCCGTGCGTTCCGCGAGCACCTGGCGGATCAGCTTCTGCAGCTTGCGGTCCTCCAGCGGATACGACGCCTCGAGCGTGCCGCCGCGCACGCGCAAGCCGTCGCATTCGGCGAAGATCTCGTCGGCGACGGAGTTGGTCCTCATGATCGTGCCGCGCTCGTCGAGAATCGCGGTGCCGACGAGCATGCGGTCGATCGTGCTCGCATACAGCGTGCGCTCGGATTCGACCATCCCGAACTTCGCGTGCAGCCGCACCGCGCGCTTCAGGTGCGGCAGCAGCGCGTTGCACACGGCCTTGTCGGCCGCCGAGAATGCCTGGCCGCGATGCGGACGGCAGACGCGAAACCGGCACTCGACGCCGTCGTGCGTGCGCAGGTCTGCGCCCATCAGATAGCCGACGTCGAACGGCTTCAGGAATTCGGCATACATCGCGCTGTTGCGCCAGACGCCGACGCCGAGCAGCTCGTCGACGGTGACGACGCGATCGCCCGGCAGGTTCACGAACGGATCGAGTGCGTAGTAATAATTGTTGTAAGACGCGACGCCCGTCAGCGGCGCACTCTCCGCGGATGCGTTGATCATCAGCCCCGTATGGCCGCTGGCGGGCCAGCGCAGGATCATCGTCACGTAGTTCGCGTGGAGGTGCACGCGGATCTGTTCGAGCGCGGCGCCCCACGGCACGTCTTCGAGCGGGCCTTCGTAGATGGTCGTGAGCAACGCGTCGAACTGCTCGAGCGTCAGTTTCGATTGGGCAAGGTTTGGCGGCAGGGCCGGGGGCGCCGTGATCATTCGGGTTGTCTCCTGTTGCGGCCGCCGGGTCGCAGGGCGCCTGGCGTGCACGTTCGGACCGCCGGCGGCGATGCGCGTGGCGGAACCGGAACACGGTAGCGTATCGGCTCGCGCGCGACATCCCATGAATGAGGGTGGTCGAGTGCGTTTTGTAAGGTATTTGTGAACCTTCTCGCCGCGCCGGTCGTCTAACCGGCCCTCCAACGCTCCCAGAGGAACATCTGATGATTCACAAGACCCGAACGCTGCTCGGCGCGGCCGTGATTGCCGGCAGCACGCTCCTCGCCGGATGCCAGACCGACGCGGCCGCCACGGCGCCGAGCGCGGCCCGCCCGGTCGACGGCAAGCCCGTGACCAAAACCGTCTACGTCGCGCCGCAGTCGGCGCGCTGCACGGGCGTCGCGCCGATGGAGTGCCTGCAGGTGCGCAGCAGCCCGAGCGAGCCGTGGAGCCTGTGGTACGCGGGGATCGAAGGGTTTGCCTACCAGCCCGGTTACCTGTACACGCTCGAAATCGACGAATACCGCGTCGCGCAGCCGCCGGCCGACGGTTCGTCGATCCGCTGGGTGCTCAAGCGTGTCGTCGAACGCCGTCAGGTGAACTGACGGCCGCGTTCAAGCGGACGATCGCGCCGCCGCACCGGCCGGCGGCGCGGCCGTATCGATCCGCCGGAATACGGCGGACGACAGCAGCGTCACGCCGCCCATGCACGCGAACGACAGCATGAATCCGTGCGCCATCGAGCCCCAATAGGCGGCGAACAGGTTGACGAGCCCGCCGCCGATCGACACGCCCAGGCCCATCGCGAGCATCTGCATCATCGTGAACAGGCTGTTGCCGCTGCCGGCGTCGGCATGCGACAGCCCCTTGAGCGTCACGCTGTTCATTGCCGCGAACTGCATCGAGTTCGCCGTGCCGAACACGATCAGCAGCACACTCTCCAGCACCGGCGCGGGTTGTGCCGACACCAGCGCGAATCCCGTGATCGCGCAGCCGACGATCACCGTGTTCACGACCAGGAACGTCGCATAGCCGAAGCGCTTCACGAGCGGCGCGATCCAGCGTTTCGCGATGACGCCCGCGATCGCGGCCGGCAGCATCATCAACCCCGATTGCAGCGGCGTATAGCCGAGCTGCACCTGCATCAGCAGCGGCAGCATGAACGGCACCGAGCTCGTGCCGATCCGGCACAGCAGGTTGCCGAGCAGCCCCGAACCGAAGTTCGGCTCGCGAAACAGCCCGAGCCGGAACAGCGGCTGCGCACGCCGCCGCGCATGCGGCAGGTAGGCGAGCGCGCTCGCGAGCCCGACCACGGCTAGCCCGGCCGCCCACGCGGTGCGATGCGCGGGCGTCGGCGGGTCGATCGCGAGCGACAGCGCGATCATCGCGACCGACAGCAGCGCACAGCCGACGAAGTCGAACGGCGGCGGCTGCGTCGCCTGGTCGTGCGGCAGGTAGCGCTGCACCGCGACGAAGCCGACCACGCCGACCGGCACGTTGACGATGAACACCCAGTGCCATGACATCGCCTGCGTGAGCCAGCCGCCGAGCGTCGGCCCGACGATCGGGCCGAGCTGGCCTGCGGTCGACACGAACGCGATCGCCGCGACGTACTGTTCGCCCGGCACGCGGCGCAGCACGGCGAGCCGCCCGATCGGCAGCAGCATCGAGCCGCCGATGCCCTGCACGGCGCGCGCAATGACGAGCTGGCCGAGCGTATGCGACGCCGCGCAGCCGATCGACGCGAGCACGAACACGAGGATCGCGACCGAAAACACGCGGCGCGTGCCGAAGCGGTCGGCGAGCCAGCCGGACGCCGGCGTGAGCATTGCCATCGTCAGCGTGTAGACGACCACGACGGGCTGCATCGCGAGCGGCGACGCGTGCAGGCTTTGGGCGATCGAGGGCAGCGCGGTGTTGACGATCGTCGTGTCGAGCGACTGCATGAAGAATGCAGCGGCGACGATCCAGAGCAGCACGGCGTGTGTGGGTTCCCGGGACATGGCGAAATCGGTGGTGCGAAAGCCCGGCGGGGGGGCGCCGGTGCGCGGTTGCGCGGCGCCTGCCGGACTTCAAGCGCTCGATGGTACCGATTCCGGCGGTTATCGGGAAGCTGTCTGAGGAAATCGAGGCCGAGCCGGGCGTCACGCACGCGGTCGTGCCGAAGGCGCTCGCGAAAAAAGGGGGCAGGTGACGCACGCCATGCGCCGGCATCCGGCATCCGGCGCCCGCGCCGCGCATCGTCAGGCCGACCGCTTCTGCGAGATCACGAGCAGCGCGCCGTTCTTGTCCTCCAGTACGGCGCGGTATTCGTGCGGCCCGGCCTGCACGGGCACGCGCACCGATGCGCCGGCCTTCACGACCCGCGCCATCGCCGCATACAGGTCGTCGTTTTCGTCGACGCGCAGCGTGAGCGCCGCGCGCTCGACGATCTGCTCGTCGCCCGCGACCAGCGCGATCGTCAGCGGGCCGCCGTCGAGCGCGCAATAGCGGTCGCCGTCGCGGAATTTCACGTTCAGCCCCAGCCCGTCGACGAACAGCGGCAGCGCCGTGTCGATGTCGTCGACCGGATACAGCAGCATCGATACCTTCATCCCGGTTCTCCCTTGTCTTGATGTGGGCGGCGTGCAATGCGCCGCCGGTCGATGCTAGCGCGTCGCCCGCGGGCTCACGCAGTCCGATCGGATGACCGTGAAACCCCTCTGTCCCCGCAGGCGGGCAGCTACTCCGAACAGATGATGCCCACGCCAGCCGGCGCGCCGACACTCCCATTCGTGGACCGTCGCTATTCGTCCGTATCGTGCGGGCGGCCTGCGCGACCCCGACTCGTCCAACACACATGGAGACGCACGCAATGAAGTTTTCCCTCATCTACGAAGCCCAGACCACCGACGCATCGCGCGAGGGCGACCACCGGGTGTTCAAGGAGACGGTCGAGCAGGCGCTGCTCGCCGAGCAGGTCGGTTTCGACACGATCTGGTGCGTGGAGCACACGTCGCTGACCCACTATGCGCACATGAGCGCGCCGGAAACCTTCCTTGCGTACCTGGCCGGCCGCACGACGCGCATCGGCCTCGGCCACGGCGTCGTGTGCCTGCCGCCGGCGATGAACCACCCGATCAAGGTGGCGGAACGCGTCGCGCTGCTCGACATCCTGTCGGGCGGCCGCGTGCATTTCGGCGTCGGCAAGGGCGGCAGCCAGCAGGAAGCCGGCGCGTTCGGCTACGACCTCAACGAACTGCAGCCGATGATCGACGAATCGATGTACCTCGTGCCGAAGATGTTCGTGCAGGACGAGATCGAGCACGACGGCAAGTACATCAAGATCCCGAAGCGCCCGATCCACCCGAAGCCGTTCCAGGATCCGCACCCGCCGATGTACCTCGCGTGTACGAACACCGACGCGCTGCTGCGCGCCGGCCAGCGCGGGATGGGCGCGCTGGTGCTCGGCTTCGGCGGTCCGGACGAGGTCGCGAAGAAGAATGCCGTGTACCGCGAGGCATGGGCGAACCGCAAGCCGGAAGACCAGGTCGGCTTCCGCCCGACCCGGCACCTCGCGGCGCTGTGCCCGACGGTCGTGATGGCCGACGGCCAGGCCGCCCGCAAGATCGGCATCCGCGGCCAGCGCTACTTCATGGAATCGCTCGCGTACTGGTACACGGGCGGCGAGCGTCCGGACCCGGCGAAGTGGGACGACGATCTCGTGCAGGCCGACACCGGCGAGATGGTGATCCGCTCGCGCTTCGCGTCGGAGGAAGTCGTCGTCAACTTCGCCGACCCGGCGCTCGCGATGATGAACCCGAACCACGCGTACGGCACGGTGGACGACTGCATCGGCTATGTCGGCCGCCTGCAGGAAGCCGGTGTCGACGAAGTGCTGTTCCTGTGCCAGATGGGCACGGTGCCGCACGAAGCGCAGATGGAGACGATCCGCAACATCGGCGAGCACGTGATCCCGTTCTTCAACCGCGAGAAGGAACGCGCCTGCGCGTGATGCACGGGGCCGCGCCCGTCGTCCCGTCCGGTCGGACGATGCGGCGCGGTCGCGCGAAGCCGACCATCGGTGGTGGCGAGCATCGCCCGCGGCCAGGCCGCGCCGAACAACTTTGAACGAGAGCGGGGCGCGCACCACGGCGCAGCCCCCGTTCCACAGGAGACATTCGTGCATCGCGACAACGATTCGAACGCATTGGCCGCCACGCTGGTCGCCCGGGCCGAGGCACTGGCGCCGGTGCTGGCCGGCCGCGCCGCGCAGGCGGACGCGCAGGGCCGGATCCCGGCCGAGACGATCGCCGACATGCAGGCCGCCGGCTTCTTCAAGGTGCTGCAGCCGAAGCGCTACGGCGGCTACGAGCTCGATCCGCAGGCCTTCTTCGACATCCAGATGGCGCTCGCGCGCGGCTGCATGTCGACCGCGTGGGTGTACGGCGTCGTCGGCGTGCACAACTGGCAGCTCGCGCTGTTCGACGAACGCGCGCAGCAGGATGTCTGGGGCAACGACCCGGCCACGCTGATCGCGTCGACCTACATGCCGGTCGGCCGCGTGACGCCGGTCGACGGCGGCTTCCGCCTGTCGGGCCACTGGAAGTTCTCGAGCGGCAGCGAACTGTGCGAATGGGTGTTCCTCGGCGCGCTGGTGCCGCCGGCCGAGGCCGGCCAGCCGCCCGAATACCGGACCTTCCTGCTGCCGAAAACCGACTACCGGATCCAGCAGGACTGGGACGTGCTCGGCCTGCGCGCGACGGGCAGCCACGACATCGTCGTCGACGACGTGTTCGTGCCCGCGTACCGCACGCACAAGGCGATCGACGGGATGATGGGCACGAGCCCCGGTCTCGCCGTCAACGCTGCACCGCTGTTCAAGCTGCCGTTCGCGCAGATCTTCGTGCGCGCGGTGTGCACGTCGTGCATCGGCGCGCTGCAGGGTGCGCTCGACGATTTCACCGGCTATGCGGCGACGCGCGTGTCGGCGAACAGCGGCGCGAAGACGACCGACGATCCGGGCGCGCAGAGCGCATGCGCGAACGCGGCCGTCGCGATCGACGAGATGAAGGTGCTGCTCCAGCGCAATTTCGCGGAACTGATGGCGTCGGTGACGGGCGGCCCGGCCGTGTCGATCGAGCGCCGCGTGCATTTCCGCTACCAGTCGGCGCAGGTCGCCGAGCGCTGCGCGCAGGCCGCGAACACGCTGCTGCGCTACGCGGGCGGCAACGGCATCTATCACCGCAATCCGCTGGTGCGCCGTTTCCTCGACCTGCATGCGGCCCGCGCGCACTACGCGAACAACGTCGACCGCTTCGGCCAGAACCTCGGCGCGGTGATGCTCGGTCGCGACAACACGGACTTCTTCATCTGACGAGGCCGCGATGAACGACACGCAAGCACAGCAATACACGTTCGACGTGATCGTCGTCGGTTCGGGCGCGGGCGCGCTGCTCGCCGCGTGCCGCGCGGCCGACCACGGGCTGTCCGTCGTCGTGATCGAGAAGACGGCGCTGTACGGCGGCACATCGGCCGTATCGGGCGGCGGCATCTGGATTCCGTGCAACCACCATATCGCCGAGCTCGGCGCGACCGATTCGCGCGAGGCCGCGCGCCGCTATGTCGACGCGTGCGTGGCCGGCGCGTCGACACAAGAACGGCTCGACGCCTATCTCGATCGCGCGCCGGAGATGCTGCGCTATCTGGAAGCGAAGACGCCCGTGCGCTTCCAGGCGCTGCCGAAATACGCGGACTATTTCCAGAAGCTGCCGGGCGCGATGCCCGGTTATCGTGCGCTCGATCCGCTGCCGTTCGACGGCGGCCTGCTCGGCGACGAGTTCGACCGGCTGCGGCCGCCGTCGCCCGGCACGCTGATCTTCGGGCGTCTGTCGGTGACGTCGAAGGAAGCGCACACCTTGTTCTCGCGCGGGCCCGGCTTCATGACGCTCACGATCAGGCAGTTCGGCCGCTACTGGCTTGATTTCCGCATGCGGCGCCGCACGCGGCGCGACCGGCGCCTGACGCTCGGCAACGCATTGATCGGCGGGCTGCGCCGTGCGCTGCTCGACCGCAACGTGCCGGTGTGGCTCGACACGCCGATGCGCGACCTGCTCGACGCGGACGGCCGCGTGACGGGCGTGCGTGCGCAGCGCTTCGGGCAGCCGGTGACGATCGCGGCGCGGCATGGCGTGATCCTCGGCGCGGGCGGTTTCGAGCGCAACCAGCCGATGCGCGAGCGCTACCTGCCGCAGCCGACCCGGGCGCAATGGAGTGCGACGCCGCCGTCCAACACCGGCGACGCGATCGCCGAAGGCCACCGGCTCGGCGGCGCGCTGGCGCTGATGGAGCACGTGTGGGGCGCGCCGACGGTCCGCGTCGCGGGTGAGGAGAAGCAACGCGCGCTGTTCGTCGAGCGCAACCTGCCGGGCTGCGTGATCGTCAACGGCCTCGGCAAGCGCTTCGTCAACGAAGCCGCGCCGTATTCCGAATTCGTGCCCGCGATGTATCGCGACCATGCGCGCACCGGCGCGACCGTGCCCGCATGGATGGTGTTCGACGCGCGTTTTCGCCGCAAGTATCCGTGCGGGCCGGTCATGCCGGCGTCGATGATGCCCGATGCGCGGATACCGGAAGCCTTTCGCGACGTGCTCGTGAAAGCCGACACGATCGATGCGTTGGCCGCGAAGATCGGCGTCGACGCGGCCGGCCTGCACGACACGCTGCGCGACATGGCGCGCTACGCGGCCACCGGCGTCGACGAAGCGTTCGGCAAGGGCGACAACGCGTTCGACACGTACTACGGCGATCCGCGCAACACGCCGAACCCGTGTCTCGGGCCGGTCGACGAAGCGCCGTTCTACGCGGCGCGGATCGACGCGGGCGATATCGGCACGAAGGGCGGGCTCGTCACCGACGTGCACGCCCGCGTGCTGCGCGCCGACGGCGAGCCGATCGACGGCCTCTACGCGATCGGCAACACCAGCGCATCGGTGATGGGCGCGAGCTACCCCGGCGCGGGCTCGACGCTCGGCCCGGCGATGACCTTCGGGTATCTCGCCGCCGACCACCTGGCTGCTCGCGCAGCCGACGCCGGAGGCCGGCAGGCCCGGCCATCCACGACTGAACTTGACGGAGTCCGATCATGAGCGATCTCACCACCCACCCGCTGCGCACCGACATGCTGCTCGCGATGCGCCGCCTCGCGCGCTCCGTCACGGTCATCAGCAGCACGCACGACGGCCGGCGCTACTCGATGTCCGCGACGGCGGTCGACTCGCTGTCGACCGATCCGCCTTCGCTGCTGATCTGCATCAACCGCAGTGCGTCGCTGTATCCGCCGCTCGATGCGGGCGCGCCGTTCTGCGTGAACGTGCTGTCCGCGCGCCACGAAGGCATCGCGATCGACTGCAGCGGCCGCCTGAAGGGCGAGGCACGCTTCACGACCGGCGAATGGCATACGTCGCCACACGGCGTGCCGTATCTGCGCGACGCGCAGGCGAGCCTCGTGTGCGAGCAGGACGGCCGCTTCGAATACGGCACGCATACGGTGTTCATCGGGCGCATCCGCGAGGTGCTGATGAGCGGCGACGTCGATCCGCTCGTCTATCTCGACGGCGCGTATACGACGCCCGGCGCGCCGGTGGCCCGTGCGGCCGCGTGACGCAAGGAACCGGCGATGAGCGATCCACGCTTCCACCGGCTGACCGTGGCCGACGTGATTGCCGAAAGCGACGACGCGTGCTCGTTCGTATTCGACGTCCCGGCCGCGCTGCGTGACGCATTCACGTACCGGCCCGGGCAGTTCCTGACGCTGAACGTGCCGTGCGCGGACGCGACCGTCGCGCGCTGCTATTCGCTGTCGAGCGCACCGGGTATCGACGCGGCGCCGAAGATCACCGTCAAGCGCGTGCGCGACGGCCGCGCGTCGAACTGGCTGTGCGACCGCGTGAAGGCCGGCGACACGCTCGACGTGTTGCCGCCGGCCGGCGTGTTCACGCCGCGCACGCTCGACGGCGACCTGCTGCTGTTCGCGGGCGGCAGCGGCATCACGCCCGTGCTGTCGATCCTGAAATCGGCGCTCGTGCACGGCCGCGGGATGCTGACGCTGATCTATGCGAACCGCGACGAACGCTCGGTGATCTTCCGCGCCGAGTTGCAGCAGCTTGCGCAGCGCCATCCGGGCCGCGTGCGCGCGATCCACTGGCTCGACAGCGTGCAGGGCATCCCGCAGCAGCGCCATCTCGAGGAACTCGCGCGGCCGTTCAGCCGGCAGGAGACGTTCATCTGCGGGCCCGCGCTGTTCATGGAGAACGCGCTGGCCGCGATGCTCGGCCTCGGGTTGCCGCGGGCCCGCGTGCATGTCGAGCGGTTCGCGTCGCTGCCCGATGCACCGGCGCGGGCCGCCGATACGGCGCCGTCGAGCGCAGCGGTGGCGGTTGTGTCCGGCGACGGCGCGGCGATCGAGACGGTGCTCGACGGCGACGCGTTCGCATTCGACAGCGCGCCCGGCGAAACGCTGCTCGATGCGATGCTGCGCGCGGGCGTGCCGGCGCCGAATTCCTGCCGGATGGGGCAGTGCGGCGCGTGCATGTGCCGGATCGAGCGCGGCGAGGTCGCGCTCGACAGCAACCACGTGCTCGACGACGACGAGATCGCGGCCGGCTGGACGCTCGCCTGCTGCGCACGGCCCGCGAGCGGCGCGCTGCGCGTGGTGTTTCCCGACTGAGCCGCGACGCGCCGGCGGCGCGCACGGCCATCCTGATCTATGACGATGGACAATGAAATCCTGACCATGCCCGCGCTGATCGCACGGGCTGCCGCGCGCCACGGCGCGCATCCGGCGATCGAGTCGGAGCACGGCCGGCTGACTTACGCGGAACTCGACGCCGCGCGACTCGACGCGGCCCGTGCGCTGCTGGCGAGCGGCATCGACGCCGGCGACCGCATCGCGGTCTGGGCGCCGAACCTGCCGCAATGGATCGTCGCGGCGCTGGCGATCCACACCGTCGGCGCGATCCTCGTGCCGGTCAATACGCGGATGAAGGGAATGGAGGTCGGCGGCATCCTGCATGACAGCGGTGCGCGGCTGCTGTTCTGCTGCGGCGCCTTCCTCGGCGAATCGTATCCGGCGATGCTCGCGCCGCACCGGCCCGCGACGCTCGAGCGGGTCGTCGTGTTCGACGGAGAGCCGCCGTCCGGTGCGCGCGACGAGACGTGGAACGCGTTCCTCGCGCACGGTGCGGCGGTATCGCTGGCCGCGGTGCGCGAACGCGAGGCGCAGGTCACACCCGACACCGTGATGGACCTGATGTTCACGTCCGGCACGACGGGCCGTCCGAAGGGCGTGATGACCGCGCACGGCCAGAACTTGCGCGCCGCGCAGGCGTGGGCCGCGATCGCGGGCGTGCGCCAGGACGACCGCTACCTGATCGTCAATCCGTTCTTCCATACGTTCGGCTACAAGGCCGGCTGGCTCGCCGCGCTGTCGAGCGGCGCGACCGTGCTGCCGCATCTCGTGTTCCAGCCGGCCGACGTGCTGCGACGCGTCGCCGACGATCGCGTGTCGGTGCTGCCCGGGCCGCCGACGCTGTACTACGCGCTGCTCGACGCGCCCGATCGTGCGACGCGCGACCTGTCGTCGCTGCGGATCGCGGTGACGGGCGCGGCGGCGATCGCACCGAGCCTGATCGAGCGGATGCGCGCGGAGCTCGGCTTCGAGACGGTACTGACCGGCTACGGGCTGACCGAATCGTGCGGCTTCGCGACGCTGTGCCGTCACGGCGACGATGCGGAGACGGTCGCCTACACGTCGGGCCGGCCGATGCCGGACGTCGAGCTGCGCATCGCGGGGCCGGGCGGCGTGCCGCTCGGCCCGGACGAGACCGGCGAGATCTGGGTGCGCGGCTACAACGTGATGCGCGGCTACTTCAACCAGCCGGACGCGACGCGCGAGACGGTCGATACCGATGGCTGGCTGCATACCGGCGATCTCGGCTGCGTCGATGCGAACGGCAACCTGAAGATCACCGACCGCATCAAGGACATGTTCATCGTCGGCGGCTTCAACTGCTATCCGGCGGAGATCGAACGGCTGCTCGCCGCGCATCCGGCGATCGCGCAGGTCGCGCTGGTCGGCGTGCCCGATACGCGCCTCGGTGAGGTCGGTCATGCGTATGTCGTGCTGCGACCGGGCGCGCATGCCGATGCCGGCGAATTGAACGACTGGGCGCGCAGCAACATGGCGAACTACAAGGTGCCGCGTTTCTTCACGTTCGTCGAGCAGCTGCCGACGAGCGCCGCGGGGAAGGTGCTGAAGTACCGGTTGCGCGCGGCGGCCGAGGCGGCTGCCTGAGCGACAACGGATTTCCGCAGGGCGCGGTGCTCGCGTTCGCGCGCCGCTGCGTCCCTTCTTGAAGTCATCGACGACGCGAATCGGGATGCCGATCAGCTCGTGTGTCGCATCCGTACCCAGCCCGGGCAAGATGCATGCGCACGCATCGGTATTCACCCTGCCTCGTCACGCACGAGCGTGCATCGGCACCGCGTGTGCACGCCACGAGGTGACACTTTTGCAACGCTTTTCCAACGTATTCCTCTGCACACGATTGATTGCGACGGCGACGCGCGTGCGCTGACGCGCCGTCCGGCCTCGTTCTGCTGACGTTGTGCGACCGATGCGCGATTCCGCCGATCGCGTATTTCGGCCTGGCGTGCCGAATACGGATACGTTCCTGAAACATTTCCCCACCATTGCGACCCGCAGTGCCGCGCGTGCGCGGCCGTCACGCTTTCCCCGCTTCGATTTGCGCCGCATGGCACGTGCCTTGCGGTTGACCCGGTGCCGCCGGCGCAGACGGATTCGCCAGAACGATCAGCACATCGGCGGCGTGTAACGACATCGAAACAAACCGGGGATCGGATCGGGTCGCGGGCGCCGCGTGTCGCGGCGCAAGCGCCGCGCATGTCGTATCGGTCATGCGCACGGTGCAACGCGTTCCCGATCCGTCGAACAGCAAGCTTGCTTGCAAGGTGTCGTGCCGGGGTTCGCACCGCGCATCGCGACGAAGGCCGCGTGCGGCGGGGCGCTGCGCCCGGCACGTGTCGGGGGAGGCGCCCGTGAAAACGACGGTGAATCAATGGGCATTCGTCGCGGTGGCGTTTGCCGCGAGTGCGCACGCGCAGGAAATCTATCTGCAGGGCGGTACGCAGGGCGTCGGCATCGGCGCGGCCGTGAGCTTCAATTCGATGCTGGGTGCGCATGCGGATTTCAACGCGATCGATCTTTCGCATGACTTCACGGTGGCCGGCAATCGCTATCAGGACGACCTGAAGCTGCGCCAGGGCGGCTTGTACGCCGACATCTTTCCGTGGCGGGGCAGCGGCTTCCGCGCGACGCTCGGGCTGCGCTTCAACGACGACGAGCTTCGCGGCGTGTCGGTACCGACCAACGGCACTTACGTGTTCGGCGGCAAGCGCTATCCGGCGCTGCCGGGGATGTATGCGGTCGCGGAAGCGCGCTATCCGACCGTGATGCCGTATGCGGGTATCGGCTACGGGCACCGGCCGGCGTCGAAAGGGCTCGGATTCGTCGCCGATATCGGCGTCGCGTACGGGATCCCGAAATGTTCGTACTCGCTGTCGCCGGAACTGGCGGCCGCGGCCGGACCGGTGAAGAGCCAGATCCTGGTCGCGAGCGGGCTCGACCAGCTGCGGCGGGTGATGTCGCGATACCGGTGGTATCCGGTCTTGCAGATCGGGATTTCGTACCGGTTCTGAACTGCGCATCCGTCACGACGTGACCGTGTGATGCTCGCGAACGGGGTCGGCCGCGCGGCGTGCGGGGCGTGCATCGTTGCGCTTCGCGATGAACGGGTGCTCGATGTAGCGGTAGGTCAGCAGCGCGCAGAAAACGGCGATCAGCGCGCTTGCAAGCGACAGCGCCCAGATGCCGGGGACGCCGGCCGAATCGATCGGGAACGTGAACTTGTTGGCCGCATGCGTGATCGCGTACACGATCACCATGTGGATCATGTAGATGCTGAAACTGGCGGTGCCGAGCAGCGCGAGCGGCCGCGTGCCGAGCACGCCGTAGAACGTGTTCCCGCATGCGACGCAGAGGAATACCGGGAGCAGCGGTAGCGCGCCCTCGATCGAATAGCGTTCGGTCGGGGACGGGGACACGGCGAGGATCAGCAACGCGACGGTAGCCGCCGATTTCGTGCCGAGCCGCGCACGGATCACGGGGTGCCGCGATACCTCGTACGCCGCGGCGCCGAACGCGAACAGCAGCGCCATGCCGGCTGGCGGTCCGAACAGCGCGGCGCAGGCCGTGACGATCGCGAGCGCGAGCAGCTTGCGCCACGCGTGCGTGGCGACGAACCATGCGAGCAGCGGGACGGCGACGTAGAAGCGCCATTCGTATGCGAGCGTCCACCACACGCCGCTCAGATAGCTGGTTCGCGCCGCACCGTTGATCGGGAACGCACCGAACCAGCCGAGCGACACCGCTTTGAGCAGGTCGCCCAGCAGCTGCGCCGGAGCGCCGACGGCGTTGCGGGGAAACCAGTACAGCGTGCACGCGACGATGACGACCGCGTAAGACAGGTAGAGCGGCGCGAGGCGTCGCACGCGTCCGACGAAGAAGGTCCGCACGTCGAACGAGCCTCGGCATGCGCGTTCCCAGAACAGGAGGCCGGTGACCATGAAGAACATCGCGACGGGAATCGTCCCGAGATTGCGCAGGAAATCGGAGTCGGCTCCCCAGATGCCGGTCGACAGCAACGCCTGGTTGCACGCGAAGTGATGGAAGACGACGGAGGTGGCCAGGATGCCGCGGAATCCGTCCAGGTTGCGATAGCGCATCGACAACGACCGGTCGACGGCCCACCGGTAGAACGGCACGTGTCTGGCGACGAGCCACGCGATGATCGCGACGGCCGCAAGGCATGCCGGGAAGTAGAGTTTGTCGGGGGTCGGGGAGAACAGGGTGGCCGGAGAGAGCGTAACAAAGTCCACTGAAGAACGTCTCGTGTCTTGGATCGGGGTTTCAGGCACGGAGGGTCCGCGTCGATGCAAGGTCTTCTGCGCGCTTCGTGCGGCGTTCGATCGCCGACTTATGGGCTGATGGTAGCAAACGGTGGCAACGGCCGCAGCCCGTTGTGCAACACGATGTTTCAGCGTGAACCGGGATGGCGCCCGTATTCCGCCGCGCATGACGCCAACGATGCTCGCGCCGCAAATCCCGTTCCTCGCCGGCCGGACATTCGTCGCTGTCGACGGCACTTGACTGGCCATTCGGCCGGCTTCCACATCGTCCCGCTCCGGCTTACCTTGAGCGACAGCAGTTCGACGCGTCGGGCCCGCGGCGGACGGTGGACGGATTCATGCCGTCCGCTGCCGCGAGTCTGCGCCGACCCCGTTGTCCGTCCGGTCACGAAGGTGATAGCAATGCTTGCAATTCATCCTCGCGGCGCTATCATTGATAGCAAATCCGGATGGAGGAACTCATGGCAAATTTACTGGTGCGTAACGTGGATGACACTATCGTTCAGAGCCTGCGCGAGCAGGCTGCGGCAAACGGCAGGAGCGCCGAGGCCGAACATCGGGCCATTCTGGCCGAAGCGCTCGGCCGCCCGAAGCGGCGGACATTCGCGCAAGTGCTGATGAGCATGCCGGAGGTCGGCGAGGACGCGGATTTCCAACGGGTTCAGGATTCCGGCGAGGTCAGGCGTGTTTTTGATTGATACGAACGTCATCAGCGAAATCAGGAAGGGCAAGCGAACCAACCGCGGCGTGCGGGCGTTTTTCAGGCAGGCAGAGGCCGACGCGAGCCCGCTTTACCTGTCCGTCGTGACTGTGGCCGAGCTGCGGCGCGGCGTCGACCTGATCCGTCATCGCGGCGATCACGTCCAGGCGTCGGCGCTCGACGCCTGGATGGCGATGATCCTGTCCGGCTATGCGCCGAACATCCTGCCGGTCGATATCGAGATCAGCCAGATGTGGGGGCATTTGCGCGTGCCCGATCCGACGCACGAACTCGACAAGCTGATCGCGGCCACCGCGCTGATCAACGATCTCACGGTCGTCACGCGCAACGTCGGCGATTTTGCGCGTACCGGCGTGCGCCTGCTGAATCCGTTCGACTAGCGTCGGCGTGGCGGCGTCCGGTGCTCTGCCGTCGCGCGAAATCGACGCGGGCGGCGGCCGGCAGGCAAGCCGGCACCCAACGCCGGCCGCCGTGACCGCGTCCGGCACGGCCACCGCAGTCCTCGCTCGAGCACTGAATCTCCCTCCGGCGCCCATTCCGCGCCGCAATCCCCGCTGTTTCCCACCCGTCCTCTCGTCCCAACAGACGATGTAACGCCACCCCCGACCGGCCAGAATCCTGACACGAACAACGGATTCTGAACCAGGAGGAGGCCGACATGATCGATGTCCGTGCGCTTGGCTATGTCGTCGTCGAGGCGACGCGCGTCGATGCGTGGCGCCGCTACGCGGAAGACGTGCTGGGCATGCAGGCGCTCGATGCGCCCGGCGGCGCGTTGTACCTGAAGATGGACGAGCGCGATTTCCGCTATGTGATCGTCCCCGGCGCGGCCGACCGCTATTTCGCGTCGGGCTGGGAGCTGCCCGACGGCGCCGCGTTCGACGGCGCGCTGGCGGCACTGCAGCGCTCGGGCGTCGAGCCCGTGCGCGCGACCCGCGACGAAGCCGCGCTGCGCCGCGTACAGGCGATGGCGTGGTGCACCGACCCGTCCGGCAACCGCCACGAGTTGTACTGGGGCGCGCGCTGCGACTTCCGCCGCTTCGTGTCGCCGCTGGGCGTCGCGCGCTTCGTCACCGGCGACATGGGGCTCGGCCACGCGGTGCTGCCCGCGCCGCAGTTCGACGCGACCGACGCGTTCGTGCGCGGCGTCCTCGGCTTCGAGCTGTCCGACATCTACCGCGTGAAGTTCACGCCCGATCCGGCCGAACCGGAAAAGCGCATCCATTTCATGCACTGCCGCAACGCGCGCCATCACAGCCTCGCGCTGTTCGAGATGGCCGTGCCGTCGGGTTGCGTGCACGTGATGGCCGAAGTCGATTCGATGGACGAAGTGGGCCGCGCGCTCGACCGGGTCGCCGCGCACGACGTGAAGATGTCCGCGACGCTCGGCCGCCACTGCAACGACCAGATGATCTCTTTCTACATGAAGACCCCCGGCGGCTTCGACCTCGAATACGGCTTCGGCGGCCTCACGGTCGACTGGTCGACGCACGCGGTGTTCGAGGCCACCAAGGTGAGCCAGTGGGGCCACGATTTCAGCATCGGATACCGGTAAGCCAGCACGATGACGATGAAACCTCTCGACAAGACGATGTCCGCGCGCGACGTGGTCGCGCAACTCGCCGACGGCATGACGATCGGCATCGGCGGATGGGGGCCGCGGCGCAAGCCGATGGCGCTGGTGCGCGAAATCGCGCGCTCGAACCTGAAGGACCTGACGATCGTCGCCTACGGCGGTGCCGATGTCGGCCTGCTGTGCGCGGCAGGCAAGGTTCGCAAAGCGGTGTTCGGCTTCGTGTCGCTCGACGTGATCCCGCTCGAGCCGCATTTCCGCCGTGCGCGCGAACAGGGCCGCATCGACGTGCTCGAACTCGACGAAGGGATGCTGCAGCTCGGCCTGCGCGCGGCCGCCGCGCGCCTGCCGTTCCTGCCGACGCGCGCCGGGCTCGGCACCGCGCTGCTCGATCACGCACCGGCACTGCGCACGGTGAGATCGCCGTACGACGACGGCGAGACGCTGCTCGCGATGCCGGCGATCGAACTCGACGTCGCGCTGCTGCACGTGAACGCGGCCGACCGGATGGGCAATACGCGCATCGACGGCCCCGATCCGTTTTTCGATGCGTGGATGGCGCGCGCAGCACGGCGCTGCTACGTATCGGCGGAAACGGTCGATGCGTCGCTCGCGAGCGAAGACCTCGACGCCGCGCGCCGCAACCCGTTCGAACGATCGCTCGTCGCGGGCGTCGTCCACGCGCCGGGCGGCGCGCACCCGACGTCCTGCGGGCCGGCCTACGGCTGGGACCTGCCGCACCTGCGCGCGTACTGCGCCAGCGCGGAGGACGACGCGAAAACGGCGGCATACCTGCGCGACGTGGTCGGCCGGGACGAGCGCCAGTACCTCGAAGGCGTCGGCGGCCTGTCGCACGTGACGACGCTGCCGTTGCCGATTCTGTAAAGGAGCGCCTGTGAGCGAATCTCTCGACCATTCCCTCGCGGAACTGATGATCGTCGCGTCCGCGCGACTCTGGCGCGACGACGGTGAAGTACTGGCGACCGGCATCGGCACGGGCCCGCGGCTCGCGGCCGGCCTCGCGCGGCTTGCCTACAACAGCGGGCTGATGCTGACCGACGGCGAAGCGTATCTCGTCGAGGAGCCGGTGCCGCTTGGGCCTAGGCCCGACGGCTATCGCGTGAAGGCGAGCGGCTGGATGACCTACGAACGCGTGTTCGACTGCCTGTGGCACGGCCGCCGCCATGCGCTCGTGATGCCGACGCAGATCGACCGTTTCGGCCAGGCCAACATCTCGTGGCTCGGCGACGACTACGCCCGCCCGAAAACCCAGCTGCTCGGCGCGCGCGGCTTCCCCGGCAACACGACGAATCACGCGAACTCGTTCTTCGTCAGCGGCCACGGCAAGCGCACGTTCGTCGACGGCGAAGTCGACATGGTGTGCACGGTCGGCTACAACCCGGCGCGCCGGCTGCCGGGGATGAAGACCTTCGTCGACCTGCGCAGCATCGTCACCGACCTGTGCGTGATGGATTTCGGCGGCCCCGACCACGCGATCCGCGTGCGTTCGCTGCACCCGGGCGTGAGCTTCGACGAAGTGCAGGACGCGACCGGCTTCCCGCTGATCGCGGCGCCCGAGCTCGGCACGACGGCCCCGCCGAACGCGGAAGACCTGCGCATCGTGCGCGCGCTCGATCCGCACAACCTGCGTGCGACGATCGTGCGCAACAATCCGGCGCCGCGCCGGCGATGAGGTCCGACATGGAAGCGACCCAGATGACGTTCGGCGACGGTGTCGTCGACTACGCGGTCGAGGACGGCATCGCGACGATCACGATGAATCGCCCCGAGTATCACAACGCGCAGAACTCGAAGATGACGTATGCGCTCGACGCGGCGTTCCGGCGCGCAGCGCACGACGACGCGGTGAAGGCGATCGTGCTCGCGGGCGCCGGCAAGCATTTCTCGGCGGGCCACGACATCGGCACGCCGGGCCGCGACATCCACGAGTCGTTCGATCGCGCGTCGCTGTGGTACGACCACGTCGACAAGGAAGGCGGCGAATTCCTGTATGCACGCGAGCAGGAGGTGTACCTCGGGATGTGCCGGCGCTGGCGCGACCTGCCGAAGCCGACGATCGCGATGGTGCAGGGCGCATGCATCGCAGGCGGGCTGATGCTCGCGTGGGTGTGCGACCTGATCGTCGCGTCCGAGGACGCGTTCTTCGCCGATCCGGTCGTGCGGATGGGGATTCCGGGCGTCGAGTATTTCGCGCATGCCTATGAGCTGAACCCGCGCATCGCGAAGGAATTCCTGTTCCTGGGCGAGCGGATGCCGGCCGAGCGCGCATATCAGATGGGGATGGTCAACCGCGTGGTGCCGCGCGAGCGGCTGCGCGACGCGACCTACGCGATCGCCGCGAAGATCGCGACGATGCCGCGCCTCGGGCTCACGCTGACCAAGCAGGCGCTGAACCACGTCGAAGAGCTGCAGGGCAAGCGCGCGGCGATGGACGCGGCGTTTGCGTGGCATCACTTCGCGCATGCGCACAACGAACTCGTCAGCGGCGACCGCCTCGGCGGCTACGACGCGCGCAGCATGGCCAGCTCGCAGCGCCAGCCGAACGGCGCGGATCGCGGCGACGTTCCGGCCCCGGTCGCCGTCAACGGAGCCGCCGCATGAGCACGACGCTGCAAAGCCCGCTGCATACGCCGCTGTGCGACCTGCTCGGCTGCCGCTACCCGATCGTGCAGACCGCGATGGGCTGGGTGGCCGACGCGCGGCTCGTCGCGGCGACCGCGAACGCCGGCGGCTTCGGCTTCCTGGCCGGCGCGACGCTCGAACCCGGGCAGGTCGAGGCCGAGATCCTGAAGGTGAAGTCGCTGACCGACCAGCCGTTCGGCATCAATTTCCACATGTTCCAGAAGAACGCCGCGCAGGTGGTCGATCTCGCGATCAAGCACCGGCTGCGCGCGGTCAGCTACGGCCGCGGGCCCGATGCGAAGACGATTCGCCGCTTCAAGGACGCCGGCATCGTCTGCATGCCGACGGTCGGCGCGCCGAAGCACGCCGCGAAGGCCGTCGAACTCGGCGCGGACATCGTGACGGTGCAGGGCGCGGAAGGCGGCGGCCACACGGGCTCGGTGCCGACCACGCTGCTGCTGCCGAAGGTGCTCGACGCGGTGCGCGTGCCGGTGGTCGCGGCCGGCGGGTTCTTCGACGGGCGCGGGCTGGCTGCCGCGCTCGCATATGGCGCGGCCGGCATCGCGATGGGCACGCGCTTCCTGATGAGCGCCGAATCGCCGGTGCCGCGCGAAACGCTCGACCGCTACGTCGCGGTCGGCGACCCGGCGCGCATCCGCGTGTCGGACGCGCTCGACGGGCTGCCGCAACGGATGATCGACAACCCGTACCTGCTGAAGCTCGAACGCTTCGGCCCGCTGCGCCGCACGTGGTTCGCGCTGAAGACGGCCGAAGCGTGGCGGCGCCAGAACGGCCTCGGCACGGGCGACATGCTCGGCCTCGCGCTCAAGGCGCTGCGTTCGCACGACTACACGGCGAGCCAGACGCTGATGGCCGCGAACGCGCCGTTCCTGATCCAGCGCGCGATCGTCGAGGGCCGCCCGGATGAAGGCGTGCTGCCGAGCGGCCAGGCGGCCGCGATGATCGGCGCGATCGAGTCGTGCGACGCGCTGATCGCGCGGATCGTCGCGGAAGCCTGCGAGCGAATCGATGCACTGGCCGCGTTGCGCGGCGCGGCCGCGGTGCAGGCCGCATGAACAACCATCACAGGGAGGCCAAGGAGATGACAGCATCCAACCAACCGGCCGGCGCGATGCCGTTCCGGATCGATCGCGCCGACGGCATCGCCGAACTGGTGATCGCCCATCCGCCCGTGAACGCGCTCGACGCGCAGGGCTGGCATGCGCTCTCGCGTGCGCTCGACGCGCTCGGCGCGGACGACGACGTCCGCGTGATCGTGGTGCGCGGCGAAGGCCGCGGCTTCTGCGCGGGCGTCGACATCAAGGAACTGGCCGCGCATCCGGAGCGGATCGTGCCGGTCAACGCGGGCAACTACGAGACGTTCCGCGCAGTGCACCGCAACCCGAAGCCGGTGATCGCGGCCGTGCACGGCTTCGTGCTCGGCGGCGGGATCGGCATCTGCGGCGCAGCGGACATCGTCGTCGCGGCCGATTGCGCGCGCTTCGGCGTGCCCGAGATCGATCGCGGCGCGATGGGCGGCGGCGCGCACCTGCAGCGGTTGTTCGGCGTACAGAAGGTCCGCGCGATGTACTTCACCGGCGACATGATCGACGCGGCCGAAGCGTACCGGCTCGGCGCGGTCGAGCAGGTCGTCACGCGCGACACGCTGCGCGACGCCGCGCTCGCGATCGCCCGCAAGATCGCGGAGAAGAGCCCGGCGATGGTGCGGCTCGCGAAGGAGGCGCTGAACGGCGTGGAGGACGGCGATCTCGAGGACAAGTACCGCTGGGAGCAGGGCTTCACGCTGCAGGCGTACATGACGAACGACTCGACGGAAGCGCGCGCCGCGTTCGTCGAGAAGCGCGATGCGCGCTTCGACGCGCAGGCAACCGCCGGGGAGGCACGCGCATGAACCTGACCTATACGCCGCAACAGCAGGCGTTCCGCGCGGAAATCCGCGAATGGCTTGCCGCGCACGTGCCGCGCGAGCGGCTGCCGAGCTTCGACACCGAGGCAGGCTTCGCCGCACACCGCGAATGGGAGCGCACGCTGCACTCGGGCCGCTGGAGCATGGTCACGTGGCCGCGCGAGCTGGGCGGGCGCGGCTGCGACCTGATCGAGTGGCTGATCTTCGAGGAAGAGTACTGGCGTGCCGACGCGCCGATGCGCGTGAACCAGAACGGCATCTTCCTGCTCGGCCCGACGCTGATGGATTTCGGCACCGACGCGCAGAAGGCGCGCTTCCTGCCCGCGATGGCGGCCGGCGAGCACGTGTGGGCGCAGGGCTGGTCGGAACCCAACGCGGGTTCGGACATGGCCGCGATCCGCACGACGGCCACCCGTATCGGCGACGAATACGTGCTGAACGGCCAGAAGATCTGGTCGACCCGCGCGGTGTGGGCCGACTGGCTGTTCGGGCTGTTCCGCAGCGATCCCGAATCGTCGCGCCACCACGGGCTGACGTTCCTGATGGTGCCGCTGTCCGCGCCGGGCATTACGGTGCGGCCGATCCGGCAGCTCAACGGGCAGACCGGTTTCGCTGAAATCTTCTTCGACGACGTGCGCGTGCCGGTCGAGAACCGGCTCGCGGCCGAAGGCGCGGGCTGGCAGGTCGCGATGGCGACGGCCGGGTTCGAGCGCGGGCTGATGCTGCGGTCTCCCGCACGCTTCCAGCGCACCGCGCAGGCGCTGCGCGACCTGTATCTCGCGCACCGCGACAGCGCGGACCGCGACCCGACGCTGCGCGAACGCGTGGTGCAGGCCTGGATGGACGCGCAGGCCTATGCGCTGTCGACCTACGCGACCGCGAGCCGGCTGCTGAAGGGCGGCCACATCGGCGCGGAGTCGAGCACCAACAAAGTGTTCTGGTCGGAGCTCGACCTGCGCATGCACCAGACCGCGCTCGACATTCTCGGTGCGCACGGCGAGGTCGTCCCGCAGACGGCCGCGCAGCACGCGGCGCTCGGCCACTGGCTCGACGGCTTCCTGTTCGCGCAGGCCGGCACGATCTACGCGGGCACCAACGAGATCCAGCGCAACATCGTCGCCGAACGGATGCTCGGCATGCCGCGCGCGTAACGGCGCCGGCGCCACCCTCACAGAACGGACATCGTATGGATTTCGTATTCGATGAAGACCAGGAAGCGCTCGCGGACAGCGTGAAGCGCCTGCTGATGACCGAGATGACGCCCGAGCTGATCCGCGAGCTCTGGGCGACGCCGACCGGGCGCTCGGACGACCTGTGGGCGCTGTTCGCGTCGCAGGGGCTGACCGCCGTGTCGGTGCCCGAGCCGCAGGGCGGCCTCGGCCTGACCGAAGTGGAATGGGCGCTGCTCGCGCAGGCCTACGGCTATTTCGGCAGCCCCGAGCCGCTGCTCGACACGGCGCTCGTGTCGGCCGGCGTGCTGGCGCGGCTGCCCGCGAGCGACTGGCGCGACGCGCTGCTGCGCGACATCGCCGAAGGGCGCGCGCGTGTCGCGCTCGTGCATCCGGTGAACCCGTATGCGGCCGACGTGCACGTCGCGCAGACGCTCCTGTGCGAACACCACGGCGAGCTGCACCGCGTCGATCCCGCGCAGTGCGCGTGGCGTGCGGTCGACAGCGTCGACCCGTCGCGGCGCCTGTTCACGCTCGACTGGGAGCCGTCGGCGGCTACCCGCGTCGCGCGTGCGGACGACGCAGCGCCGCTGCTGAATCGCGCGCTCGACCACGGCGCGTTCGCGGTCGCCGCACAGCTGCTCGGCCTCACGCAGCGCGTGCTCGACGTCGCGCTCGACTACAGCGCGCAGCGCAAGCAGTTCGGCAAGGCAATCGGCTCGTACCAGGCGCTCAAGCACCTGCTCGCCGACGTCGCGATCCGCTACGAGTTCGCGCGGCCGGTGGTGGCGCGCGCCGCACAGGCGATCGCCGACGATCATCCGCAGCGCGCGGTGTTCGTGTCGCACGCGAAGCTCGCGGCGATGTCGGCCGCGCAACTGGCCGCGCGCCACTCGATGCAGGTGCACGGTGCGATCGGCTACACGTGGGAGCTCGACCTGCAGATTTTCATGAAGCGGATCTGGGCGCTCTCGGGCAGCTGGGGCGACGCCGCCTTCCACAAGGCCCGCGTGGCCGACGCGATCCTCGGCGACGCATTGCCGATCGGCCCCGCGCAGACCTTCGACCTCGAGGAATCGAACGCATGAAACAGGCTTATATCGTCGACGCGCTGCGCACGCCGACCGGCCGCCGCAAGGGCGGGCTCGCGCACGTCCATGCAGCGGACCTCGGCGGCTTCGTGTTGAAGACGCTCGTCGAACGCAACGCAATTCCCGCCGACGCATACGACGACGTGGTGTTCGGCTGCGTCGACACGATCGGCCCGCTCGCGGGCAACATCGCGCGCACCTGCTGGCTGGCAGCCGGGCTGCCGCTGCAGGTGCCGGGCGTGACGGTCGACCGCCAGTGCGGGTCGTCGCAGCAGGCCGTGCACTTCGCCGCGCAGGCCGTGATGAGCGGCGTGCAGGATGTGGTCGTCGCGGGCGGCGTGCAGACGATGACGCAGATCCCGATCTCGTCCGCGATGACCAGCGCGGCGCCGCTCGGCTTCACCGATCCGTTCTCGGGCAGCACCGGCTGGCGCGCGCGTTTCGGCGATGCACCGGTGTCGCAGTTCGTCGCCGCGCAGCGGATCGCCGATCACTGGAACCTGTCGCGCGGCGCGATGGAGCGTTATGCGCTGGAAAGCCACCGCCGTGCGGTCGAGGCGATCGAGGCCGGCCATTTCAGGCGGGAGATCGTGCCGTTCGAAGGCGTGACGCACGACGAGACGCCGCGCCCCGATACATCGCTGGAGAAGATGGCGACGCTCGCGCCGCTGACGCCGGGCGGCTCGCTGACGGCGGCCGTCGCGAGCCAGACCTGCGATGCGGCGGCCGCGCTGCTGATCGTGTCGGAAGAGGCGCTGAAGCGCTACGGCCTCACGCCGCGTGCGCGTATCCATCACCTGAGCGTGCTCGGCGACGATCCGCTGTGGATGCTCACCGCGCCGATTCCGGCAACGAAGGCCGCGTTGAAGAAGAGCGGGCTCGACCTGGCGCAGATCGACGTCGTCGAGCTGAACGAGGCGTTCGCTTCGGTCGCGCAGGCGTGGCTCGCGGACATGCGTTTCCCGCACGAGAAGACCAACCCGAACGGCGGCGCGATCGCGCTCGGCCATCCGCTCGGCGCGACCGGCGCGCGGCTGATGACGACGCTGCTGCACGAGCTGGAGCGCACCGGCGGCCGCTACGGGCTGCAGACGATGTGCGAAGGCGGCGGCCTCGCGAACGTCACGATCATCGAGCGCCTGTGAGCGCGCCACCTTCACGATCCACGAGGCACAAGCATGGGAATCTGTAACGGACGCACCGTCATCATCACCGGCGCGGGCGGCGGGCTCGGGCGCGAATACGCGCTGGCGTTCGCGGCCGAAGGCGCGTCGGTCGTCGTCAACGACATCCGGCACGACGCCGCGCAGGCCGTGTGCGACGAAATCGCCCGGCGTGGCGGCCGCGCGCTCGCGAATGCCGACGACATCACGCAGACCGACACCGCGCAGCGGATCGTCGACGTGGCGCGCGACGCATTCGGCGACGTCCATGTGCTCGTCAACAACGCGGGCATTTGCCGCGACAGGATGTTCACGAGCATGACCGAAGCCGACTGGGACGACGTGATGCGCGTGCACCTGCGCGGCCACTTCTGCCTGTCGAGCGTGCTGGCGCGCGTGTGGCGCGACGCGGCGAAGGCCGGCCGCGCGGTCGACGCACGGATCGTCAACACGAGTTCGGGCGCCGGGCTGCAAGGCTCGATCGGCCAGTCGAACTACGGCGCGGCGAAGGCCGGAATCGCCGCGCTCACGCTGATGCAGGCGGCCGAGCTGCAGCGCTACGGCGTGCGCGTGAATGCGCTTGCGCCGGCCGCGCGCACGTCGATGACGGAAGGCGTGTTCGCCGACATGATGAAGAAGCCCGAGGACGGCGGCTTCGACTATTTCGATCCGGCCAATGTCGCGCCGCTGGTCGTATGGCTCGGCAGCACGCTGTCGGCCGACGTGACGGGCCAGGTGTTCGAGGTCGCGGGCGGGATGATCGCGGTCGCCGAAGGCTGGCGCACGGGCCCGAGCGTCGATCGCGGCGCGCGCTGGGCGGCAGCCGAGATCGGCCCGGCGGTCGCGCAACTGCTGGCCGATGCGCGGCCCGCGCAACGCGTGTACGGGAGCTGACCGATGGATCTGGCGTTCACCGACGAACAGGCGATGATCCGCGACGCGGCGGCCGACGTGCTCGCCGAACGCAGTGCGTCGGCCGACGTGCGCCGCGCGCTCGAACAGTCGGCCGGCCGCGACGACGGGCTGTGGGCGACGCTCGCGGGCGAGCTCGGCTGGAACGCGCTCGCGTTGCCGGAAGCGGCCGGCGGGCTCGGGCTCGGCGCGGTCGAGCAGACGGTGCTGATGGAGCAGCTCGGCCGGCGCGTCGCGTGCGTGCCGTATTTCGCGACCGCATGCCTCGCGGCGACCGCGCTGGCCGGCTGCGACACGCCGCTGGCCAACGGCTGGCTCGCGAAGATCGCCGAAGGCGCGTGCAGCGCGACGCTGGCGCTGCCGTTCGACCTGCCGGTCGGCGCGTGGAAGCTGCCGGTCGTCGCGGCAGAAGCGGCGGGTGGCTATGCGCTGTCCGGCACGGTCGAGCAGGTGATCGACGGCGCACGCGCCGACCTGCTGGTGATGCCCGCGCGGATCGCGAACGAAGGGCAATCGATCGGGCTGTTCGCGATCGACGTTGCATCGGCGTCGGGCCTGGCCGTCACGCCGCTCGACACGCTCGACGCGACGCGGCCGATCGCGCGCGTGGTGTTCGACGACACGCGCGTGAGCCGCGAGGGGCTGTTCGCCAGCGGCGCCACTGCTGCACGGGAGCTCGAACGCGCAGGCTGGTTCGCGGCACTCGCGCTGGCCGCCGAACAGCTCGGCGGCGCGCAGCAGTGCCTCGACCTGACGCTCGACTACACGAGCCAGCGCGTGCAGTTCGGCCGCGCGATCGCATCGTTCCAGGCCGTCAAGCACCGCTGCGCGCAGATGATGGTGCTGATCGAAGCGGCGCGCTCGGCCGTGCTCGGCGCCGCGCATGCATGGGACGCCGAAGCCGGCGCGACGCCGGGCGCCGCGTTGCGCGCCGACATCGCGGCCGCGAAAGCCGCCGCGAACGACGCGTATGCGTTCTGCGCACAGGAAGCGATCCAGCTGCACGGCGGCGTCGGCTTCACGTGGGAATACGACCCGCATCTCTATTTCAAGCGCGCACAGGCGTCGGGCGCGCAGTTCGGCAGTACGCCGCAACTGCTCGAATGGATCGCCCGTCATGCGATCGACGGCAGCGCGTCGCCGCGCGATGCAGCGTTCGAGTCATCGGTTGCCGCCGCATCCCGCCCATCGGCCGCGCGCTCAGGAGCCCTCCAATGAACAGCGACACGCGCGAACAGCAATTGCGGCACGAAGTGGCCGACTGGGTGCAATCGCACCTGACCGGGGAATTCGCCTGCCTGAAATATCGCGGCGGCCCCGGCGACGAGGAAGCGTGGCCGGCCCTGCGCAAGGCGTGGGAGCAGGTGCTGGCGAAGGGCGGCTGGACCGGGCTCGGCTGGCCGGCGAGCGCGGGTGGGCGCGGCTTCTCGGTCACCGAGCAGGTGATCTTCCACGAGGAATATGCCCGCGCGGGCGGCCCCGGGCGAATGGGCCATATCGGCGAAGGGCTGCTCGGGCCGACGCTCGTCGCGTGCGGCACCGACGACCAGCGCGCGCGCTTCCTGCCCGGCATCCTGGCCGGCACGCAGTTCTGGTGCCAGGGCTATTCGGAGCCGGGCGCGGGTTCCGACCTGGCCAATGTGCGCACGCGCGCCGAACAGGACGCGGACGGCACGTGGCGCGTGGTCGGCCAGAAGGTGTGGACGTCGCTCGCGCACGATTCCGACTGGATCTTCGTGCTGGCGCGCACCGATCCCGCGTCGAAGGGCAACAAGGGGCTGTCGTTCCTGCTGATGCCGCTCGACCAGCCGGGCATCGAGATCCGTCCGATCAGGCAACTCAACGACGGTGCGGAATTCAACGAAGTGTTCTTCGACGGCGCGCGGGCCGAAGCGCGCGACCTCGTCGGCGCGCCGGGCGATGGCTGGCGGATCGCGATGACGCTGCTCGGCTTCGAGCGCGGGATGTCGACGCTCGGCCAGCAGATGCAGTTCGTCCGCGAACTCGAATGGGTGATCGACGCCGCGCGTGCATCGGGCGCGGACCGCAACCCCGTGCTGCGCCAGCGGATCGGCCGCGCATGGGCCGGGCTGCGCGTGATGCGCTACAACGCGCTGCGGATGCTGTCCGGCGCCGACGATGCCGACGCAAGCGCGCCGCTGCGCCGCGAGGCGCTGATCTACAAGTATTTCTGGTCGAACTGGCACCGCGACCTCGGCCAGCTCGCGATGGATGCGCTTGGGGCCCGCGCGAACGTGATCGATCCCGCCGACGACAAGCTCACCCATCTGCAGCGCGTATTCCTGTTCTCCCGTGCGGACACGATCTACGCGGGCACCAACGAAATCCAGCTCAACATCATGGCCGAGCGCGGGCTCGGCATGCCCAGGGAACCACGAGGCACCGCATGACCGAACCCCAGATCCAGAAAGCACCGGCCTACGTGCCGGGCCACCAACTGCTCGCCGGCAAATCGGTGCTGATCACGGCCGCCGCCGGCGCCGGCATCGGCTTCGCGGCCGCGCGCCGCTGCGCGGAGGAAGGCTGCCGCGCGCTGTTCATCTCCGACATCCACGAAAAGCGTCTCGAACAGGCCGTCGACACGCTGCGCGCGGAAACGGGGCTGCAACGGATCCATGGCCGCCTGTGCAATGTCGCGGTCGAGGCCGACGTGCGGGCGCTCGTCGCCGCGGCCGAGGACACGCTCGACGGCGTCGACGTGTTGATCAACAACGCCGGGCTCGGCGGGTCGACCCGCATCGTCGATATGGACGATGCCGAATGGTCGCGCGTGATCGACATTAGCCTGACCGGGACGTTCCGGATGACGCGCGCGATGCTGCCGCACATGCAGGCCCGCGGCCGCGGCGCGATCGTCAACAACGCATCGGTGCTCGGCTGGCGCGCGCAGGCGGAACAGGCGCACTACGCGGCCGCAAAGGCGGGCGTGATGGCGTTCACGCGCTGCGCGGCGCTCGAGGCGTCGCCGTACGGCGTGCGCATCAACGCGGTCGCACCGAGCATCGCGATGCACGATTTTCTGAAGAAGTCGGCTCCGGCCGACCTGCTGAATCAACTGGCGTCGCGCGAGGCCTTCGGGCGCGCCGCCGAAGTCTGGGAGGTCGCGAACGTGATGGTGTTTCTTGCAAGCGATTACGCGTCGTACATGACGGGCGAAGTGCTGTCGGTCAGCAGCCAGCACGCATGATGGACACAACCCTCGACCCCGTGCATGCGACGCCCCGCGTGTTCGCGCATCCCGGCGAACTCGTCGCGGCCGTCGGCGACACGCTCGGCGCGAGCGCGTGGCTCGCGATCGACCAGCCCCGCATCGACGGCTTCGCCGATGCGACGGGCGATCACCAGTGGGTGCACGTCGACCCCGTGCGCGCGAAGGACGGCCCGTTCGGCGCGTGCATCGCGCACGGCTACCTGACGCTGTCGCTCGTCAATCATTTCCTGCCGCAGATCGTGCGCATCGACGGCGCGGGGCTCGGCGTCAACTACGGCTGCGACAGGATCCGCTTCCCGGCGCCGGTGAAGGTCGGTGCGCGCGTGCGCGGCGTCGGCGAGCTGCTGCGCGTCGAGCCGCTCGAAGGCGGCGTGCAGGCGTGGATTCGCGTGACCGTCGAGATCGAGGGCGAAGCGAAACCCGGCTGCGTCGCCGACACGATCAGCCGCTATTACTTGTAGAGAGTCAGAGACATGGAAGACGCAGTCATCGTTTCCGTCGCACGCACGCCGATCGGCAAGGCGTTTCGCGGCATGTTCAACGATACCGAGGCGCCGGCGCTGGGCGGCCACGTCGTGCGCGCGGCGCTCGAACGCGCGGGCGTCGCGCCGGCCGACGTCGACGACGTGCTGATCGGCTGCGCCGCGCAGCAGGGCACGCAAGGCTACAACCTCGGCCGCCTGTCGGCCGCGGCGGCCGGGCTGCCGGCGTCGGTTCCCGGCATGGCGATCGACCGCATGTGCTCGTCGGGCCTGATGTCGATCGCGAGCGCCGCGCGCAGCATCGGTGCGGGTGACGCTCGGATCGTCGTCGCGGGCGGCGTCGAGTCGATCTCGCTCACGCAGAACAAGCACAAGAACGCATATCGCGCGCGCTCGCAGGCCGTGCTCGACCACCAGCCGGCCGCGTATATCGCGATGATGGAAACGGCCGAGATCGTGTCGCGCCGCTACGGGATCTCGCGCGCCGAGCAGGACGCCTTCGCGCTGCAGAGCCACCGTCGTACGGCCGACGCCCAGGCGGCCGGACGCTTCGACGCGGAAATCGCGCCGCTCGACGTGCGCCGCGCGCTGTTCGACCAGGAAGGCAACGCGACCGGCCACGAGGATCTGCGCGCAGCGCGCGACGAAGGCGTGCGCGCCGACACGACGGCCGAGCGGCTCGCGGGGCTGAAGCCGTCGTGGAGCGGCGGCAAGGTCGTCGAGCAGGGCGAGTTCGTGACGGCCGGCAATGCGTCGCAGCTGTCGGACGGCGCGGCGGCCGTGGTGGTGATGTCGCGCAGCGAGGCGGCGCGCCGCGGGCTGACGCCGCTCGGCGCTTTCCGCGGCCTCGCGGTGGCCGGCTGCGAGCCGGACGAGATGGGCATCGGCCCGGTGTTCGCGATTCCGAAGCTGCTGCAACGCTTCGGGATGACGGTGGCCGACGTCGGGTTGTGGGAGCTGAACGAGGCGTTCGCGTGCCAGGCGCTGTACTGCCGCGACACGCTCGGCATTCCCGACGACCGGCTGAACGTGGACGGCGGCGCGATCGCGCTCGGCCACCCGTTCGGGATGTCGGGCACGCGCATGACGATGCACGCGCTGCTCGAAGGCGCGCGGCGCGGCGTGCGGCACGCGGTGGTGACGATGTGCATCGGCGGCGGGATGGGTGCCGCCGCGCTGTTCGAAGTCGGCGCGTAGCGATACGCGGACAGGCTGCGCCGCACACGCGGCCATCCAGTCGGGACCATTCGAGGCCGCGGCAACGACCGACGGCCCGGAGACTTGCAGTCGACGGCGGCAGGCGCTTCCGAGCGCACCGCCGTCGAACGCAGACACAGGAGACAAGCGATGAAACGAACTTTGCCCGGACTCGCGATGTCGGCGCTGGTGCTCGGCGCCGCGCTGTTCGCGTTTTCGCCGCGCCCGCTGCCGGCGTTCCCGGTCACCGCGATCCACGCGGACCGGCTGCAGATCAACGGGCTTGCCCGCGCCGGCACGACGCGCATCGTCGCGGTCGGCGAACGCGGCGTGATCCTGTTCAGCGACGACGCGGGTGCGCACTGGCGTCCGGCATCGATCGCGCGTGACCAGGCGTCGACGCTCACGCAGGTGCGCTTCATCACGCCGACGCTCGGGATCGCGGTCGGCCACGACGGCCGGATCGTCCGCAGCGACGACGCGGGCGTGCACTGGCGCGAGGTTCACATGGACCCCGCGCATTCCGATCCGCTGCTGTCCGTATGGGGCACCGCCGACGGCCCGCTGTTCGCGGCCGGCAGCTTCGGCCAGCTGCTGCGCTCGGACGACGCCGGCATCAACTGGCAGACGGTGAAGACACCGGCCGGCGACCGCCACCTGAACGCGATCGTCGGCGATGGCCGCGGCAACCTGCTGATCGCGGGCGAGAGCGGCACGCTGCTGCGCTCGACCGACAACGGCGCCACGTGGGACAAGCTCGCGTCGCCGTATGCCGGCTCGCTGTTCGGCGCGCTGATGCTCGCGAACGGCGACTGGGTCGCGTACGGGATGCGCGGCAACGTCGTGCGCAGCACCGATCACGGCGCGACCTGGACGCACGTCGACAGCCACGTGCCGGTGTCGTATTTCGGCGCGACCCAGCTCGGCGACGGCGAACTCGTGCTGGTCGGCCAGGGCGGCGCGATCGTCGCGTCGCGCGACGGCGGGCTGACCTTCGACGTACGGAAGCTCGGCGGCGTGCAGAGCCTCGCGGCCGTGCTGGACATGGGCCATGGCGCGCTGCTGCTCGGCGGTGAATCCGGCGTCGCGCCGCTCGCCGCGTCGCCGTCCTGACGCGCGCCCATGGCGGCCGCGACCGACGCGACCGCCGGTTTCCGCATGCAACCGTTCGTTTCGCATCGCCCGTCCGTACCGACACGAGAAATCCATGAACGACCTGTCACGCCCCCCTGAAGCGGTTCCCGCGTCGCGTCTCGCGACGTTCGTCGAGCGCTGCGCCGACACGATCATCCGCCGGCGCAAGCTGCTGATGCTGCTGTGCGTCGCGGTGACGCTCGCGCTCGGGCTGTCCGCGACGCGCCTGAAGCTCGATCCGGGCTTCAACAAGATGATCCCGATGCAGCACCCGTACATGCAGGTGTTCGAGCGCTATGCGGGCGCGTTCCCCGGCGCGAACACGATCCTCGTGAGCCTGCGCTGGAAGGGCGACGGCGACATCTACAACCAGACGTTCATGGATGCGCTGCGCCATGCGACCGACGACGTGTTCTTCATCCCCGGCGTGAACCGCTCGCGCGTGTTCTCGCTGTTCACGCCGAACGTCCACTACACGGAAGTGACCGAGGCCGGCTTCCGCGGCGACGTGGTCGTGCCCGGCCAGTTCTCCAGCGCGAACCCGGACGATCTCGCCAAGGTGCGCCGCAACGTCGCGCGCTCGGGGCAGATCGGCCGCCTCGTCGGCAACGACCTGAAGTCGGCGCTGATCCGCGCGGAGCTGCGCGAGACCGATCCGGCGACCGGCAAGCGGCTCGACTACAGCGCGGTCGCGCGCCAGCTCGAAGAGATCCGCGCGAAGTATGCGAAGCAGGGCATCGACGTGAACATCATCGGCTTCGCGAAGCTGGTCGGCGACGTCGAGAACGGCATCGCGGGCGTGATGGCGTTCTTCGCGCTCGCGTTCCTCGTGACGGCCGCGCTGCTGTTCGCCTATACGCGCTCGCTGAAGACGACCGTGCTCGCGCTCGTCGTCGCGCTGCTGCCGGTCGTCTGGCTGCTCGGTTCGCTGCCGCTGCTCGGGCTCGGCATCGACCCGATGTCGATCCTCGTGCCGTTCCTGATCTTCTCGATCGGCGTGTCGCACGCCGTGCAGATGACCAACGCGTGGAAGCAGGCGCTGGTGCGCGGCGCGTCGTCGGCCGGCGCCGCACGCGACGCGTTCCGCAAGCTGTTCGTGCCGGGCACCGTCGCGCTGCTGACCAACGCGCTGGGCTTCATGGTGATCATGCGGATCAGGATCGACATCGTGCGCGAGCTCGGCATCACCGCGTGCCTCGGCGTGCTGCTGATGATCGTGACGAACAAGGTGTTCCTGCCGATTCTGCTGTCGTACACGCGCCTCGAACGCGGCACGCTGGCGCGTGCGCAGCGCACGGCGGCGGCCGGCGGCAGCCGGATGTGGTCGCGCTTCGCGGTGTTCGCGCGGCCGGCGCCGGCGCTCGGCGTGTTCGCGGTGGCGCTCGCGCTGCTGGCGTACGGCGCGCTCGAGTCGCGCAAGCTGGAGATCGGCGACATCGGCACGGGCGCGCCGGAGCTGCGCACGAACTCGCGCTACAACGTCGACAACGCGGCGATCACGCACCAGTACAACATCGGCGTCGACGTGCTGTCGGTGATCGTCGAGACGACCGGCTTCGACGACGCGTGCCTGCATTACCCGGTGATGAGCGCGATCGAGAAGTTCGAGATGAACATGCGCGGCGTGGCCGGCGTGCAGTCGGTGACGAGCGTGTCGTCGCAGGGCAAGGTATTCATCGCCGCGTTCAACGAGGGCAACCCGCGCTGGGCCGCGCTGCCGCGCTCCAGCGAAGGGCTCACGCAGGGTTCCAGCGCGTTCGACCCCGACAACGGGATGAACACCGCGAACTGCAAGGCGATCCAGGTGCTGATCTACACGAAGAATCACGAAGGCACGACCATCGCGCACATCGTCGACGAGATCAGGCGTTTCGCGGCCGAGGACCGGGTGCCGAACGTCGCGTTCCGGCTCGCGGGCGGCAACGTCGGCGTGATGGCCGCGACCAACGAGGCCGTCGGCGACGCGGAGATCGCGATGCTGCTGTCGATCTTCGGGGCGATCGCGCTGCTCTGCGCGGTGACGTTCCGCTCGTGGCGCGCGGTGCTGTGCATCATCGTGCCGCTCACGCTCGTGTCGATCCTGTGCAATGCGGTGATGGCGCGCCTCGGCATCGGGCTGAAGGTCGCGACGCTGCCGGTGATCACGCTCGGCGTCGGCGTGGGCGTCGACTACGGGATCTACCTGTACGAGCGCCTGCAGCACGACATCCGCCACGGCGCGACGCTCCCCGATGCATTTGCCGACGCGATGCGCCAGCGCGGCACCGCGGCGCTGTTCACGGCCGTCACGATGTTCATCGGCGTCGGCACGTGGGCGTTCTCCGCGCTGAAGTTCCAGGTCGACATGGGCGTGCTGCTCGCGTTCATGTTCCTCGTGAACCTGTTCGGCGCTGTCTTTCTGCTGCCCGCGCTTGCCGCGTGGCTCGGCGTCGAACGTGCCGAGCGCCGCGTGTCGACCCGGCCGCTGGCTTCGGCGGCCCCGGCGCCGCTGAAGCCGTCGCCCGCGCTCGAACCCGGCAACCCGATGCGCTGAACGGCGTGCCCCATTTCCCCTGCGCGCGGCCGGCCGCCGCGCGCTCTCCAACCAAGGAGTCAACCCACATGTCCGCACGCCCTTACAAGATCGAAGCCCAGCCGCTCGCGCAGCGCTATGCGCGCGGCTGGCACTGCCTCGGGCTCGCCCGCGACTACAAGGACGGCAAGCCGCACACGCTGAACGTCTTCGGCCGCAAGCTCGCCGCGTTCGCCGATTCGACCGGCAAGGTCAACATCGTCGACGCGTACTGCCCGCACATGGGCGCCGACCTGAGCCTCGGCACGGTCGAAGGCGACAACCTCGTGTGCCCGTTCCACGGCTGGGCGTGGAGCGGCGCAGGGCAGTGCGCGTCGATCCCGTACTGCAAGCGGATTCCGCCGAAGGCGCGCATCGGCGCGTGGCCGACCTGCGAGGAAAACAACCTGCTGTTCGTGTGGAACGACCCGGAAGGCAATGCGCCGCCGGCCGACGTCGCGATTCCGCGCCTCGACGTGTGCTTTTCCGACGAATGGTCGGACTGGGTCGTCGACAAGATGGTGATCCAGGCCAACTGCCGCGAGCTGGTCGACAACATCTCGGACGTCGCGCATTTCGCGACCGTGCACCATGCGCCGATCGACTATTTCGCGAACCTGTTCGAGGACCACAAGGCGACGCAATTGATGGTCGGCCGCAGCGAGAAGCTCGGCGGCGACAGCCTGACCGCGCTGTCGACCTATTTCGGGCCGGCCGTGCACATCACGCAGATGACGGGGCAGAGCAACGGGCAGCCGATCCATTCGGTGCTGCTGAACTGCCACGTGCCGATCGACATGAACAGCTTCGAGCTGCGTTACGGCGTGATCGTGAAGAAGGTGGCCGGCCTGACCGACGAGCAGAACATGGAGATCGCGAACGCGTACGTGAAGGAAGCGCAGCGCGCGTTCTACGAGGACGTCGACATCTGGCACAGCAAGACGCGGATCGACAACCCGCTGCTGTGCGAGGGCGACGGGCCGCTGTACCAGATGCGCGACTGGTATTCGCAGTTCTACCTGGACGTGGCCGACGTGCGGCCGGCCAGCGTCGCGCGCAAGGCATTCGAGATGCGGATTCGCGACGGCGGCGAGCCGCCGGTGCTGCATCACGTGTTCGAGCCACGGTAAAAAAGCGGGCAGGCCGGCCGAAAACGGGGATGTAACGATAGGTGCCCCGTCGGCCGGTCACGCCCGCCGCATAAGGCGCTCGAGGCGATCGCATGCTGCACTGCATCGAAATGGCTTGACGAACCGGCTGCGACAGCGTAGTGTCTACGGTCGAAGTGTTCAAGAAGTCCGATTGCTCATCATTGGCCGCATTCCGTGCGGCAGTCGTTGGTCTCTCCCTCTTTGAGTCTTTCTGTGCCCGTCGTGGGCGCATGTTCAATTATTTGTATTAAGGAAGTATTTGTGGATACCGGTACCGTCAAGTGGTTCAACGAAACCAAGGGCTTTGGTTTCATTTCCCCGGACAACGGCGGCGACGATCTGTTCGCCCATTTCTCGGAAATTCGCGGCACGGGCTTCAAGACCCTGGCCGAAGGCCAGAAGGTCAGCTTCGAAGTGAAGCGCGGCCCGAAGGGTCTGCAAGCGTCGAACATCACGCCGCAGTAAGCCGCATCGGCATCGGTCGCCAGCGGCGGCCGCTGCCGGATGGAGTTTCGCGCGATGCGCCGCTTTGGCGGCGCCAGCGCGTTCCGATGCGCACGACCGATGCATCGCGACATTCACGATGCATCGGTCGTGACGCCTCCCTCCTCGCATGCCTGAACGGCGTGCGACGTAACGCCCTCGTAAAGCGCTCGCCGCTTCGCGAGCGCATCACCGCTTCAACGCATCAACCTGAGCAGACCGCCGCCATGCCGTAGCCGGCGCGGTCCCGACTTGCGCGGCGCTCATCCCGCCGCCGCCACCGACCGCCCGAACGCCGCAACGCGCCGGGCTCCGATCGCAAGACGGGCCCGTTGCCCGTCTGAACGAACCGATCCCCGGCAGCCTGCCGGCGGCCGTCCCGTTGCGGGATACGGCGCCGGGCAGATCGCCGCGGCCGCGGTCTATCACCTTGTCTGGAGGAATTGGTTTGGCAAAAGAAGAACTGCTGGAACTCGACGGAATCGTCGACGAAGTGCTGCCGGACAGCAAATACCGCGTAACGCTGGAAAACGGCGTCGTGGTTGGCGCGTATGCGTCGGGCCGCATGCGCAAGAACCACATCCGCATTCTCGCGGGCGACCGCGTGACGCTGGAACTGTCGGTCTACGACCTCACGAAGGGCCGCATCAACTTCCGTCACAAGGACGCGAACTCCCCGCGTCCGCCGCGAAGCGGCCAGCCGCGTCGTTAAGCGGCCACGATCGGTGCGCGGCACATCGCGCACGCGGTCGACATCCGTCCGGCCACTCGGCCGGACGAACCGGATGAACGGCACGTTGCATGCCGTTCGTCGGTCGCCGGCGGCGCCATCGCGCCGCGGCGGCCAACCCCGCCTTTACCGGCTACTGCGCGTGCGCAACGCTCAGGCAGCCGCGTCCCGCAGGAAATCCTCGACGATCATCGCGAAGTACGGCGGACATTCCTGCATCGGGTAATGCCCGCAATTCGGTATCGCCACGAGCTGCGCGTTCGGATGCCATGCGAGGAACGTCGCCTGCATCGCCGCCGTGTCGAGCCCCGGATCCTTGTCGCCCACGATCACCAGAAAGCGCGTATCGAGCCCGCGGATGTCGTGACGCTGAAAACCGCATCGGCCGACGGCTGAACCGGCAGGCGGTGAAGCCGTTCGTATGACGCTTTACGCGCGGGGGGGCGCGGTCGTACACTCGTCGGCAATTCGCGGCCCGCGCGCCTGGCTTTCAATCCCTTCAGTGGCTTTCAGCGGGCCTGCGACCGTGCCAGCCGGACATTCGTCGCGCGACGCCAGGAGGCGCCATGAGTGCAGACGCAGCCCCCGCATCCCCGTCCGTTCAGGACCGCATCCAGCACGTGTTCGTGCTGATGCTCGAGAACCGCTCCTTCGATCACCTGTTCGCGCTGTCGGGCTATCGCGACATCGTCGCCGCATCGCCGGGCAACAGCAACGCATACGGCGGCGCGGTCTATCCGTTCGGCGGCGGTGCGCCGGACCGGATGCCGACCGATCCGTGCCACGAATTCACCGACGTGCTCGAGCAACTCTGCGGCGCGGGCGTGCCGTTCGTGAAAGGGCAGGCCTATCCGCCCATCGGCAATTCCGGCTTCGTGTCGAATTACGCGACGTCGCATTCGGAAGGCACCCCGCCGCAGCCGGCCGACGCGGGCAAGATCATGCAGGGTGTCGACGTCGCGACGCAGGCGCCGTCGTTGCACGCGCTCGCGAACGCGTTCGTGCTGTGCGACGCGTGGCATGCGTCGATGCCGGGGCCGACCTGGCCGAACCGCTTCTTCCTGCACGGCGCGTCGTCGGCCGGGCTCGACCATTCGCCGACCAAGGAAGAGATGGCCGGATGGGATGCATTCGACGGCTTTCCGTATCCGAAGGGCTCGATCTTCGGCGCGCTCGGCGACGGCAACTGGCGCATCTACCAGGACCAGACGGGCGACCCGCTCGGCCACGTACCGCAGGTTGCGTCGCTGAAGGGCGTCAGCTTCTTTGACATCGACGATCTCGCGCATTTCGAAGCCGATCTCGCGGCCGGCTACACGGCGCGCTACACGTTCATCGAGCCCGGCTACGGCGACATCGTGCACGGCACCTATCGAAACGGCAGTTCGCAGCATCCGATGGACGGACTGGCCGGCGGCGACCAGCTCGCCGCGCGCGTGTACAACGCGATCCGCAATTCACCGGTGTGGAACAGCAGCCTGTTCGTGATCGTCTACGACGAGCACGGCGGCTTCTACGATTCGGTCAAGCCGGGCGCCGCGCCGCCGCCGAACGACGGCGCGGCCGCGACGCTGAACGCGAGCGGCTTCGGCTTCGACGTGTACGGCGTGCGCGTGCCGGCGGTCGTGATTTCGCCGTGGGTCGCGGCCGGGCAGGTCGATCACACGCCGTACGACCATGCGTCGGTCGCCGCGACGCTCGAGCGGCTGTTCGGCTTCCCGCCGCTGACCGATCGCGACCGCCTTGCCAACGACCTGCTGACGCTCGTGACGACAACGTGCCGGACGGATTGTCCGCAAAGGATCGGAACATGAGTACGACCCCGGACCCGCGCGATGCGCTGCCCGTGCGCGACGGCACGAGCCTGATCGCGTATCTGCACATCCTGCGCAAAGCGCATGCGGCGCTGGTCGGCCAGGACAAGGCGCATCAGCGTTTCAGCGAGATCGTCACGCGCGGACAGGCGCGGCAATATATCGAGGAACTGATGCCGGCGTTGCTGCAAAAGCGCGCCGAGCATCGGGCGCGCAAGCACGGCGGGAAACATCGTTGAGCGGGTGGAGCGGTGGGTCATGCAGCCTGCTGCACGCTGGTCGCCGACACTGCCGCGCCTGTCAGTTGAATCATCGCGCCGGCAAACATTGCCGCGCGCAATCCTGCCGCGCCGCCGTGCGCGGCCGCGAACAGCGTACCGAGCACCGCGATCCCGAGTGTCGCGCCCGTCATTCGTGCGACGTTGACGAGCGCGCTCGCGGTGCCCGAACGCGCGGCGTCGACTGCGCCGACCGCGACGGTCATCAACGGGCCCGTCGCAATTCCCATCCCGAGCCCCGTCAACGCGAGTCCGGTTTCGGCGCCGAGCAGGCTCGGTGAACCGGCGGACGCGCCGATCACGGCGAGTCCGCTCGCGATCACCGCGACGCCGCCGGCCGTCGTCGCGCGCGCGCCGATTCGCTCGGACAGCGGCCCCGACCACGGCGATACGACGACGAACACGAGCGCCATCGGCAGCAGCGCGAGGCCGGCGCCGGTCGAATCCAGGCGGCCGATGCTTTGCCACGTCAGCGGCAGCAGGAACAGCACGCCGTACATCCCGAATGTCATGCCGGCGGTCGCGGCGATCGCGCCACGAAACGTTCGAATTCCCAAGATGTCGAGCGGCACGAGGGCGGCTTCTCCATGGCGGCGCTCGATCGCGACGAACGCGACGAGCGACGCAACTGCGACGCAGCCGGCGAGCACGCCCGCGGCCGGCGAATCGCGGAACACGATCGCCGCATACGCAAGTGCGCCGAGCGCGAGCGCCCCCGTGACTTGCGCCGCGCCGTCAAAATGCCGGCCACGCGGATCGGACGACTCGGGCACCGCCGGGATCGCGAGCAGCATCGCGGCGACGCTCAGCGGCACGACCACGAAGAAGATGCTGCGCCAGCCGAAATGACGAATCAGCACGCCGCCGAGCGTCGGACCGATCGCCATCGCCGCGCCGTTGCATGCGGCCCAGATGCCGAGCGCACGGCCGCGATCGACCGGATCGTGCCACACGACACGCACGATCGCGAGCGATGCCGGCAGCAGCAGTGCCGCGCCGACACCGGCCAGCGCGCGTGCGGCGATCAGCGCCGTCACCGACGGCGCGAGCGCGCACAGCAGCGATGCGACGGTGAAGATGGCGGTGCCGGCGATGAAGATGCGGCGCCGGCCGTGCAGATCGGCAAGCAGCCCGCCGGTGAGCAGCAGCACCGCGTAACAGAGGTTGTAGCTGTCGACGACCCATTGCAACGCACCGACGCCGGCGTGGAAATAGTCGCCGATCGCGCGTGTCGCCAGATTCACGACGGCCGTGTCGACCTGCGCGACGAGCACGGCGATGCAGAGGGTCAGGAGGGTGAGGCCGCGTCGTTTGACGATACGTTCGGCCAGTGCGGCGAGTTCTCCGGGATGAGCCACGGGCGGTGCTCCTCGAGTGTCGGTCCATCGAGCTTAGGTGCGGTCTGCTGACAGCGTGGTTTCAGCAGGGGCCGGCTGATGCACCACGAACGCTCGCAATTCCGATGCCCGCCGCGAAGGCCACTGGGCGGCGCGCGGAAATGCCAAACGGGGCTTTCGCCCCGTTTGGCCATCGCGACTCGTGCGATGCCGTCCGCTCAGGCCGCCACCGCCCGCGCCCGCGCCATCGTCAGCGCCGCATCCTCGATCATGTCCTCCTGGCCGCCGACGAGCCGCTGCCGGCCCAGCTCGACGAGAATGTCGCGCGCCGGAATCCCGTACTTCGCCTCCGCACGCTTCGCGAACAGCAGGAACGACGAGTAGACGCCCGCATAGCCGAGCGTCAGCGCATCGCGGTCGAGGCGGATCGGCGCGTCCATGATCGGCACGACGAGATCCTCGGCGACGTCCGAAATCGCGAACACGTCGACGCCCGTCTCGATCCCCATCCGGTCGCACACCGCGACGAACACTTCCATCGGCGTGTTGCCCGCGCCGGCGCCGAGGCCGGCCGCGGCCGCGTCGATCCGGTTCGCGCCGGCCGCAACCGCCGCGACCGAGTTCGCGACGCCCATCGCGAGATTGTGGTGGCCGTGGAAGCCGAGTTCCGTCTCCGGCTTCAGCGCATCGCGCACCTGGCCGATTCGTGCGGTCACGTCGTCGGGCAGCATGTGACCGGCCGAGTCGGTGATGTAGATGCAGTTCGCGCCGTAAGACTCCATCAGCTTCGCCTGCACGATGAGCTGCTCCGGCGACGACATGTGCGCCATCATCAGGAATCCGACCGTATCGAGCCCGAGCGTGCGCGCAAGGCCGATATGCTGCTCCGATACGTCCGCTTCGGTACAGTGCGTCGCGACGCGGATCGTGCCGACGCCGAGTGCGTGCGCCATGCGCAGGTGCTCGACGGTGCCGATGCCGGGCAGCAGCAGCGCCGAGACCTTCGCCTGCTTCAGCTCCGGAATCACGGCGCTCAGGTACGCCTCGTCGGTGTGCGCGGGGAACCCGTAGTTGACCGACGCGCCGCCGAGGCCGTCGCCGTGCGTGACCTCGATCAGCGGCACGCCGGCCGCGTCGAGCCCGCGCGCGATGTCGCGCATCTGGTCGAGCGTGATCTGGTGGCGCTTCGGGTGCATCCCGTCGCGCAGCGACATGTCGTGGACGGTGATCTTCTTGCCTGCAAGTGACATCGTGTGGCTCCTCGGCTCAAGCGGTGGCGGCCGTCGCGGCCAGCATCTGTTCGGCGAAACGCTCGGCGGTGGCGGCCGCGGCGGCGGTCATGATGTCGAGGTTGCCCGCGTATTTCGGCAGGTAGTCGCCGAGCCCTTCGACTTCCATGAACACCGACACGCGATTGCCGTCGAACACCGGCCCGTTCTTCAGCGTGTAGCCGGGCACGTAGCGCTGGACTTCCTTGACCATCGCATGCACGGACGCGGTGATCGCGTCGACGTCGGGCGGCCCGTCGGTCAGGCAGTGGATCGTGTCGCGCATGATCAGCGGCGGCTCGGCCGGGTTGATCACGATGATCGCCTTGCCCTTGCGTGCGCCGCCGACCTGTTCGATCGCGCCGGACGTCGTGCGCGTGAACTCGTCGATGTTCTTGCGCGTGCCGGGGCCGACCGAGCGCGACGACACGGTCGCGACGATCTCGCCGTACGCGACCGGCTGCACGCGCGATACCGCGTACACCATCGGGATCGTCGCCTGGCCGCCGCAGGTCACCATGTTGACGTTCGTCTGCGCGCTGTCGAGATGCGCGTCGAGGTTCACCGGCGGCACGCAGTACGGGCCGATCGCGGCGGGCGTCAGGTCGATCATCTTCACGCCGAGCGCGGTGAGCTTGTCGGAGTTGTCGCGGTGCACGTACGCGGACGTCGCGTCGAACGCGATGCGGATGTCGTCGGCGGCAACGTGCGGCAGCAGCCCGTCGACACCCTTGTCGGTGGTCTTCAGGCCGAACTCGCGCGCACGGGCGAGACCGTCGGATGCCGGATCGACGCCGACCATCCATACCGGTTCGAGCACCGTCGAGCGGCGCAGCTTGTATAGCAGGTCGGTGCCGATGTTGCCGGGCCCGATCAGCGCGCATTTGATTTTCTTCATCAGGATGGTTCCTTTAGATAAAGCGGACGTCGCAGCCGCCGATGCCGGAGATGTGCATCGACAGCGTGTCACCGGCCGTGACCGGAATCAGTTTCGCGAGCGAGCCGGACAGCACGATCTCGCCGGTCAGCAGCGGCACGTCGTACGCGGCGAGCGTGTTCGCGAGCCACGCGACCGCGTCGGCAGGGTGGCCGAGCGCCGCGTCGCCGCGTCCTTGCGCGACGCGCTCGCCGTTCTTGTCGATCGTCATCTCGCACGCGGCGAGATCGAGCGTATGCGGGTCGACGCGCGCATCGCCGAGCACGTACACGCCGCACGACGCGTTGTCGGCGACAGTGTCCTCGATGCGGATCGCCCAGTCGCGGATGCGCGAATCGACGATCTCGAAGCAGGGCGCGACGGCGGCCGTCGCGGCGATCACGTCGGTGCGGTCGATGCCGGGGCCGCGCAGGTCGTGCGCGAGGATGAACGCGATCTCGCCTTCGGCGCGCGGCGCGATCAGCGAATCGGCGGCAATCGCCTCGCCGGCCGCGTAGTGCATGCCGGACAGCAGGATGCCGAAATCGGGCTGGCGCACGTTCAGCATGTCCTGCACGGCCTGGCTCGTCACGCCGATCTTCTTGCCGACGACCGCTTCGCCCTGTTCGACGCGACGCTCGATGAAGCGCTGCTGGATGCGGTAGGCGTCGTCGAGCGACAGCCGGCGCGGACGGTTCGACAGCGGCGCGACCGGCGCACGCGCGTGCCACGCGGCGTACAGTTCGTCGCCGAGTGTCGTATGCAGGCGGGAAGACATGAAAGGGCCCTCGAATCTCGAATGGAAAAGGCCGCCGTCGCGGGCGGCGTCGTGTGCCGGAGCGGGACTCCGGCGCGTGGGTCGCGGCCGCGCCGCGTCAGTGGATCGATCAGTTGCCCGAACTGCGGATCGCGTCCGGCGAGAAGTACGCCTCGTTGAACTGCGGGCTGTTGTCGAGCTTCGGCATCGGGCCTTCGTTCGTCAGGCGGTCGGCGAAGTACGCGCCGGAAATCAGGTCGTGGTAGAACACCGCGCTCGGGTAGAACGTCTTCGCGTCGAACGCATACAGCGACGTCGCGACGTTGGTGCGCCACAGCTGGCCGCGCGCATCGTAGTTGTCGGCGAGCAGCGATTGCCAGGAGTCCTCGTCGATGTACAGCACGCGCTTCGCATACTGGTGGCGATAGCCGTTCTTCAGTGTCGCCTGCAGCACCCACACGCGATGCAGTTCGTAGCGGAGGTACGCCGGGTTCTCGTGGCCCTTGGTCAGCAGCTCGCCGTACTTGATCGCGCTGTCCATGACCTTGTAGTTGTCGTACGGCACGTAGATCTCGCGCTTGCCGACGATCTTCCAGTCGTAGCGGTCGCCGGGGCCGTTGTACAGGCGGTCGTCGTCGACAGTGCGAAAACCGCCCGCGCCCGACGGCTGGTCGTACCCGTACTCGGGCGCCTGGCGCACGCGCCGCGTGCCGGGGTTGTACATCCACGTGCGCGACGCGTTGTCGGCGCCGGCCTTGTCCCAGTTCTGGAAGCCGACGATCAGCGAGCCGCGGTCCGACAGCGGCAGCTCCGTCGCGTTGCGGTAGTACGTGCGGTTGTTCAGGTCGTTCTTCACGTCGTACTTGCCGACGTTGCGCGGCGAGTAGATGTCGTAGCGGATCTTGCCCCACGCGATGTTGCCGTCCGAGTACACGACCGCCTGGTCGTAGGTCGCCTGCTCGGCGCCGATCGCCGACGAGAAGCGCTGGTTCCACAGCAGCTCGGCGGCCGTCTTCGGGATCGGGTACGGCACCGTCGGCGGCGCGTTCGTCAGGCCGTTCGCATCGGGCGTCATCGTCGACTCGGGCGCGTATGTGCGGATGTCCTTGTAGAGGGCATCCGGGAAGCGGAAGTCGCGATGGCTCGGATAGACGTTGATCTTGAACGTGGCCGGATAGCGCTTGAACATCGCCTTCTGGCCGTCGGTCAGGTGCTCGGCGTACTGCGCCATGTTCTCCGCGGTGATCGTCGCGATCGGTTTCTCGCTCGCGAACGGATCGGGGTAGCGGCTGCCGCGCTTGTACTGCACGTCGGGCGGCGTGCCGAGCCACTTGCCGGTCCACTCGGGCACGCCGTTGTCCTTGCTCGCGGCGCGCACCGCGCCGACCGGCGTCAGCGGGCCGTCGAGCGCCTTCAGGTCGTCCTGCGTGACCTTCGGGAACGACGCCGTCGCGACGACCGCGCACGCGGCCATCACCGACGCGCGCAGGAGGGGAAGATGAATGCGTTTCATATCGATCCTCGTAGTGCTGAATGACGAGCGGCCGAGCCGCTCAGAAGTGGTAGGTCGCCGTGGCCAGCACGTAGTCGCGATCCGACAGCGGACGCGTGACCGGATTCGGCGAACCGAGGAACTTCGCGTAGACGAGCGACAGCTGCAGGTTGCTCAGGCGCGTGAACGTCACGCCGGCCGTCACGCGGTGATCGCCCTGGCCCGTCAGCGAGCCGAGCGCGCCGGCGAGCGGCGACGTGCCCGTCAGGTCGTGCGTGTAGGTCAGCGGCACGTCGAGATCCCAGCCGTTGAACACGTTCTTGTAGCTGAGCGTCCACGCGATCTCCATCGCGAGCGCGTTGCGTGAATTCGCGAGCGTGGTCGAGCCGTCGAGCGCCGAGATGCGGCCGGCGTGCACGTACGTGAGTTCGCCGATCAGCGATTGCGAGTTCGCGAGGAAGCTCGGCCCGATCGAGTAGATGCCGGACAGGTTGGTCTGCAGCACGTTCGCGCGCGTCGATTGCGGGCCCGTCGGCGTATTGACGAGCACGGCCGCGCCCTGGCGGTACGACACTTCGCCCGCGACGTTCACGGGGCCGACCTGCGTCGAGAAGCTCGCGCCGGTCAGCTTGATGTTGCTGAAATAGGTCTGCTGATACTGGAGCGTCGGGAAGTACGTCGTGACGACGCTCGGATTCATGTCGTTGTAGTGCAGGTGGTACAGGCCGACCTCGGTGTCGCCGAGCACGCGCACGCGCGCGCCGATACCCCACTGGTTGCGCGCGCTCGGCTTGTCGTCGGGGCCGCGCGGAATGATCATGCCGCCCGGGCCGATGATGTATTGGGCACCAGGGCCCGTGACGTCGGAGTAGCTCCAGTACGTGCCGGGCGCGGTCAGCCGGTTCTGCTGGTACGAGAACTGGTAGTAGCCGAGCAGGCTGAAGTTCGGCGTGATCTGCCACTGCGTCGAGATCTGCGGCACCGGCAGCAGGATGTCCTTCACCTCGGCGCCGGCCATGTACGACTTGGTCGCGTCGGACGGCCCCTGCGCGCCGGCGATGTTCGGGAAGAACAGGCTTTCACCCCATGCGACCACCTGGTCGCCGACCTTCACGTTCAGGCTCGTCGAACCGATGTGGAAGGTGTTGTACGCATACGCGGCGAGCAGCGTCGTGTGGCCCCCCGACCAGTAGCGCGCATCGCTCGTGAAGTCGTTGTACTGGCCAGCATGGTTCACGGTGCCCGGCGCGTCGTTGTAGTTCGGGCGGCGATAGGCCTGGTCGTAGAACGTGTCCGCGCGGACGAACACGCCCCAGTCGTCGTGCTTCAGGTTCACTTCGCCGAGCAGGCTGACCTGGTTCTCGATCAGCTTGCTCTTCGCGAAGTTGCGGTCGCCGTCGTCGCCGTTGATGTTCGCCGGCGTCAGCAGATTGCCGCTCGGTGCGCGGGTGCGCATGCCGAGGCCGTAGCTGAGCGTGAACGTGTAGTCCAGCGTCGTGTCGGCGCCAAGCTCGATCGTGCTGCCGGCGTGCGCACCGGGAACGGCGCACGTCAGCAGCGCGGCGGCCAGCGTCGACAGCGTGGCGGTCGCCCGCTTGTCGGTACGGCGCGAAATCCGTTGATGCATGGTGTCTCCTCTTGGGGTATCGACGACGGTCGACTGTGTGTGTTGTCGTGAGAGGCAGAGTAGGGAGATCGCGGTAGCAGGGAATCGTCGAAATGAACTAGATGACTTCCCTAGGACTGGAAACGAATTGCCCGCACCGCTTGCATTGCGCGGGTCAGCGCGCGTCGGCCTGCGCGGCCGACAGGAACGCGGGCCGTTCGCCGCCGCCGTCGAGCCGCAGGTTCGTGCCCGACGTGTACGACGCATCGGGCGACGCGAGGAACAGGCAGGCGGAGGCAACGTCGTCGGGCGTCGCGAGCCGCCCGGCTGGAATCGTCGCGCGGATCGCGTCGAGCGCGGCGGCGTCGCCGTAATGGCCTTCGGTGGCCGATTCGGTCTGCACGAGGCTCGGGCTGATCGCGCACACGCGCACGCGCGGCGCCCACTCGACCGCGAGCGACGCGACCGCATTGACGAGGCCCGCTTTCGCGGCGCCGTACGCGGCCGTGCCGGGCGACGGTCGCGACGCGCTGACGCTTGCGATGAACAGCATCACGCCGCCTGCCGGTTGAGCCTGCATGATCGCGTTCACGCGCTGCGCGAGCTGCAGCGGCGCGATCAGGTTCAGCCGCACGATCGAATCGGTGAAGCGCGGCGATGCATCGGCCGCGAGCGCGAACGGCGAGCCGCCCGCGTTGTTGACGAGCACGTCGAGGCCGCCGGCCGTCTCGCGGATCGCCGCGAGCATCGCATCGACCTGCTCGACGTCGCGCAGGTCGGCCGCGATGAAGGCCGCCGAGTGGCCATCGGCCGAAGGTGGCGCATCGGGTGCACTGCGCCCGCAGACGAACACGCGTGCACCTGCCGCGAGAAACCGTTCGGCGATGCGCCGCCCGATGCCCTTGGTGCCGCCCGTCACGAGCACCGTCTTGCCGCTGTAGTCGAATCCGTTCATCGTTGCCTCCGTTTCGGTGGGCCGATGATAGGAAGAAGTGCGTGCGGCTTCGTAGTCTGAAAGGATGATGCCGGCCGGCGCCGGCGGCGCAATCATCGTGGCAGGCATCCATCGAACGACGAAGGAGACAACCCGCGATGACGACCCTCACGACGCCGCCGGCCGGCATCTTCACCGACGTACCGGGCGGCATGCGCCTGCACCATTTCGAGGCGGGCGAGGGCCGGCCGGTGGTGTTCATCCACGGCAGCGGCCCGGGCGCCAGCGGTTTCAGCAACTTCAAGCACAACGTTCCGGCGTTCGCGGCGGCCGGCTACCGCGCGATCGTCGTCGACCTGCCGGGCTACGGGCAGTCGTCGAAGCCGTCCGACGTCGCCTATACGCTCGATTTCTTCGTCGGCGCGCTGCATGCGCAACTGGCCGCGCTCGCGATCGGGCCGGCCGTGCTGCTCGGCAATTCGCTGGGCGGCGCGATCGCGCTCAAATACGCGCTCGACTACCCGGACGAAGTCGACGGGCTGATCATGATGGCGCCGGGCGGGGTCGAGGATCGCGACACCTATTTCCGGATGGAAGGAATCCAGCGGATGGTGCAGCTGTTCACCAATCGCCAGATGAATGACGACACGATGCGCGAGCTGCTGACGCTGCTCGTGCACGATCCGGCGATCGTCACCGACGCGCTCGTCGCCGAGCGGATGAAGGTGTGTGTCGAGCAGCCGACCGAAGTGCTGTCGACGATGAGCGTGCCGAACCTGACCGGTGCGCTCGGCGACCTGCGCTGCCCGATACTCGGCTTCTGGGGCACGGACGACCGCTTCAATCCGGTCGGCGGCGCGCTGAAATTCCTCGAACACTGTCGCGACGCGCGCTTCGTGCTGATGAACCGGTGCGGCCACTGGGTGATGGTGGAACACGCCGATTATTTCAATCGGGAATGCCTCGATTTTCTTGCGACGCGGAACACGCGATAACGCCGGATGCCCTTGAAGGCCGCCGCGCATGCGGGCGGCCCGTATGAATCTACGGAGACACCATGAAACTCATCGAAGAACTGTTCGACCTGCGCGGCAAGGTGGCCGCGATCACCGGCGGCGCGCGCGGCATCGGCGCGGAGACGGCGCGCACGCTGGCTGCGGCCGGCGCGAGTGTCGCGATTCTCGATGTGCTGTCGCAACCGGCGGAAGCGCTGGTCGGGGAAATCCGCGCGCAGGGCGGCCAGGCCGCGTTCTGGTCGCTCGACGTGACGCACGAGGCCGACGTCGCGCGCGTGTTCGGCGAGATCGTCGCGCGCTTCGGGCGCCTCGACGTGCTCGTGAACAACGCGGGCATCGAAGGGCACAACGTGCCGACGCACGAGCTCACGCTCGCGCAGTGGCAGCGCGTGCAGGACGTGAACGTGAACGGCGTGTTCCTGTGCACGCGTGCGGCGATTCCGCATATCGACGCAGCCGGCGGCGGGTCGATCGTGAACCTGTCGTCGATGTACGGGATCGTCGGCGGCCCCGACGTGCCCGCATATCATGCGTCGAAGGCCGCGGTGCGGATGATGGCGAAGGTCGACGCGATGCTGTACGCGGCGAAGAACATCCGCGCGAATTCGGTGCATCCCGGCTATATCCGCACGCCGATGCTCGAGGACGCGTTCCGCCAGATGGGGCAGGACCCCGATCGCGCATTCGAGTACATGCAGACGCACGTGCCGATGGCGAAGATCGGCAGCCCGCGCGACATCGCGGCCGGCATCCTGTATCTCGTGTCGCCGGCAGGCCGCTACGTGACGGGCGCGGAGCTCGTGATCGACGGCGGGTATACCGCGCGCTGATACGGCGTGGCGCACGCAACGGAACAGGAGACAGGCAGTTGAAAGTGTTCGTGGCAGTGAAACGCGTGGTCGACGCGAACGTGAAGATCGGCGTGAAATCCGACCGGACGGGTGTCGACATCGCGAACGTGAAGATGTCGATGAACCCGTTCGACGAAATCGCCGTTGAAGAAGCCGTGCGGTTGAGGGAAGCGGGCGTCGCGACCGAAGTGATCGCGGTGTCGGTGGGCGTGACGCAAGCGCAGGAAACGCTGCGCACGGCGCTGGCGATCGGCGCGGATCGCGCGATCCTCGTCGAGTCGAACGACAGCGTCGAGCCGCTGGCCGTCGCGAAGATCCTGAAGGCGCTGGTCGACAAGGAGCAGCCGCAGCTGGTGATCCTCGGCAAGCAGGCGATCGACGACGATTCGAACCAGACGGGCCAGATGCTGGCTGCGCTGGCAGGTCTCCCGCAAGCGACGTTCGCGTCGAAGGTCACCATCGCCGATGGCAAGGCCACGGTTGCACGCGAAGTCGACGGCGGCGCGGAAACGCTGTCGCTGACGCTGCCGGCGGTCGTGACGACCGACCTGCGCCTGAACGAGCCGCGCTACGTGACGCTTCCGAACATCATGAAGGCGAAGAAGAAGCCGCTGGAAACCGTGAAGCCGGAAGACCTTGGCGTGGACGTCGCGCCGCGC
>NZ_CAJPGH010000017.1:0-175922 GCF_905339605.1 Burkholderia sp. BCC1972 | reverse complement strand
TTGATCGACACGCTGCGCGAGCAGTGGAACGGGCTGGCGGAGCTGGATAAGCAGATTGCCGGCATCGAACGGCGCTTACAGATGTGGATGAGAGAGGACATACGTCGCGCTGTTCTCGCGCGATGATCCTGCCAGTGTCGTGCTTGCGGGCGCGTTGCACTCGCTTTACTCCGATCGCTACGCGAAGCCTGAATTGCGCGACAGTCGTCCTGTAGTCCTCTATGTATCGGATAGGGCCGAACCATATGCGCCATCGTGCTTGAGCTTTGGCAACCACACGTTGGTCGTCAACGGTTTGTCGCAGGTGCCATTAGGGGATGGTGAGGGCGAATTCTACGGATATAAGAATGCGCTGGCCGTCCGGGCTACCTTCGAAGGCTTGCAGTTTATGGGCACCCGCGTTCCCGTACCCTCGATGTCCGTCGCGACAGCTTAGTTTCACGCGGTCACGGTCTTGGTGAGCTAGGGACCTGCAAAGCGCCGTCCGGCAGCGGTTCAAATTTTGTGCCGCTCCGCGACGCCGGACTCGCGCTCGGCGAGATCATCGGCTGAAAAGGAGCGATGCGACGGCCAGGATTGCATCGGCTAGTTATCGGCAGATCTTCGAAAGGGTTGAGCGAGTAGGGCTAAGTATCGCCCGGCCCCATACTGCCTACAGAATCATGATTCCTAGTGACGAGTGGCTGGATTAAGCCACTGGTGTTGGAAGTGCTGGTAACATCATCGTGGATCGAATTGAAGGGCGCAGCAGAAGGATTAAAATAATCTCGCGAGGGGAAAATGGAATACGAGAGGGTGTCTGGTCCATCAGGCCAAACGGAGCTGTGGGCATACCAGTGGGATCTCACTGTTAAACCACCGGTTAAAGTCAATCGAATTCGAATTGGCGTTGAACAGCCGCCGCCTCCTGCTGCCCCGACATATGTATCAGGTGCGGCGGTCACTTGGTCATACGGCCGGACGCTCGGCGATATTGCGACGGCGAACCCGAATACAATCGCCGCATTTCCGAGTGCTGCTGGACGTAACGTCGTAGTCGGTTGCGAAATTGTCACGGCTGGAAAGTTTCGAAATGGACGGCCTCGATACTGGTGTCGTACCCACCAAAAGCACTGGGGGGTGCGCGCTGATGTTGCTGACTCCGCGCGGTATGGTGTTATGCGTTGCGCGCAGCAGTCCGAGCTTATGTGGTACTTGGTCAATCCTACGTCCATCGCGCTAGATCAAAATGCGGAGGTGGGTGTCTGGTGCTCCATGCCTGCCGCCATGACCAGCCAGGGAATTCTGCAGCGTCGCTATCCCAAGATCCATGTCCATGTTCGTACCCAGGCCAATGGACCGAAAGTGATCGACCAAGACTTCGACGCCTTGACGTTGTCCTTCAATCCAGTTCCCGGACTTTTTGGGAGCACATTAATTGATCGAGTGCACGTTACACCGCCGGCCGCGAAGGAATTCGTGCTTTCGCTTGAATCTGGTAAGGCGGTCTCGTGCTTCAACTGCCGGGATTGCGGGGCGCCCCATCTTGACCTTGGTGGTTTCTCGAACACCCCTCATCGAAAGCACCTTTGCGGAAACTGTGGCCGCGATAACACCTGGACTCGCGAGCCCCGCATATCGAACCCGCTTAAGCCACTGCACGATCACTTTTGCGGTGGGTGGCAATACGTCGACGTGGACCGCGTGCTCAACATCGATCGAGACCATCCGCAAGCAGAGTTCGCGTTATGGGCGTCTACACCCGCAATCGTATGGACAGCAGCTCGGCCTCAGGAGCGCGGGATACACGTTCACCTTGTTGAGGGCGGGCAGCGCGTGATCGATGATACGTTTGGCACTGTCATCTACAAGGGGGTCGAGCTCGATCGTAATCGTCTGCTCGCAACCATGATCCAGAACACGTGCAGTATTTGAGCGGGATCGTGGGGAATGCGACTGGCACGCGGCTGTGTTGGATACCAGCGCGCAGGATGCGCCGCTGGATAAGCCGCGGCTAACTCCTGTGCGGCCTACTACGGTTTGTCGCTTTAACTCCGAACGGCGCGTAGTTTGAGGCGGCCCACGTGAATGGGCCACCTCACCTTCAAATCGTCGTTCAATAGAGAGTGTTGTCTGTCATGTTCTGCCACAAAATCTTTCGGTCGAGCCTTTTGCCTCGATAAAGCACTTGGCCGAAGGTTTCGTCGACAATTCGACGAGGACCGTTGCCCTCATAGATATGGACGTGGATACCTCGCTCTTGTGGGCGGTCGGCGGTCCAGAGGACTGCCGGTGTCGACGACCAAATTTCGAAATGATGTTCGGGGTATTCATCGAGGTCGATCGAGCGGTCCGGGACCACGTATTCATTTGCGCGGTGGAACTGATCGTGAAGTGGTTTGAGCGGCGTTGACACAATTTTTTCAGGGCTGATCACGCTATCGTTGCCGCAATTTCCACAAAAGTGTTTCGAGTGGGGATGGCGCGCAAAGCTTCCCAAGTCGAGGTGCGGATAGCCGCAGCGCTTGCATGAGACGCAGTCTGTTTCGTAACCCGCCTCGAGGGACCTGACGAATTCGAACGCTGCGGGAGGCGTCACCTGAATGTGCGTGATTTCGGTGCTATCAAAGAGTCCAGTGTCCTGATTGTACGAACACACGATAGCATCAAAATCCCGATCAAGCTGTTTCCTGTCTGCGCCTGCGAAACGCTTGTGAACATGTATTTTCGGCGGCCGCTTTTCGATTGGGCGACTTGACAGGGCGGGTGGAAGAGAGCACCAGATCCCAATCTCTTCGAAGTCGTTGAATTCGACAACAAGAGGATCCACTACATAGCTCATCGGCATCGCATGGTTGCTACAACGAACCTCGCCTGATGGGGGCACGGCTTCCAAGTCTGCCAATGTTCCCCAGTGCATCTGATGGGTCTTGCAGTACCAACGCTTCGCCCCGTTGCGAAATTTTCCGCAGGGGATGATGTGGCACGGGAGAAGGGCATCGTTTCCTGACTTGCCTTCAAAAAGGCCGAATACCTCTTCGGAACTTACCGCAATGTTGCCGATAGTCCGACCGGGCGCCCAGCAAATTGCCGAAGCTGCTGAGAAGTGTCTATGGTCGACTTCGAGTTCAAGATCGTCCTCGTTGCCTCGCTTGCGAAGGAACTCCTTCTTGGCCATACCCGTACCGGGATTCGACCATTCGCATTCCCATACCTCGACGAGGCCGGTATCTCGGTTTAGTTTTCGCGAATAGAACATCAGTTGGTTTCGTGCTTTGGTTGTGGGTCTGGCCGACTACGGCCTGATCGATCAATGGAATCGGCTGCGGCGCTGATGTCGCAGAAGCGCGACAGAAAGTACTAAGCGGCTCGGTGGCAGCCCGCATGTCGTCCTAACGCTTCTGTTTGTGCAGTTTACAAAGGGTTGGGGTTGTCGGTGCTCATAAATTCGGCAATGTGTTTCTGTAGTTCGTCTGACTGCTTGGTCAAGTGGACCAGTGGCCAGCGCCGTCCTACGCATTGCGTACGGTTGAGATTGGGCGGAATTATTTGAGACAGATGGTGCGCTGCCGGCGATGGCGTGAATACCCGTAATGGCGGCGATCCGATGCTTACTTCGGGATCGAGGGCGTTACGTCAGCTGCCAATGTTGTGTCCACGAAAATATGTATCAAGCGGATAACGTGTCCCGCAGATCCTTGAGCTAGGTCCCCTTGATGTATCGAAAGAGCTTCGGTGTGTGCCTCCAGGTCGGACAACTTTGCAACTTCACCATATGTCTCCCGAATGCGTGCATCAATGCCGTTCACCAATGCTGCAGTTGGTAATCTAAGGACGTAGCCGAGCATCATGCCCCAATGGTGTCCGGTCGCATACTGCCCCGTGACGAAGCGATTGACCCCCTGCGTCACGTAGCGCTGATTCAACCCGGAGTCACCATGGCCGACTCGTTTGCACTCCACTGCAAGATAAGCTTCCTCGTCTCCGAACTGATGCAGAAAGCGAAGAATGATATCGATCCGACCGAGGACTTCGGGCGCATCATTGCTCAAATCCAGCACTTCGAACTCGCCCACGATCTCCAGGTTGGATAGACCCAGTTCCTTCTTGAGCCGCCGCATTGCCTTCTTCACATGGATTGTGATCGGAACTTCTAGCATCCCAGGCCGCAGCAACGGACGAGCCGCGGCAACGCCACTGCACAGAAGGTCAACCACCGTGGCGATTTGATCTTCGGACAGGTCAAAGGAAGGCCGCCCTATGGGCAAGTCAGGTGCCAGTCGCATGTAGCCCCTTGATCCAGTGGTCTGCCAAGACAGCATCTCCATCGTTGAGACCTGCTGTCCGTGTCCAGTAGCGCACTTCCGAAGGCTTTAAAATGAAAAGTGCATTCTCGTCGTAGATCCGAAGGACCCTGCGCTCGTTGAGATAGGGAGGAACCGCCGAATTGGCTTGCCCGCGAAGAATCGACGCAAGTCGTGCAATTTCCTCATCGCTCCCATGGTGAATGCATGGGGCGCTCGTTGGCGCGCCAGCCACCATGGCAAATCTAACTGCCTCCACGCCCGGCGTTCCATCAACAGCGCTTCCGGCTGCAACGTGGCGAGGGTAAATGACTGCTTCGAGATGCCGCTTGCCTCGAGCTCGCAAGTAGGCGTTGACAGTGCGAATCACTTCACCCGCATACGCGGTCAAATCGTCGAGCGAGGGACGGGCAACAAGCGCCATTCGGTGCGCGTAGCCCTCGAACAACATTGCGCGGGCACGCTCCACGCCATCGCGTGCGAGAACTGCCTCGTCTCGCTCAAGGCCATATAATTCACACACAGCATGGTCCAGTGCCGCGATCAACTTTGCATCTTTAGGGGTGCTAGCGAGCTCAGCCTCGGCGGACAAAACAGATTGCAACAATACCGGATCGACCTTGCTCAGATCCGGCACACGAATGCTAAGCAAATCGTTAGGTTCAACAGTAGGCCGCTCCAGTCCCCAGGCACCTCCAGCGAAAGCAAGTTGGAACGCAGTAAGGCTGCTGTTGAGAATTGCAGAAAGAACTCGTGCTGCCGCGAGGTCCTTGCCCGCAAACGAGATGCCAAAGAAACTTTCGTTGAATAATATGTCTCGCTCGGTCACGGTTGCGCTATATCGGCCCAACTCAATTGCATGCGCCTGACTGCCTTTCGGGCAAAGCAACAACGGCCCCTTGAAGATCTCCGCGCGCTGCTGCCTTGAGCGATGCAGCCATTCGTGTGTAAATCTTTCGAGCGCACCTGGCATCAAACGAAATGCCGAGTAGGCAGACGTCGTCAAAAGATCGAGCCGATAGTAGTGCTCGGGAGGGTGCTCGACGCCATCCCCCTTGAGCTTTATTCCCTGCCCGCGTGCCGTTAGTCCATGGTCATCTAACAGCTGCTCGAGCGTTGGGAACCCGCGCTCCAGCTTTTCTACCAGCCAACCATCTCGCGCGGTTCCAAAGGCGGCGGCCTTGAGCATCGCGGGCGCGCGCAATACCCGCTCCAGCGGCACGCTCTTTAGCTCTCCTGGACCGATATGGAAAACGCCGTTACGCTTAAAGTCTGGCGTCCACGGAATTGAGCCGATCAGGATACGCTCGTCCTGATCTACCAATGCACAACGGCCGAAGAAGAGCAATGCGGGTCCGGTTGCGTCCGGAAAGAGTCCCTCTTTTCGCAACGCTGAGAGATTGACAAGTGCGGCAGGGTGGAAGGCGCGCAAAAGCGCCTCTCGTGATTGGATGGCCTGATCATCCTTCGAGAAGAGCGGTGAAGCCTTCATGATCATACCGACGCGGCCGTGATCACCCGCCAGACGTGCAGCGACCCACAAGAATTCCTGGTCAGGACTGCGCCGTGGGCCAATCCCTTTAGCGTCGCCGATTTTGAGCTTGCGTACTGTGGGACCTTTCCTCACGAAAGTCCACGGGGGATTGCCCACGACTGCATCGAATGACCGCTGTTTGATCGGCTGTGGCAGATCGTCATGCACCGTATCGGCCTCAAAGAGTGTGACGCCGATCAGGCGATGGAACTTTAAGTCCTGAATGTCCTGTACCTGCTCCTCATCAAGCTCCAAGGCAGCGAGATACAGACTGAAAGCCGCGATTCCCAAAGCCGATCTGTTGATGTCGATACCATAGAGTTGTTGATAGAGCACGTCCCGTACTACTGCCCGGGTCGCGGTCTTGCCTCGGGCCCGTTTCCAGACCAAGCGCCGAAACGCCTCGACTAGAAAGGCGCCCGAGCCGCATGTCGGATCAATCACGCGTGCGTTCTCGGGCAGTGCCTCGAACACTGGATCAAGCGTCAGATGAACCAGTTCGACGGGTGTATAGTGCAGCCCGTGGCTGTGTGCTTCGTCCGCGGCGCTCAGGCGCGCAAACTGCTGATAAATCGAACTGATGAGGTCAATGGGAATGGCATCGAACCGGAAACGGAACAGTCTTCCCTGGCCCGATAGCAGGCTGCGCCCTTCAATAAAGTCGCGTAGCAGCGCCAGATGCCGATCGCTGAGCCGCTGGTGCTCAGCGCCGGGATCGTCCATCGGAAACAGGTCGCCGTTGAAGGTGTTGCGCAACCATCGAAACAGCGTGAACGCCGAATCGATGGTCTCAAACATCTTTGCCACGTCGGGAGGGAGCGCCGGGGGCAGAAATGGCTGCGCGATGCCTCGATCGACGAGGTAGGACGTGAAGATGCAGCGACCAATTAGGCGCTGAGCGAATTCACGGGACGCCTGCATTTCCTCCTTGGCGTCGAGGTGCGGCTGGCCACTGGCAGGCATCAGCACCGTTAGCTGGTCCTCTAGCGCATTGATCTCTTCCAATAGCTGGCGATCAACCCGATTACGACGATCAATCCGTCGACCGATGGCACTGGACCAGAACGCGCCTGTTTCAGTCGCGAAGCGGCCACACATGGCATCCAAGGACCGTAGGCGGCCTTCTGCCTGCAGGGAAAAAACCTCCAACGGTTCGGTCGCAATCTGCTGCGAGTTTTCCTTAACCGGTGAAGCATAGCAATCGTACAAACGCACGTCCGTGGGCGTGATAATCCAAAGCAACGGCGCCACGCCGACGTTCCATGCCGCTTCGTGCCAACGGGCGATTTGCTCTTCCGACGGAACAGTATCGCCGGCATCCTTGAACACAGCAGTCGGGACACGCTGCGCACAAAACACTGCGTCGGCTTTCAGTCCCGCACGGCTCGTCGAAAGAAGGGCTCGAACCCGAGAGTCGACATTCGCGCCGGCACGCGCGAGTCCCGGCGCCGGTGTGCCATCCGGCAGGATGTAGCCCGTCTCAATGAGCGCCTTCGTGAATGCGATGCTACCCATGCCTGCGCCGTCCAGTTGTGCCATTTACTGTAGCGTCTGCCATCACGCCCACGGCTGGAAACAGTTGGAACTGTCCAGATGCTGCAGGTTTGGGAAGAGAAAAACAGTCTGATAACTGCTGCAGGTGGGGATCCATGCGCAGCATGATGCAATCTTCAACAATCGAGTCTTCCTCGCGCGGATCGACAATGGCCCACTGATTGTCTCCATAAAGAACCAACGATTTTCCCCAAAGCGACAGGAACGACATGCGCGACAAGCTCACTGCGAGCGCGGAAAATACGTCCCGATGGGCATGAAGTTCGAGCTTGAAGCGATCCCTTAGCACGACCGCGACCCGCAATAGCAGTATCGTTTGCCACGAAAAGCGTGCCGGAGAACCGTGTCCTTTCGGTTTCACGTCGGGAAGAATTAACGCGCGGCGGCTCGTCCACTCGCGGAGCTGTTCCGTCGAGAGACCGGTTAGCCGTGTCGCGTCGCGCGTTGTGATCAGGTGCATTTCAGGAGAGTCGTCAAAGGTACAGATCGGGTGCCATCCCCGATTTTCGCCATTTTCTCACAAGATCGGGGTTGACACCCGTTTTCAGATGAATATTATCGGCGAAGGCGGCATCGATGCGCCCAAACGTACGCGTTATCGACGTGTAGGCGTTATCGACCGTCACCGGCCGGGACAGCGGCCGTGGGATTGCTGTTTTGTCCTTCTTGCGCTGTCGTTCCGAGGTGAGCCATGCCCAGGAAGTCACGAAATCCAGCAAACACGTTGACCGCTTGGGCGTAGAGAGGAGCGGGAGTTGCCATGTACCGATGGTCGGCCGTTGGGATGAAATGCCGCCACACTCTGTGTTGCCCAAGGGGCCTGAAGAGGCTACCTGACGCGCAGTGGTTCTTTCAAGCGTTCAGCCATTGCGGACGTGATGTGATTTCCCGTCCATCGCACGGTGCTTGAAAAGCCGGATGTTTGGAGGTTTGGCGGGCACTTCGAAGCGGAAAGACTCGATGGATATCGCGTGCAGATGCGGTAACGCATGTGCATGTGTGGCGTTTTGCCTCCGTTCTTCGAACACTTGCTCGGGCACGGACACCACCGGCATCTGCAGCTCAAGCGTGACGCCACCGTCCCCCGGCGATCATCGACCGCCGAATCGACAACGCAACGAAAGGTCTCTAATGGCGGCATCCGAGGTAGCAATGGCGGCGTCCCAGCTCTTGCGACAACAGCGGCGCAACTGCCCCCGGTGAACAGGTGGACACTTGTGCTTTCGAGCGTTTCCTGATTGAACAACGGGCTTGGGACGACTGCGATGGCGACCTTAGCTCGAAATCGCCGGCCACTTTGAAACCAAGGCCGACGAACTGGTTTTTATCTAAGCCCACATCCGAGATGCCGACATGGAAATCTCTGTGAAGATCGCCCCCGACGCTGACGGTTACACTGGACGCGAGTGTCCAGCGTGCGAGAAGTACTTCAAAATCAAGTTCGGCACTGGCCTGCCGGGCGACCCTGACTGCCATTGCCCGTACTGCAATCACACCGGTCCGCAGAAGGAATTCTGGACTACGCAGCAGATCGAATACGCGCAGTCGGTGGCCATGAATCAGCTGTCCGGGCAACTCCTGACGGAGCTAAAGAAACTTGAGCGCCGTCCCGATCCGCGCGCCATCGTGTCGATTGGCATCTCGATCAAGGGCAGCCCCACGCCGATTGCGTATTACCGGGAAGAAGAGTTGGAAGAACGGGTGACCTGCTGCGCCTGCACAATGGAGTACACGATCTATGGCGCATTCGGCTTCTGTCCCGACTGCGGGGTCCATAACTCCCTGCAAATCGCCAATGCGAACTTTGATTTGGTGCTAAAGGCGCTCGACCTCGCGCAGGTCGCCCCGGCGGATCTCGCGACAAAACTGATCGACAACGCTTTGGAAGACGCAATCTCCTGCTTCGATGGTTTCGGCCGCGAACATTGCGCTGCGCAGCCCTTCAAGATCTCGTTTCAAAGCATCGACGCTGCCAAGGACAAGCTGCTCCGCGAAACCGGCTTCGACCTGGCCGCCTTGCTCGACGCGACTGCCTGGAATTTTGTAACCATGCAGTTCCAGAAGCGGCACCTGCTGGCGCACAAGCTAGGCATCATCGATGCTGAGTACATCAGCAAGACTGGCAGCTCCCGGTCTCTGCTTGGCCGAAAGGTCGCGATCACCGACGTTGATGTGCGAACATTGGTGGCACATTTGCGGACGTTGGCCAGGGCGCTGGTACAGAGCGTGCCTCGGGTCTGACCGGCTGGGCATAGCTCTATGTGCCGACCGCATAAAGCGGCCCGGCAACAAGATGAACTGGTCGGCGACTACATGCCTATCTCCAAGTTGAAAACGCGACGATGGGCAAATCTTCCCCGCCACTTCAGTTCCCGAGGCAGAGGGCACCACCCAACATGAAGTGCAGGCGCCTTAGCTTCAGAGTCCGCGCAGTGTGATCGCTTGACTGCTTTGGGCGTTCGAATCGGTAAAGCGAATGTCTTAGGTGGGTCGTTCAGAGTTGTTCGCGTCGCCTCAGAACCGCCATTCGCTGTTACGTGCCGATCCTGTCGTCCGGATGAATTCGCTTGCACGGTAAGGAACCTTATCACCACGGTGCGAGTGTCCGCTCAAACTTGGGTTTCGCACAACGCGTGACCTGAAAGTTGTCGCTGCGACCACAGCGTGAGGGAGCTGACACGGTACTTCGAGACGCTGAACTCGATGACATCTCTATTTTGCTCTACGTCGGCAGGGGCCGTTGCGGGTCGATCTATATTCGAAAATGTCCTTTATCTTATATATGGAGGTGACCATGTTGAAGGGGCTGGACCAACTGACCAAGCAGCTCAACGAGGCCTCCCGGGCCTTCCAGTCTCTCGATGGTGAGATAGCGACCGTCCACGTCGTGCCGGGCGACCCCGCCAGCATGCAGGCCGCGATTCGGCAGATGGAAGCGGCGATCGACCGGAAGGCCGCCCCGTACCGGGGTAATCCGCTGGTGGATCCGGTCGTCAAGCAACTCAAGGCCAGGTATCGCGATGAACTCATCAAACGCGGCGGGGGTTAAGCATGAAACGCGACATGGACCTGATCCGCGAGCTGCTGCTCAAGCTCGAGGCATTGCCGCTGCAGCCGAGGGACGTCGCTTATATCTATTCGGATCTGGTACCGGTCGACGGTTATGACGAGCGTCAGATTGACTACCATCTGCAGCTGCTGGAACAGGCGGGACTGATTGACACAGGGGGCTATGGCGAAGGCGCAGGTCCAGGAATCGCCTTTTCTCGACTGAGCTGGGCCGGCCATGACTTCCTCGATGCTATACGCAGCCCCGACGTGTGGGACCGGACCACGCGCGCCGCGACGGCTGCTGGCGGCTTCACGGTCGAGTTGCTGATGTTTGCCGCGAAGACGTACCTCGAAGGCAAGATCAAGGGGGTGATCGGTGGTTAGCGCGGCCCTCGCCCGTCCCAGCGAAATCACGGTGCCGGCGCTGGTCGTGTCGGCCGGCGAGCGCGCCGGCATGCGCTTTCTCGAGTTCTTCACGTCGACGATCCGCAACCCGGGCACGCGGCGCGCGTATCGGCGGCTACGTTAGCAGAATAAACGGACACGATTAGCGCTCGAACGGACACCATTAGCAGAATCTACAAATTTCAACATCGACTTTGACGATCGCGAACTCTCCTTTGTCTTCCGGCTCGATAGTCGTCCGCGCGCTCGAATTTTATCGCCGCCGGTTGCTCAGCATGTCAAGCAGCCGGGGCCAATCGAACGGCAGCAGCGCTTCGTAGTGGAGCCCGCGCGCGGCCATCCTGTCGACGAACCGATCCTGCACGCGTGCACACGCATCGCTCATCTCCGGCTCGACGCCGCCTTCGCGCAGCGTATCGCACACCTCCCGCATCTCCGCCGCGCGCCGGCGGCCGTGCTCGGCGACGCGGCTGATCAGATAGCCGGGCAGGTCGGGTCGCGTCGCGAACGTGTCGAAGGTCTGCCGCAGCGACGCGAGCACCAGCGCGTCGGCGCCATACGCGCGGGCCGCGCTCAGGCATTCGACGGTGAGCGCCTCGATCCCCTTGATCATCACGCTGCGGCACATCTTCGCGGCCGACGCGGCGCCGACGCGCGGCGACACGGCCTGCGCAGCGAAGCCGAGCGCATTCAGCTCGCGCGCGACCGCATCGGCCGACGGACCGGCCAGCAGCACCGGCACCGCGAGGCCGTGCGGCGGCACGGGCGCCATCACCGCCGCTTCGACGTAACGGCCGCCGGCGGCTTCGATCAGCTGCTGGCCGTGCTGCTTCAGCGCCGGCGATACCGAGTTGATGTCGATGAAGGTCTGGTCCGCCCGGATCTGCGCGGCGACCGCCGCGGCGACTTCCGCGTCGGACGATGCCGTCACGGCCGACACGATCCAGTGCGCGTCGCGGATCGCGGCGGCGACCGTCAACGCGGCTTCGACATGCACGCGCGCAGCCTTGGCGCGCATCGCGCTTGCCGTCCGTGCGTCGTCGAGTTGCCGGTCGTACATCGTCACGCGGACGTTGCGCGCGGCGAGCGCGCCACCGAGCAGGCTACCGGCTTCGCCGAAACCGATGAACGCAATCGCCGGGTCGATCATGCGTGTCGCTCCTGATGAAGGTGATGCGCGGGCTGGCCGGCCGGTATCGCGACGCGTGATGGCAGCGTCGCGCTTCGGCCAGCAACCGCGCGGTATATCGACCGGATTGTGCGGCAACGCATACGACGGGCGCGATGCGAATCCGGCGCGGTAGCCATGCGCTTTCGTTATCGCGTAGCGGCCGTAGCGTGCGGCGTGCGCGCGACTTCGGTCGCGACCACTCGGATCGCATCGATCAACGCGCGTGCCGCCGGCGACGGCGGACTGCCGGCGCGCGTCATCAGGCCGACATCGCGGGTCGTTTCGCGCATCGGCACGTCGAGCACGGCCAGCAGCCCCGCTTCGCATTCGTAATGCAGTTGCTGCGCGGACAGCACCGCGAGCATGTCGGTGTGCAGCAGCAGCCCGCGTATTACCGCGAGGTCGGCGCTCTCGACCGTCGGCAGCGGCGGCTTGAGTTTCATGCGCCGGAACAGCGATTCGAACAGCCCGCGCGCGGGCGAGTGGCTGCGCGGCAGGATCCATTGCGCGCCGGCGAGGCTTGCGAGCCCGAGGTTGCGCACGTCGGCGAGCGGGTGATCGCGCCGTGCGAGCACGACGAGGTTCTCTGACATCAGCCGTTCGTTCTCGAGGTCGCTCGCCGGATCGCTCGCGCGCAGCGCGCCGAGGATGAAGTCGATGTCGCCCGCGCGCACGCCGGCAACGAGCGCCTCGTATGCGCTTTCATCGGTGATCACACGCACCTTCGGAAATCGCGTGAGGACGCGCGCGACCGCTTCGGGCAGCATTAGCGTGCGGCCGAGCGGCAGCGCGCCGACGGTCACGACGCCCTGGATGCTGCCGTGCAGCGCGGCGACGTCGTCGGCGACGTGCCGCAGTTCGTTCAGCGCGCGCCGCACGTGCAGCAGGAACGTCTCGCCGTCGGCCGTCAGCAGCAGGCCGCGCGGATGCCGATGGAACAGCGCTAAACCCGCGCCGCTCTCGAGAATCCGGATCGCGCTGCTGACGGCCGGCTGCGTGACGCCGAGCGCACGCGCGGCGCTCGGCATGTGCCGGTGCCGCGCGAGCGTCGAGAACAGCTGGAGCCGTCGCGTGTTGAGCAGGTACGCGGGCAGGCCGCCGTCGGCCGATGCGCGGCGGCGCGACTGGCGCAGCGCACACCAGTTCGCGAGCGCGCCGAGTTCGGCGATCACGCGCTCGCCGCGCTTGAGCACCGCACGACCGACCGGCGTTGCGAGCATGCCGGACGGCTTGCGATCGAACAACGCTTCGCCGACGGCCGTTTCGAGTTCCTGCACCGCGCGCGTGACGGCCGACTGCGCGCGAAACAGCGTCGCGGCGGCGCGGCTCACGCTGCCCGTTTCGGCAACGCGCTGCACCGCGTACAGGCAGGCGAGGTTCGGAAGGTCGGTGTTGTCCATGGGTGTTCGGGCGGTGTGCGTCGCGGCGGCCGAGCATACGACGTGCGTGCATCCGTGCGGCCTGCGCCGGCGGCGAAGCGGGTTGAACGACTTTACCGGAACGGTGGCCGCGCAGCTTGCGTCGTGCTTATCGGTCCATCTATTTTATTTATCGGCTGCGAATCGCCGGGCGACCGGTTGCGGCTCGCGCGCTGGCGGACGCCGACGCGCGAGCGCCATATCCGGCGGGCTTCCGGGGCATCGGAGACGCGGTTCGCATGCCGGTTGAAAGCTAGCCGGATATGCAGTTTCGCCAAAATATAAGGGTTTACACTGACTGTGTTGCAGCGCCTGCGACTGAGTAATTTCGATCCCGGGAGCCGCGAGCACGCGGTTGCCGGCGCATCGGGCCGCCATCTGATTCATTGTTCGTCCGATCACGAAAGGGGCTGCGCGCGGCGCGGCACCTGCAACTACGAGCGAGGCAGCGTAATGGGACGACAGCACATCATCGGAGCGGGCGAATCGACGGACGCATCGGCGGGCGGCACACCGCTTTCCGACACGGTGCGCGCCGGTATTCGCGGCGGGTTCGCGGGCGCGGTGCTGATCTGGGTCTACGAGGCGCTCGTGTGGGTCGGCGCGCAGCACCTGATGCCGCTCGCCGGCATCCCGCGCAACGCGACGGGGCTCGTGTTCGGCAAGGCCGCACAGGATGCGCTCGGCATCGGCGCATACTTCATCGGCACAGCGATCCATTTCGCGTTCGCGCTGTCGTGGGGCATCTTGTTCGCGGCGATCTGGCCGTGGTTCCGCCGGCGCGGCTTCGAGGCGACGTTTGTCGCGCTGTTCTTCGCGATCGTCGCATGGATCGTGATGCACGCGCTGATCATGATCGCGTCGAGCAATCATCCGAACTATTTCGACCCGAACGTGATCATCGGCGGGTTCATGTCGCATTTCGTATTCGCCGTTCCGCTCGCGCTTGTCGTCAAGCGCAGCCTTGCGCCGCAGCCGCACGGGCGCGCGTAGCGAGCGAACGCGCACGCATTCAATCCGCAACGGACGGCATGGCCGGTCCGCATCAGAGCATCACGAAGGAGCATTGGCATGGCATGGATTATCGGAGGCATCGCGGCCTCCCACACGCCCACGATCGGGTTCGCGTTCGACAAGAACAAGCACGACGATCCGGTCTGGGCGCCGATCTTCGAAAACTTCGCGCCGCTGGCCGCGTGGCTCGCCGACAAGCGTCCCGACGTGCTGCTGTTCATCTACAACGACCACGTGACGTCGTTCTTCTTCGACCACTACTCGGCGTTCTCGCTCGGCGTCGGGCCGCAGTGGCATCCGGCGGACGAAGGCGGCGGCGCGCGCGACCTGCCGCCGGTCGCCGGCCATCCGGCGCTCGCCGCGCATATCGGCCAGTCGCTGATGGCCGACGAGTTCGACATGTCGTTCTTCCAGAACAAGCCGCTCGATCACGGCTGCTTCTCGCCGTTGTCAGTGCTGTGCCCGCACCGGCCCGACTGGCCGGTGCAGCTCGTGCCGCTGCAGATGGGCGTGCTGCAGTTGCCGGTACCGTCCGCGCGCCGCTTCTACCGGCTCGGTCAGGCGCTGCGACGCGCGATCGAGAGCTATCCGGAGGACCTGCGCGTCGCGATCGTCGCGACCGGCGGGCTGTCGCACCAGGTGCACGGCGAACGCTCGGGCTTCAACAATCCCGAATGGGACGCGCGCTTTCTTGACCTGCTCGAGCGCGACCCCGAGCGCCTGGCCGGCATGCCGCTCGCCGAATACGCAACGCTCGGCGGCTTCGAAGGGGCCGAGGTCGTGATGTGGCTCACGATGCGCGGCGCGCTGCCCGCGGGCGTCGCGTGCCGCCACCGCAGCTACTACCTGCCGTCGATGACGGGCATCGCGACGGCCGTCTACGAGCCGGCCGACACCGACGTCGACGAGGCGGCGGCCGAACGCCATCGGCAGCGGATGGCGGCCGAGCTCGCCGGCGTCGAGCAACTGCCGGGCACCTATCCGTTCACGATCGAGCGGGCCGTTCGCGCGTACCGGATCAACGACTACCTGCACCGGATGATCGAGCCCGCGCATCGCGCGCAGTTCCTGAGCGACCCCGCAGCGAGTTTCGACGCCGCGGGCCTCAGCACGGAGGAGCGCGACCTGATCGGCCGGCGCGACTGGCTCGGCCTGCTGCGCTACGGCGTGATCTTCTTCCTGCTGGAGAAGCTCGGCGCGGTGACGGGCGTATCGAACCTGCATATCTATGCGGCGATGCGCGGCGAATCGCTGGAGGATTTCCAGCGCACGCGCAACGCGCCGGGGGCGCTGTACTCGGTGGCCGGCAAGAGCGCCGGGCCGTTGGGCTGGGATGACGCGGGCAAGCTGCGCAACACGTAACGCGTGACGCAGGCGCGCGCGGGATCGCGGCGCCTTCGTGACCGGAAACTCGGTATCGCATCAAGCCATATAAATAGGATGACGAATCGATTGGTCGATCGTCGCCAAGGAGACAGGAGAGTCATGATGGCAAGTGAAAAGACAATCGACATCAAGGCGTTCATCGACGAGCGGCCGGTGTCGCGCTACCAGTGGCTGCTGGTCGTGCTGTGCTGCCTCGTCGTGATCGCCGACGGGATGGACGTCGCGATCATGGGGTTCGTCGCGCCGTCGGTGATTCGCGACTGGGCGATCTCGCGGCCGGAGTTCGGTCTCGTGATGAGCGCGGCGCCGATCGGTCTCGTGATCGGCGCGCTGCTGGCCGGCCCGAGCGCCGACCGGTTCGGGCGCAAGCGTGTGCTGATCGCGTCGGTGTTCCTGTTCGGCGTGTTCACGATCGCGACCGCGCACGCGCACTCGCCGTTCGAGATGGCGATGCTGCGGCTGCTGACCGGTATCGGTCTCGGCGCAGCGATGCCGAACACGACGACGCTGCTGTCGGAGTACGCACCGCAGCGGATGCGCGCGCTGATGATCACGGTGATGTTTACCGGCTTCAACCTCGGTTCGGCACTGATCGGTTTCGTCGCCGGCTGGCTGATTCCGCTGCACGGCTGGCGCTCGGTGCTGCTGTTCGGCGGCACGCTGCCGCTTCTGCTGATCCCGCTGCAGCTGTGGCTGCTGCCCGAATCGGCGCGGCTGCTGGCCGTACGCGGCGCGCCGTCGCAACGCATCGGCGCGCTGCTGAACCGCGTGTGCGGCGGGCAGTTCAGGGGCAACGAGACGTTCGTGTCGAACGAGCCGCCGCTGCCGACGCGCAAGCCGATCGGCGTGCTGTTTTCGCAAGGCTATGGCCGCGTGACGCTGTCGCTGTGGATCACCTACTTCATGGGGCTGCTGGTGATCTATCTGCTGACCGGCTGGCTGCCGACGCTGATCAAGGATGCGGGCCTGTCCGTCAGCACGGCGGCGAACGTGACCGCGATGTTCCAGATCGGCGGCACGATCGGCGCGATCGGCGTGGGCTGGCTGATGGACCGCGTGCGGCCGGCGCCGGTGATCGGCGCCGCGTATCTCGGCGGCGGGCTGTGCGTGGCCGTGCTCGCCTGGGCCGGTGCGCTGTCGTCGTCGCTCGCGTTGCTGGTGTTCGCGGCCGGCTTCTGCATGAGCGGCGCGCAGACGGGGCTGAACGCGTACGCGCCGGGACGCTATCCGACCGTTGCACGCGCAACCGGCGTGAGCTGGATGCTCGGGATGGGCCGCTTCGGCAGCATCTTCGGCTCGGCGATCGGCGGCGCGCTGCTCGGCGTCGGCTGGAAGTTCGACGCGATCCTGTCGATGCTCGCGGTGCCTGCGACGCTGGCCGCGATCGCGATCATGACGACGCAGCGGGCGGCCGCGCCCGAACCGCGGGAACTCGAAAACCCGGCGCACTGACGCACGTCGCACCTCGCCGTCCGGCGCGGTCGTCGGCAGGGTGCCGGACACATCATCAAACGCAGGAGCATCAATGATCATCGACATTCACGGCCACTACACCACCGCGCCGAAGGCGCTGGAAGCGTGGCGCAATCGCCAGGTCGCGGCGATCGGCAGCCCGTCCGAACAGCCGAAGGTGGCCGAGCTGGACATCGGCGACGACGAACTGCGCGAATCGATCGAGCACAACCAGCTGCGGCTGATGCGCGAACGCGGCCTCGACCTGACGATCTTCAGCCCGCGTGCGAGCTTCATGGCGCATCACATCGGCGATTTCTCGGTATCGAGCACGTGGGCGGCCGTGTGCAACGCGCTGTGCCATCGCGTGCAGCGCCTCTTTCCCGATCATTTCGTGCCGGCCGCGATGCTGCCGCAGAGCCCGGGCGTCGATGTCACTTCCTGCATTCCGGAGCTCGTGCGCTGCGTCGAGGAATACGGCTGCGTCGCGATCAACCTGAATCCCGACCCTTCGGGCGGCCACTGGACGAGCCCGCCACTGTCGGACCGCTACTGGTACCCGATCTACGAGAAGATGGTCGAGTACGACATTCCCGCGATGCTCCACGTGAGCACGAGCTGCAACGCGTGCTTCCACACGACGGGCGCGCACTACCTGAACGCCGACACCACGGCCTTCATGCAGTGCCTGACCTCCGACCTGTTCCGCGATTTCCCGACGCTGCGCTTCGTGATCCCGCACGGCGGCGGCGCGGTGCCGTATCACTGGGGACGCTTTCGCGGGCTCGCGCAGGAGCTGAAGAAGCCGCTTCTGCAGGACCACATGCTGAACAACGTGTTCTTCGATACGTGCGTCTATCACCAGCCCGGCATCGACTTGCTGACCGGCGTGATTCCGGTCGACAACATCCTGTTCGCGAGCGAGATGATCGGCGCGGTGCGCGGCATCGATCCCGAAACCGGTCACTACTACGACGACACGAAGCGCTACATCGAGGCATCGTCGCTCGATGCGGCGGCGCGTCACAAGATCTACGAAGGCAATGCCCGGCGCGTGTATCCGCGCCTGGATGCGCAACTGAAAGCTAAGGGGCTGTGATCATGACTGAACTCGGCGTGGTGTACCGCACGATCCATCGGGCGGACCGGGACGTCGCCGCGCGCCTCGGCGCGCTCGGCTCGGCGACGGTGCACGAGGCGATGGGCCGCACGGGCTTGCTCAAGCCGTACATGCGGCCGATCTATCCGCGCGCGCATGCGTCCGGCACGGCCGTCACGGTGTTGCTGCATCCGGGCGACAACTGGATGATGCATGTCGCGGCCGAACAGATTCGGCCTGGCGACGTGGTCGTCGCGGCGGTGACCGCCGATTGCACCGACGGCTATTTCGGCGACCTGCTCGCGACGAGCTTCAAGGCCCGCGGCGCGCACGCGCTGATCATCGATGCCGGCGTGCGCGACGTCGCGGTGCTCGAGACGATGCAGTTCCCTGTCTGGAGCAAGGCGATTTCGGCGAAAGGCACGATCAAGGCGACGCTCGGTTCGGTGAACGTGCCCGTCGTATGTGCGGGCGCGCTCGTCCACCCCGGCGACGTGATCGTCGCGGACGACGATGGCGTGGCCGTGGTGCCGGCCGCGCGCGCGGCGCAGGTGCTCGAGAAGGCGGCGGCCCGTGAAGCGAACGAAGCGGCGAAGCGCGCGAAGCTCGCGTCCGGCGTGCTCGGCCTCGACATGTACGACATGCGCGAGCCGCTGCGGCAGGCCGGCCTGCGCTACATCGACTGATGCGGGCGGACGAGATGATGCAGGCACCGGAAGCGGCAGTGGCCCTCACGGGCATTTCGTCGATGGCGACGCGGCCGGTGCTTGCGCGGCTCGCCGCCGCTTACGAGCGCGACACGGGCACGCGCGTCGCGATCACGTCGGTCGGCGGCGTCGACGCCGCGCGGCGGGTGCGCGACGGCGAACCGTTCGATGTCGTCGTGCTCGCGTCCGATGCGATCCAGCGGCTCGCGGCGGATGGTCACCTCGAGCCGGGCAGCCGCGTGGACGTCGCGCGCTCGGGCATCGCGGTCGCGGTCGCGAGCGGCGCGCCGCGGCCGGACATCGGTACCGAAGCTGCGTTGCGCGATGCGATCCTGGGCGCCGGCCGGATCGGCTATTCGACCGGGCCGAGCGGCACGCACCTGACGCACCTGTTCGCCCGCTGGGGTATTGCCGATGCGATCGCGCCGCGTATCATGCAGGCCCCGCCGGGCGTGCCGGTCGGCGCGTTGATCGCATCCGGCGACGTCGAGCTCGGCTTTCAGCAGATGAGCGAGCTGATGCACGTGCCGGGCGTCGCAATCGTCGGCACGCTGCCCGCCGCGGTACAGGCGGTGACGGTGTTCGCTGCCGCGGTCTTGGCCGTCGCGCACGATCGCGTGGCCGCGGCGCGGTTCCTCGCGTATCTGGCGTCGCAGGAAGCCACACACATCAAGCGCGAACACGGGATGGGGCCCGCATAAAGCCGATGCGACCGGGTCGATAAACGAATCGGATGGGATTCGCCGTTCTTCGCAACGGGTTCTCGCATCAAGCTTAGTTATGCTGATGAAGAAGTGAGTGGCGATCCAGCTCACACGACCTATCGAAGAATCAATACAACGTCGCCGCGTCGCTCGGTCCGGGCGAGCGGCATATCCAGAAGAAAGACAGGAGACAGGCATGCAGACGAACTGCAGGGCAGGGTGGATGGTGCGCGCATGGCGTCGCGTGGCACGCGTAAGGTGCGATTCGTTGACCAGGGCGCTGGCGATCGGCATCGTGTGGCTGTGTGCGGCGCTGACGGGCTGGCCGAATGCAGCGAATGCGGCGGGCACCGCCGGACTCGCGAATCTTCCCGCGGTGATGCCCGCGATGTCGTGCCCGTCGGTCGCGGCGCTCGACCTGAGCGGCGTGACCGACGGCACCGTCGCGATCACGTCGGCGGTGCTGCTGCCGGCCGGCACGGTCGTCGGCAACAACACGTTGCCGGCGCCGGTGTGCGACGTGAAGGGTACGATCGGCCCGGGCGCGTCGCTGTTCGAACTGCAGCTGCCGACGCAGGGCTGGACGCAGCGTTACCTGCAGACGGGTTGCGGCGGCCTGTGCGGCAACCTGTCCGTCAACGCGCCGATGGCATCGACGTGCGTACCGGTGACGAACGGGACGATCGCGATGGCTGCGACCGACATGGGCCACGAAGGCGGCAACGACGGTTCGTGGGCGCTCGACCCGAAGGCGAAGCTCGACTTCGCATACCGCGCCGAACACGCAACGGTTCAGGTAGCGAAGGCGATCATCGGCAAGTTCTATGCACGGCCCGCGCGCTACGCGTACTTCGACGGCTGCTCGGACGGCGGCCGCGAAGCGCTGATGGAGGCGCAGCGCTTCCCCGACGACTTCGACGGCATCGCCGCCGGTGCGCCCGCGAACGACCTGATCGTGCAGAACACGTTCCACCATGCATGGCCGAACGCGGTCAACACCGACCCGAAGACGGGCAACGCGATCCTGCTCGCCGGCAAGCTGCCGATGCTGCACGCGGCCGTGCTGAAGGCGTGCGACGGGCTGGATGGCGTGGTCGACGGCGTGATCGACAACCCGCGCGCGTGTCGCTTCGATCCCGCGACGATCGTCTGCGCGCAAGGCCAGTCCACCGCGACCTGCCTGACGCCGCAGGAAGCCGACGTCGTCCGCTGGATCCACGACGGCGCGACCACCGCGGACGGCACGCGCCTCGAGCCGCTCGTCTCGCGCGAATGGGGCTCCGAGCTGAACTGGACGCTGTTCGTGCCGGCGACTGCCACTGCACAGAGCGGCACGATCGGCTTCGTGCTGCCGTTCCTGCGCTATCTCGACTACTACAACGCATCGTATCCGTCCGCAGCCATCGGCGATCTGAAGTTCACGCTCGACGGGTTCGCGAAGACGGTGCCGGTGTCGAACTACCTGGCCGCGATCGATCCCGATCTGAGCCGGTTCGCCGGGCGCGGCGGCAAGCTGCTGCTGTGGCACGGTCTGGAAGACCAGCACATTTCGCCGCGTTCGAGCATCGAGTACTACGAAGCGATGAAGCACTACATGGGCGACGCGAGAGTCGACCGCTTCGCGCGCTTCTACCTGTTCCCGGGCGTCGCGCACTGCGGCGGCGGGCAGGGGCCGAACGTGTTCGACATCCTGTCGCCGCTGATGGCATGGACCGAGACGGGCGCGACGCCGGGCCGGATCGTCGCATCGATCGTCGACGCGAACGGCAACACGACGCGCACGCGTCCGGTGTTCCCGTATCCGGCCACAGCGCGCTACACGGGCACCGGTAGCACCGACGATGCGGCCAACTTCGTCGCCGATACGCCGAAGACCGATCCGTTCGTCGATCTGCACTGGGCCGGCGAATGGCTGTACTCGCCGGGTTACGAAGCGCAATGCCAGGTCCAGGGTTCGCAACTCGTCTGCAAGGGCGGCAACGGCTGGCATGCGTATCGTCCGTGACCCGACGGCGGCACGTGCCGATTACAACAACTCACGCATTCAACAAGGCAAGGAAGGAGACGGATCGATGAAGAAGCAGGCATCACGGGTCGCGCTGATCGCCATCGCGGTGGCGGCGGCCGCACCGGCGTTCGCGCAGAGCAGCGTCACGCTGTACGGGATCGTCGACAACGGGGTCGGCTACCAGAGCAACGCGACGACGCTCGGCTCGACGAGCGGCGGGAAGTCGGTGGTCAGGATGAACCAGGGCGTGTGGGCCGGCAGCCGTTTCGGCTTGAAGGGTGCCGAGGATCTCGGCGGCGGCACGAAGGCGATCTTCACGCTCGAATCGGGTTTCAACTCGGGCACTGGCGCGACGCAGTACACCGATGCGATGTTCGGGCGGCAGGCGTGGGTCGGGCTGACCAATGCGACCTACGGCACTCTGAGCGCGGGGCGCCAGTACGCGTCGTACTACCAGACGATGTCCGCATTCAGCCCGACGACGTGGATCACCGGCTACTACGGCGCGCACCCGGGCGACGTCGACGGGCTCGACACGATCTACCGCGCGAACAACACGCTCGAATACACGTCGCCGAAATGGTACGGGCTGACGCTCAGCGGCTCGTATTCGCTCGGCGGCGTGGCCGGCAGCACCAATGCGGGCTCGACATGGGCAACCGGCATCCAGTACGCGGCCGGGCCGCTCGGCGTCGGCGTCGCGTTCGAGCGCGTGAACAATTCGACTACGGCCGGCGGCACGTGGGGTGCCAATTCGACGACGTCGAACGGCGGCGCGCAGGTGGGCGTGTCGGCGCTCACGAACGGCTACCAGACCGCCAAGGCGCAGCAGCGGTTCGCGGTGGGCCTGAGCTACCGGTTCAGCGACGCGTGGGATGCGACGGCCACGTACACCAACACCGAATACATCCCGGGCGCGGCGTCGAAGTTTGTCAACACCGCGATCTTCAACACGGCAGGCGCGGTGCTGCACTGGAAGCCGTCGGCGGTGTGGGATTTCGGCGCAGGTTATGCGTACACGCGTGCAACCGAGGCGAACGGCATCACCGACAGCGCGCAGTATCACCAGTTCAACCTGTCGCAGTACTACTCGCTGTCGAAGCGCACTGGGCTGTACCTGCTCGAGGCGTATCAGCACGCGAAGGGCAGGACGCTCGGCACGAGCGGCGCGGGCAGCATCGTCGACGCGACCGCGACGCTGGGTGACGGGTTCAACTCCGCGCCGTCGTCGACCGCGAACCAGTTCGCGTTCGGTGCGGGGATCATTCATCGGTTCTGACGCGACCTGATAGGACGGGCATCCGGCTGATGATGAGGTGTGGTCGGGTGCAGCTCATAAAGTAAATGGCGACAACAGCCGGTTCTGCAACCGGCGAATCGCAGGCGCTGCTGCGGCTTGAACGGCGCCATCCTTCTCGATCGGCTGTTGGCTGAATACATCGACGGGCTGAGTGTGACTTCAGGCTTCAGACTGCAAGGTTGCAACGGTTTGTGCGAGACGGAACATATACTTCAATACCTCTTCCTCCCTCGTCTCCAGCGCATCGACCGATCGGATCAAATGAGTGCGCGTCGCGTCGACGTTTCTGCCGCTGGCCAATCCGATCAGCGATGCAAAAGTATTGACCGGACGCCAGAAACCGATGACCGAAATCGCGATCCTTTTCGTCGAGATCGAATCTGCCGTAGAGCAAATAAATTCTGTCACTCCAGAATCCGCGTGGATCAAGGCTTCCGGCCCGCGGGTTGACAACTTCATTGACGATCCCATCAAAATAATGTCGTCAACTCGCCTACGTCCGCAATAAATTTGTCCACTCGCATAGTGGACGGAGCGTTCCGGCTGTAAAGTCCTGATTTCTAGATCGATTCTCGACGCACCGCACGGGTGGTCGGAACGCTGAGTTCAGACGGGACGCTCTCTGCGTCACGCTCAGTTCACCTATGCTGGAAAAGCAGTGTTGCGGGACGTCCGTGGCCGACTGCGTCCGACTGCTCTCAGCGGAACCGGCCATTAGCATTGGCTGCAAAATCAAGCGAGGTCAAACGCATGCTGCTGCCCGTCCCCCAAGCGTATGTTGACTACCTAAGCTCTCACGGAGTCTTCGAGGGGCTCACTCTCGATGAGGCGCCACCTCGCTACGTTGTGCTGTGGCCGGTCGACAAAATTGCGGATTACAACTCCGATTTCGAAATCGAAACCTACGCCCCGGGATTCGTAGCGTTCGGCGGCGAGGGTGGTGGCGAGCTGTTGGTATTTGACGTCGCCGGGGCTGTGTTCATGTTGCCGATGATTGGCATGGAGCCACAGTACGCGACGCACATCGCCGAGAGCTTTCAAGAGTTGGCGATGCGTTTCGACGTTTAAGCAGATTGCAGACGGCAGCTATCGATAGTGGTGAAAAACTCACTTGTGCCCGCGGGCGCACCGCGCCGCGAAAAATTGGCCTCTCAGATCGCTCCACAAGCCGCTCGTGAGCATCGGTTAGGGTTAAGGGGACCCCCGAAAACTTACCCAGGCACCCGACGAAAGAGTTTTTCAACACTATCGGTCGCAAAGAGTCCTTCGCGTGGCTCCACAACGGCCACTCGGTGTCGCGCGTGGCTGTTTGCAGACATCGCCGAACGGCATGATAACGAGATAGGTCGTTATCACTTCGGCATGATTGCCGGCTGAAACTCGGATTCGCACAACGTGTGACACGGGCTGCGGTCGCTGCATCGGTACCCAACGGAAGTTGACACTGGTCTTCGCGTGGCCGCGGCCAGTGACAACTTTAATTCGCGATGTGCAACCTCATGAATTCCCGAGAATTTTGCATTATTTTGTCCACGGCGACCTGACCTGCGGAGTGACATCTTTGCTTCGCAAACGGTGACAAGTTTATTTTGGTCTACGCTGCGGGTCTCAGGGGACACAGACAGCGCTTGAGGAGAATCCACTGGGTGGCAACCTGTTCCTAGACGGGACCGTGGCGATCACGCATGAGGATGCGCAAGCGGACAGTTCAAGATCGGCTCAGTGCAAACCCGGAATGCGTTCGATAATCGCACGCAACTGAGCGATAGCCGCGCATGAGATGCAGCTGGGCGATTGCCGCCAAGCAGCCTGCGCCCTATTCTCCGTTCACCCATCGACTTCAATGCAGCATCGGACGCGGCGCCGCCACGATTCCACGATGCGCTGCCAGGAGACACCACCATGACCCCAGCATTTGACACCCTCGACGCCGCCGCCGGCGCCCGCGCGCGCAGCCAGGCCCGCAAGGCCGCGATCGGCAGCTTTGTCGGCGCCGTCGTCGACTGGTACGACTTCCTGCTGTACGGGATCGTCGCCGCACTCGTCTTCAATTCCGAATTCTTCCCGAAGGTCAGCCCGACCATGGGCACGCTCGCGGCGTTCGCGACCTTCGGCGTCGGCTTCCTGTTCCGTCCGCTCGGCGGCGTCGTGTTCGGCCATTACGGCGACCGGCTCGGCCGCAAGCGGATGCTCGTGCTGACCGTGATGCTGATGGGGCTGTCGACCGTCGCGATCGGCCTGCTGCCGGGCTTCGCGACGATCGGCTGGTGGGCGCCCGTGCTGCTGGTGCTGATGCGTGCGATCCAGGGCTTCGCGGTCGGCGGCGAATGGGGCGGCGCGGCGCTGATGGCCGTCGAGAGCGCACCGAAGCAGAAAAAGGCGTTCTACAGCAGCGGCGTGCAGGTCGGCTACGGCGTCGGGCTCGTGCTGGCCACGGGGATCGTGTCGATCCTGAGCCATACGCTCGGAGAGGCCGCGTTCAAGTCGTGGGGCTGGCGCCTGCCGTTCGTGTTCAGCATCGTGCTGGTGCTGATCGGGCTGTGGGTCCGCAAGAGCATGGACGAGTCGCAGGAATTCGTCGAGAAGGTCGAGCACGGCAATCGCAAGCTGCGCCTGCCGGTGCTGGAGGCGCTGACGCGCCATCCGAAGGCGTTCCTGCTGATCGTCGCGCTGCGGCTCGCCGAACTGTTCACGATGTATATCGTCACCGCGTTCGCGCTCAGCTATTCGACGTCGAATCTCGGCATGTCGCGCGACCTGTTCCTGAACATCGGCCTGCTGGTCGGCGCGGTCAGCTGCGTGACGATCCCATGCTTCGCGTGGCTGGCGGACCGCTTCGGCCTGCGCCGCATCTACCTGGTCGGCGCGCTGATCGGCCTTGCGTCGGCGGTGCCGTTCTTCGTCGCGCTGGAATCGCGCTCGATCGCGTGGATCGTGGTCTTTTCGATCCTGCTGGCCAATGCCGCGCACGACATGATCGTGAGCGTCCAGCAACCGCTCTTCACCGAGTTGTTCGGTGCGGAATACCGCTACAGCGGCGCGGGCGTCGGTTATCAGTTCGCGAGCGTCGTCGGCGGCGGGTTCACGCCGTTCATCGCGGTGGCGCTGGTCAGTCTGGCCGGCGGTTCCTGGCATCTCGTCGCAGGTTATCTCGCGGTGGGCTGTCTGATCTCGCTGGTGGTCGCCGCACGGATGCGGGCCGTGCAGCACTGACGCCTCGTCCGGAGCATGGGCGCCGCGGCGGCGGCCGGCCGTGCCACACACGCACGGCGCCGCTCGGATAAGCGTGGCGCCCCCTCCCGACTACTCATCATGAGGATTTGAAATGAGCTCACCCTGCATCATCACCGTCGCGATCACCGGGTCCGTGCCGCGCAAGCTGGACAACCAGGCCATACCGATTTCGGTCGCGGAACAGATCGAAAGCACGCACGAAGCCTACGAGGCTGGCGCCACGCTCGTGCATCTGCACGTGCGGGACGAGCAGGAGAAGTCCAGCTCCGACCGCTCGCGATTCGCCGAACTCCAGGACGGTATCCGCAAGCATTGCCCGGGCATGATCGTGCAATTCTCGACGGGCGGCCGCGGCCGCTCGTTCGAGCAGCGTGGTGCCATGCTCGACCTGCGTCCGGACATGGCATCGCTCGCGACCGGGTCGGTCAACTTCCCGACCATCGTCTACGAGAACCCGCCGGATTTCATCCGCTCGTTGGCATCGACGATGCTGCAGTACGACGTCAAACCGGAGATCGAGATTTTCGATCTCGCGATGCTGTACAACACCGTCGATCTCGTGCAGCAAGGCCTGCTGAAATCGCCCGTGCATGTCCAGTTCGTGTTCGGCGTCAAGCACGCGCTGCCCGCGCGGCGCGAAATCCTCGAGTTCGAAGTCGAACAGCTTCGCGCGTTGTTGCCCGACGCGACCTGGACCGCGGCCGGCATCGGGCGACACCAGCTCGAGGTGAATCACTGGACGTTGCAGATGGGGGGACATTGCCGTACGGGCTTGGAGGACAACGTGCGCTGGGACAAGGACACGCTCGCGTCCAGCAATGCGCAACTGGTGGAGCGAGTGGTTGCGCTTTGTGCCGAGTACGGACGCCCTGTTGCGACGCCCGCCCAGGCCCGCGCCATTCTGGGTCTGAGCGCGGCCTGAACGCACGGTACATCGGATTCGGCGCGGAACTGGCGGACTGCCGGGCTGCGCGTTTCAACGTTACGCGGAATCGATCATGAAGATCAACGGAGCCACCCGGGTGTTCTACTGCATTGCTGATCCAATCGAGCAGGTGCGTGCGCCCGAATTGTTTAACCACCTGTTCGGCGCTTACGACGTCGACGCCGTCATGGTGCCGCTACAGGTGACGCCCGGCCAGCTCACTCCGACCTTGGGCGCGCTGCTCCCATCGCCGACGGTCGGCGGCATTTCGCTGTCGATCCCGCACAAGACCATGGCCGCCGGCCTCGTGGCGCAATGGACTTCCCAGGCGCGGATCGCGAATGCGGTCAATGCGATCCGTCGCGGGCCAGCCGGTGTCGAGGGTGCGCTGTTCGACGGCCTCGGCTTTGTCCGCTCGCTCGAGCGAATGGCCTTCGATGTCGCTGGCCGCAACGTGCTCCTGATCGGTGCGGGCGGTGCGGCGTCCGTACTGGCTACAGCGATCGCCGAACAACGCGCTGCACGCATTGGGCTCTTCGATCCGGATACGTTGAGGGCTGCAAAGCTTGCTGAAACGGTCGCGCACGCATTTCCCGAATGTCAGGTCGACAGTGTGCTGTCGAATGATCCGGCCGCCTACGATCTCGTCGTCAATGCGTCGCCGCTCGGCCTGCGCGCGGGCGACCCGTTGCCGGTGCCGGTCGAACGGCTAGGCGCGCATGCGTTCGTGTACGACATCCTAATGAAAGGCCAGCCGACACCGCTAGTCACCGCGGCCCGTGCGCGCGGCCTGCGTGCGTCGCCGGGTTTCGACATGCTGGTGCAACAGGCGTCGCTGTATCTCGACTTTTTCGGCTTTCCTGAGCTGGCCACGGCCGCAGAGGCCCATGCGGCGGACTTGAGAGCGCTGCTCGAGGACGGCGCCTGTTTGTCCAGCCATGCCTGCGAGCCGACCGTCGTATAGCGTGCGCTGAACGCGATCAGACGACGTGTGCAAGGCCTTGGCGTTCAACACGGCGGCTATTCAGCACGCGTTGGGTGCTGAGGTGAACCTATATCTCGGCTACCACCGGGTCAGCCCAAGCCGCTCGGCCAGGCCAACGAGTGCAACGGTGCCTTCGAACCGGTCCTGATTTCTAAGCACGAGCGTCGCTTCCCTAGCTTCGATGAACGTATCATCGCGATATACGCCTACGATATATGTGCGCGCGAGGATTAGCCCTTTCTGGCTGAGGGTTCCGGCGACGAGGTATTTGCCGATTTCATCAGCTCAGTCAACGTTGAGGATCTCACTGTATCCTGTATCAGGACTCAATCTCGCACATGGCTGTGAATCTTGCCTGCTTCGGCCATGGAGCCACTGGTTGGATGCGCAGGTTCGGCAGCTACCGAGATATATCAAGTTCTGATGGTGGCAATAAAAAACGAGGATTGGATTTATTTCATGCAGATCCCCATCATGTCCGTAATGTCACCGAACATGAGGACTATTCCCATTGAAGTGAATGCCATCATCTGGCCCGAAGGCTACCTGCCGGGCTTCACTGAGAACTTCGCCTCCAACGAGGTCTGAGGTCAGAGGTGGCCTCACTCGTTCGGACAGTTTGCTGAGATTTTTAAGTGGAACGTCCGAGGCAATCATGCTGCCGATTTGATCGCAGGCAGCGTTGCGAAGTATGCCTCATCCGGCGTCCGATCCGCCAGGCTCGAATGGGGCCGTTTTCGGTTGTACAGCTCGATGTAGTCGCCGATGGAGCGCCGGGCATGGCTGACCGACTCGTAAGCTCGCAGGTAAATCTCTTCGTACTTGACGCTGCGCCACACGCGTTCGACGAACACGTTGTCGCGCCAGGCCCCTTTATCGTCCATCGACAGCCGCACGCCTCGACCCAGTACGGCCTCGGTGAACGCGCCCGCCGTGAACTGGCTGCCCTGATCGGTGTTCACGATGTCCGGCAGCCCGTAGCGGGCGAACGCTTCTTCCAGTGCCTCGACGGCATGCGTGGCTTCCAGCGTGATGGCAACCCGGTGCGCGAGAATCTTGCGGCTCGCCCAGTCCACCACCGCCGTCAGGTACACGAAGCCGCGCGCCATTGGAATGTACGTCGTGTCGAGGGCGAACACCTGATTGGCACGGTCGATCTTCATGCCGCGCAGCAGGTACGGCCAGGTCTTGTGCTGTGCGTTGCGCCGGCTCGTGTTCGGCTTGCAGTACAGCGCCTCGACACCCATGCGCTTCATCAGTGTGCGTACGCAACGGCGACCCACCCCATGACCTTCCCGGCGCAGCAGGCGCGCCAGCATCCGTGCCCCGGCAAATTGAAACTCCATGTGGAGCTCGTCGATTCGCCGCATCAACAACTGATCCGCCTCGCTCACTGGCTGCGCCCGGTAATACGCGCTCGATCTCGCGATGCCAACCAGTCGCGTCTGTCGCGAAACCGGCAGCGCATGCGTACGGTCAATCATCGCTTTGCGCTCAGCAGTCCGGCTTTGCCGAGCGCTCCTGACAAAAAATCGTTCTCCAGCGTCAACTGTCCGATCTTCGCGTGCAGCGTTTTCACGTCCACCGGCGGCTCGTTCGACGGTGGACCGGCCGCGCCGAACACATCCGCCGCACGCTCCTGCAGTTGCCGCTTCCACTCCGTGATCTGGTTCGGGTGCTCATCGAACTGATGCGCCAGTTCGGCCAGCGTGCGCTCGCACCCTTGACCGCCGCCAGGGCCACTTTCGCTTTGAACGCCGCTGAGTGCGTCCGTTGGGTTCTCTTCGTCATCTTTCCGGTTCCTTTGCCTGCATTATCGCTGGCTCAGGCCCCGGGCATTCCACTTACCCGACTGTCCGAATTTGCGCGGCCACCTCTGGTGAAAACTGACTTCGACTACCCGAGCCTCCTTTTGAGCGGCGGCAAGGTGGGCGAATCCGGACGTCGCTAAAGACCGAGCGTCACGCTCCCGCCGAGTTTCGTACCGCCCCGGCTGCCATCGCTTGCATCAGGGGAAAGATCGCGCAGTGTCCCTCTGCGGGCGAGAAGTCACCACAGTCGGCTTTTCGCGGCGGAAATTTGATCCCAGATAGTGCCGCCCCATTCCATAGAGAGCGGCCAAAATTTGTCGTGCTTCGATCGGCATAATCGAAGGGTTATCACGCGGCGTGATGACAGTCATATCCCCGGGTCCGTTGATTGCCGAAAGCCCCCGCCCGTAGACTCCTGCCATACCCAACAACACTAAGGAGACATGGCGCGATTCGCGTTCCCACGCCGCGCTTTTTGATCATGGATCTGTCCCTCACTAATACGACGGCCGAGAAGCCAACCCTCTCCATGGGGGAGAAGCTGAGCTACGGTTCCGGCGAAATCGCGTCAAATCTTGCCTGGAACATGGTCACGGGCTTTTTGCTGTTCTATTACAGCGATGTCGCTTTGCTGCCGGTGGCGGCGCTTGGCGGTCTTATGCTCGTGACGCGTGTGCTCGATGCGATTTTCGATCCGTTGGTGGGCATCGCTGTTGACCGGACTTCGAGCCGCTACGGGAAGGCACGTCCGTATCTTCTCTACGTGAACCGCGCAATAGGTTGGGTCATCGGAATCAGTGAAATCGTAGGCGGCTGCGTCTCGCCGGTGTTGTGCGGGGCTGCCGCCGACCACCTGGGAGCCCGTGCGCCGTTTGTCATCGGTGTCGTGTCGGCGCTGCTTGCCGCACTCTTTGTGGCCGCACTCCGCGAGACCGCACCGCGGCATGTCGCCCGTATTGGCGCTACACCGCCCGCAGGCGATGGGCCGGCGCCATCGACCGCCTCGGGCATTTCGTAACAGGAAGCGAGCGGTCTGCCGCTCGCGATGAAGCAATCAATTTTTCAGGAAGGAAGCATGGAAAGGGAACTCGTCGAACGACTCGCAATTCGCGATCTCATCGAAAACTGGGCCGTATGGCGCGACGCGGGTGACTGGGAGCGCTTCGCCACTGTCTGGCACGACGACGGCGTCATGATGGCGACGTGGTTCCAGGGACCCGCCCGAGAATTCATTCGCGTGACGCAGGAAGGGTGGAAGAAGGGGGTGAGCATTCTGCACTTCCTTGGCGGCTCATCGATCGACCTCGCGGGCGACCGTGCCATTGTGCAGACCAAGATGACCATCTCGCAGCGCGGCGATGTCCAGGGGGTGCTCTGCGATGTCGTCTGCACTGGCCGGTTCTACGACTTCGTGGAAAAGCGTGATGGGCGTTGGGGTGTGGTGCTTCGCCAACCGATCTACGAAAAGGATCGCGTTGACCCGGTCGACCCTGCGGCACGGCTCGAGCTGGACCAGCAGGCGCTTGTCGAATTCCCGATGGGCTATCGCCATCTCGCATATATCCAGACGCAGATCGGCTACACCGTGAAGCGCGACATGCCGCAACTCACGGGTGCCGAAGTCGAAGCCCTTTATGCACGTGGCGCGCGCTGGCTCGCCGGCGAGAAGCTGTAAAGCGGGGCAGCCATGCGAACATTCACATACTCGAGTGCTCCCGCGCGCATTCTCTTCGGGGCGGGCCGGATGGCCGATCTTGCCGATGAGGTGCGCCAACTGGGCTGCCGGCGTGCGCTTGTCATCACGACGCCCGAGCAGCGCGAACTCGGCACCTCCCTGGTCAGGCTGTTAGGCGGACTTGGCGCCGGCCATTTCGATGGTGCGGCGATGCACACGCCAACCGACGTCACCGGGCGTGCGATGGACAAGCTTCGAAGCAGCGATGTCGATTGCCTTGTAGCGGGTGGCGGAGGCTCTGCGATAGGCCTTTCGAAAGCACTGGCCGTAAGAACCGGCTTGCCCCAGATTGCGATTCCGACCACCTACGCCGGCTCCGAAGTCACGCCGATTCTCGGCGAAACCGAGGAAGGACGAAAGACCACACGCCGCGCTCCGGAGATACTTCCGCGCGTCGTGATCTACGACGTCGATCTCACACTTTCGTTGCCGCCGTCGCTGTCGGCAAGCAGCGGCCTCAACGCAATAGCCCATGCGGCGGAGGCGCTCTACGCGAAGGACAGCAACCCCATTACGTCACTGATCGCCGAAGAGGGCATTCGGGCCCTCGGTGCGAGCCTTGGCGAGATCGCGACTAACCCGACGAACGTTGAGGCCCGCGCGCAAGCACAATACGGCGCCTGGCTGTGCGGCACCTGTCTTGGTGCGGTCGGGATGGCCTTGCATCACAAGATCTGCCATGTGCTTGGTGGGACGTTCGATTTACCCCATGCGCCTACGCATGCTGTCGTCTTGCCGTATGTCCTTGCGTACAACGCTGCGGCTGCAAGCGATGCCGTAAGCCGGATTCGTCGTGCGCTGAACCCACAACAAGATGCGTGGACCTACCTTCACGGAATGCTGGAACAGCTAGGTCTGCCCGCCTCGTTGGGCGCGCTTGGCATGCCCGCCGGGGAACTGGATGTCGTGGCGGACCTCGTTCTGCAGCAGGCCTACTGGAATCCACGGCAGGTTGAGCGGCAATCCCTGCTGCGGATGCTCGAAGCTGCCTACGATGGCGCACCGCCTTCGCTTGATCTGTCGATGTAAAGGTACAACCACCATGCGCAACTTCAACAAACACAACATCACGGAAGCCGTGCTCGCCCGGTTGGAAGGGACCGGCACGCCACGCGTCAAGGAGATCAGCGCCGCGCTGGTCAGGCACCTGCACGCGTTCGTCCGGGAGGTTCGACCGTCCCAGGAAGAGTGGCAACAGGCAATTAACTTCCTCACGCGGACTGGCCAGATCTGCTCGGATACGAGGCAGGAATACATCCTGCTCTCCGACGCATTGGGTGTGTCGATGCTTGTCGATGCGATCAATCATGAGTTCCCAGGTGGTGCGACTGAAACCACCGTGCTGGGACCTTTCTACGTCTCCGACGCACCGGAAGTTTCGGCCGGGGCGAACATCGCCAGGCCGGAAGACGGGCCGACGATGTTGATTGAAGGGCGAGTGCTCGACAGAGCGGGCGAGCCCATCGTTGGGGCGACCGTCGATGTCTGGCACGCAGACGCCGACGGCTATTACGACGTTCAGAAGGACGCGAAATCGTATAGCGGGCGAGGTCGCGTCCGAACGGACTCGCAAGGCAATTTCTGGCTTTGGGGAACAGTGCCGGCCGCCTATCCAATTCCCGCCGATGGTCCTGTGGGCGAAATGCTCGCGTTGCAGGGGCGCCATCCGTACCGACCTGCACATGTCCACTTCATGATTGCTGCCGAAGGATGCGAGACGCTTGTGACGCACTTGTTCCTGGCATCGAGTGACTATCTGGATTCGGACGTGGTTTTCGGCGTGAAGGACTCACTCATCGAACCGGTCGTCGAAGTAGGGCCAGGAAAAACGCCTTATGGCGCGGACGTGGAAGTTGCCGTCCCGGCTATGAGACGTGATTTTGTTCTCGCACCGGCGATCAGTCAGCGGAGATAGCAGTAATCGGCTGGACCGCGTGGCCGGATTTTTATCACTATAAGGGGTCCCCGTGATGTCCGTGCCGTTTACCGGGTTAGTGGTGTCATGGCGCGACAAGGCTTAGCGGTCGGCCCCCATATAAAATCGTCGTAAAATCACGAGCCTGCTGTTTGCCTGCATCCGAGAGCGGCGGCGCTGCCGCTCCCCAATTGTCATGGGAATATTGTTGGCATAGTCTTACTGGTCCTTCTTTCGGCTGCGGAGCAGACGGTGATGGAACACTGGCGACAGGCCTATCTCGGGATGCGCTCGATCCCGTGTCAAAGCGATTCTCAAATGTCCGCCTAGTGACAAGTTTATTGTGGTCTACGGACGTCGCGGTGGAATTTGCGCAAGGTACCGGGCGATCACTACGCTTACTACGTCGTCGTCAAGAATCCGATCCGACAACCTGAAGAGTTGCAATCCTTCACATAGGCCGAGCACGACCATCGTGACGTGTTCTACCGGTATGCCGCATCTTGGGTCTGCCCGTTGGAGTAGTCGGGCGATGCACGAATGAATTCGACTTGCTTTTTCGAACTGCAGTGCGGCGAAGTGCTTCCTGAATTCTGGCTCATGTCTCGCAACAAGCGCGGCTTCTGCCCACAGCGGGAAGCAGTCGCTATAGCGAATAAGGTGACGACAGCAAGCCGCGATCAGCGATTCGATGTTTGCTCGATGGATATGACAATCGGATAGTTCAGGAAGACTTAAGCTTTGTTGATCGCGGCGAAGTAACTCGAGCAACAGCGCCGCCTTGGCGCCGACACCGATGCTCGAGTAGAACGCGCCGCGTGTGTACCCAGCCGCTTCGGCAATGTCCCGTACGCTCGACGATACAAATCCCTTCTCGAGGAATACACTGCGTGCCGCAATGAGCAAACGCTCTCGAGTCCGGGCTTTGTACTGTTCGCGAGTGGAATTAGCCGGCGAGGTCACGGGACATTACTCGCGAACCCAGGTCTGTGTGCGCCCGAGCAGGCTGATTCCGATGTATCCCCGTACGTTCAGCTTTTTCCCGTCATCCGAGAGCGTCATTTTTGCGCTATACACCTTGCCATTTTCGGGATCGAGAATGTTGCCCCCCGACCACTCGTTGTCGCCAGTCTTTTTCAGGCCTCTCAGAATCGTCATGCCGACAATCGGTTTGTCCTTGCGGTCGTCGGTACATTTCGAGCAGATCTTGGTGCGCTCGTCATCCTTCAGAACGTTGGTGAGCTTGCCGGAGAACACACCGTCCTGGTCGATGATCTTGACTTCGCCTCGTGGCTGACCAGTGGCATCGTCGATCGTTCTCCAGGTGCCGGTGGGAGAGGTCTGGGCGAACGAACTGCTCGCGGCGAGAGCGATTGCAAATCCACCAAGAAGATGAAAAACCATGCTGCGCGAACTAGTCATTTGCATTCCTTATTTGATTTGGCTTGTACATGATGCATCCAACCGCACTCGGCAAGTTGCATCCTCTACCTGAGTGAAAACTTAAACGCCCAGAATCTTTCGATATTTCGGAACGAGCATGTGGCCAGCCTTCGCCATGCGGCTGAATGCCGGGGAGCGCACCACGCCTACGACCGGAAGGTGGAGTACGCCATTTCGGCTGCCGAGTGTGATCGCCATCATCGGATTTCCGGTTTGTGGTTTATGGGCCTTGAGCCGACGCGGTTTACGGGAGTTCGCCAGTACTGCCCGAATGTTGTGACTCGCATTCTTGACTTGAGCAGCGATATGCCACGCCATCTTGTTCTCGTCGAGATCGGTGATGTCGCCGAGTGCGAACACGCGATCCATGCCGATGACGCGTAGATCCGATCCGACACGGATGCGCCCGGCCGAGTTCAGGGTCGAGGCGAAGCGAGGTTTCATATACCCCGTATTGGGTTTCCCGCCGACGCACCAGATCAGCAAGTCATACGGAATTCGCCGCCCTTTCTCGGTCAACGCTTCGCCGGCGGGTGCGAATACATCCGAGCTGGCACCGTCGGCTCGTTGCAGGCGTTCGTTGAGCAGAATCTGCACGCCATTCTTTTGCAAAACTTTCGCCGCATGGTCAGCCGCCGTCTTTGACGTTCCGGCGAGAAGGCGGGGACCCCCTTCGAGAATGGTGATGGATTTGTCAGAGTAAACTTCACTGATCTCGCCGGCGACCTCGACGCCGATCGGACCACCTCCCACGATGAGAATCCGTTTCGATACGTGGATCCGTTGCTGGTAACCGCTATAGAAAGCTTTCCGTTCACTGGCGGTGGCGCCATCGATCGCGCGCATCAGCGAGTTCGAGAACGCGCTCCCGGTCGCCAATACGGTTACTTGCCCCCTGACTACCTGGCGTTGTCCGTCCAGAAGCTCGACGAGTCCTCCTTCTCGGCGCAGTTCAACTAGTGAGCCCCGGATGTGCTTCACGCGGGGCAATGCCTCGGCGAACGGGATGATGGCCCGTTCTGCGAACTCGGGTTTCACAAGATTTCGCGGAGCAGCCATTGGGACCTCGAAATAGTCGTTCGGATCGACCAGCGTAACTTGAAACGAACGCGACAGGGCTTTGGCAAGGGAGGCGCCTGCAATGCCGCCGCCGTAGATGACGATCTGAGAGTCGGGAAGAAGTTTGGACATGATTCGATCCGGGAATAGTCGTGGTGGCTCGAAGGCGCCTTTGGTTTAGGCTGCGTCGCGTGAAAGAAAGCGCGTGACTTGTTTGCTGTCTCTGCCGCGCGCGAGCTTCATCGCCTCGTTGAGCCAAAGCACCGGGAGAAAGCTGCCGCTCATCTTGAGATGACCGGCAACGAACGCGCGTTGCAAGTCGGTTTCGTCGCTGCTCGTCAATGCGCGCAGCGCTTCCTTTGCCGACGACCAGGTCTGTGTCAGATCGGGAACCGCGGAATGACGGCGAGAAAAGGAAAGGCGGCCATCGCGCAGAATCAGCTGGCCACCACCACCTTGCATCGTGGTAACAGTCACGACGAACGATCCGGACGCCAGCATTTCCCGCAGACGCGGCAGACGTGTCGCGGACCGATGGACAAGGGACGGCATCATCGACAACAGCAGACGGACGGCGAGACCAGCGAGCGTCGACGGCATGTAGCTGATCACTGCGTTGCGCAGATTCTCGGCACGCGGTGACGGGGGGCGATGGTGGACGGCACGCGGTGCACGTTGAGTAGACTGGTTCATGATTGAGCTCCACGTACGGTCTCGATAATGGATCGACAATCGGTCGGCAGCGCATCACCGCGCCAACAGACATGTTGGTCAGGACGCACGAGTACCCATTTGCGCTCCAGCATGCGGATCAGATGCGGTTCTTCGATATGCACGACGGTGAGCGGTAACCCTGCAGCTTCTGCTGCCGTCTTCATGGGGCTCGCATCGCAATCTGCGTTGTCGGCGGCCAGGAGCGTAAATCCCGTCGGGTCAAGATGATCGAAGAGCGCCGCGCCGTTAGACAGGAAGCCGCTGGGCAGGCGTGCACCAGGCCAGGTGGTCGGGAGATACTCGATTTCCGGATAGGCAGGTGCAGGCGAGCCATCGGAGCAAATCGCCGGCGATCCGGCATAGCGATACCCGATTTCAATCCCCAGTGCTTCATACATCCGGGAAATTCGGGTCTCCAGCATGCGACCGAGTTCACGGCGCTGGCCGTCGCCCTTGGACGAAGCGTCGAATACCGCATCCTTGTCAGGAAACTGAGCTTCAAAGCAAGCGGCGGCACATTTCATCACGTGATCGCGATTGCGACGAGCGATGGCGATGCGCTCGGTCTCGTAGCTTGGCAACAGACGGTCGCCACCCCAGCCTTTGAGCATGGCTGCCAGTTTCCAGGCAAGGTTATGTGCTTCGGTTACGCCAGTGTTCATCCCGAGCCCACCCGTGGGCATGTACTGGTGAGTTGCATCCCCGGCCATCCACACACGGTCGTCACCGAACCGTTGCGCCACCAGGAACTGCGGTCGCCACGGCCCGCTCTGCACGATTTCGAACGGCAATGTCACGCCCAGGGCGCTCGTGACGATCGCCTCCAGTGATTCGCCTTCTCGTGGCGGATAGGCGAGATGCAGTACCCAATCGCTCTTGCTCGCATCCGGAGATACAAGCAGTCCCGTGAAACCGGGACGCGAAAGCCAGGTGTGCCAGTAGGGCTGATTGTTGGGGTAAAGCGATTTGACGGCGTCAGACCGAAAGTGAATGATGTACAACTCGCCGATCAGGTCTCGCGTGCCGTCATACTCGATTCCCAGCGTCCGTCTGATCAGACTGTTGGGGCCATCGCAACCGACCAGGTACTGAGCGCGGAATTGTTCGACCCGCCTGTCCTCTGTGCGCCTAGCGATTGCCACGACACCATCAGCGTTCTGCTGGAACTCTTCAACTTTCCAGCCAAGTCGAATATCGATGTTTGGATCGGCAACAGTTGCCTCGAGCAGGATCGGCTCGAGGTACATTTGCGAGATACGTTGCATGGATTCCAGCGGCAAGCTGCCATTGGTGCAGGCCGCGATCTGCTTTCGGCCCTCTGCGACAGGGGGATAGAACAGGTGACGATCATGCAGCACGCCGTACCACGGACCATTCGCCGTTGCGGCATATGCCGCGTATTGGTTTGCCTCCACCGGATTGCCAGCTGCTCGGATCTTGTCTGCAAGACCCAACTGGCGAAATATCTCCATTGAGCGGCAATTAACGACATCAAGCTTGGGATGACGAGTCGTCGTTGTTCGATCGTTGAGAACGACGGAAGCAATGCCTTGCTGACTAAGGCTCAAGGCGAGGGTCATACCAACAGGGCCAGCCCCAACAATCAAGACGGGCGTGGTAGTCATCAAGGTCTCCTAAGAATCAACTATCACCAGGATCGCGGGCATCGATTAGCTCGATGGATCCTGCGATCCGCGACGTTTGTCGTTGTTTTTAATCCGCAGCCTTCGGCTGACCGACTTACTCGACTACTAAGAACGAGTCGAGAGAAATTCGTTAGGGTCGCTCTGCCAAGGGCGGCAGTTCTGCAGTGGCGTAACGTCGAGCCGTGTCGCCGTCGACCCCCAGGCTCCGCAAAACCAGTTCAGCCGTGTCCGAACCTGCATCGCGCCAAGTGCGATGCCCATCGAGAACCAGAACGATAGAGGCCAATACTGAACCTGCGATGACCGCAATGGCCGAGTGAAGTTGCTCGGGCCGGAAGTCGTAGCGTTGCTGCTCCAGTCCATCGACCACGTCGCGCATCGTCGGACCCGCCCACATACCCTGCAGCGCGTCATGACTGAAGGCGAAACGGCTGAGAAAGCGCCCCCAGTGGGGTTCTTCGTGAGCTCGGCGGATGAAGTAGCGAATACCGTTTGCCAGCCGTTGTGCGGGGTCGGAAATATTTACGAAGCTTGCAACGACGCGCTCGTGCATTTCTTCCGCCATCCGGGCAGCCACCGTCTCAAACAGCGCCTCGGGGGAGGGGACGTGGTTGTAGACCGTTCCGCGAGCGATTCCGGCAGCTTGAGCCAGTTCGCTGATGCTCACCTGGGTCTCGCCTTTCTCGGCGAAAAGTTCGAATGCGGCCCGATGGATACGGGAAATGATCGGGAGATTTGGCTCCATGGCTGAATCCTTCGTTCGATGTCTACTATTGAACACGATTGTTCAACGTTGGTCAACCTCAGAGCCTAGTGATTTACACTGATACTCGTTTTTGAACATCAGTGTTCATAATAGTCCTCAAGTGTTCTGCTTAGAGGTGTTTTTTGGGGACACGCTACCCATCTCCTCATCCATTGCCATGACTACGCTGCTCACCACCCAACCGGCTCGCCACCCGAATCCGACGGTCAAGGCCACGTCGCTGGCCTATTTGATCTTCGAGCGCCCAGATCTCGATCAGGCGGAGCGCTTCCTCGTCGACTTCGGGCTGTCCACGGTCCACCGCTCCGACGACATGTTGTACATGCGGGGCACTTCTGGCGCGCCGTACTGCTACCGCGTACATCGAGCTGAAAATTCCCGGTTTGTCGGCCTCGGATTCACCGTTGGCGATCGACGGGACCTGGAGAAACTCTCGAGCTTGCCAGGTGCCGGTGCCATTACCAGTGCCACGCATCCCGGAGAGGGCGAGCGGGTCGTGTTGCATGATCCGGCCGGTTTTACGGTGGAGATTGCATGCGGTCAGAATCGTGTCGCAGAGCTTCCGCATCGCGAGCCGCTTCACTTCAACTCGGCCTCGGATCTGCGTCGCATCAACGATACGCAACGTCCGCCTGCGCAGCCGCCTGAAATTGTCCGGTTGGGTCACTGCGTTCTTGAGGTGGCCAACTACCAAGCGACAAGCGCGTGGTATACCGAACATCTCGGCCTGATCCCGAGCGATGTGCAGGTATTGCCAGACGGGTCGCCTGCAGTGGCGTTCTTTCGGCTCGATCTCGGAGAGACGCCGGCGGACCATCACACCCTTGCGCTGGCGCAGAGCTTCATGCCGCTGTACAGCCATAGCGCCTACGAAGTGGTCGACGCCGACGCGGTTGGAATGGGGCAGCGCGTGTTGCGCGAGCGGGGCTGGAAGCACGCGTGGGGGATCGGGCGGCACATACTCGGCAGCCAGATCTTCGACTACTGGCAGGACCCGTGGGGCGACAAACACGAACATTACTGCGACGGCGACATGTTTACCGCCGATCGCCCAACCGGTGTGCATGAAGTGAGCCGCGAGGCGATGTCGCAGTGGGGGCAGCCCATGCCGTCGAGTTTTACCAAACCGACGCTGACGCTGTCGGCAATTGCGGCATTGATTCGCAACGTGCGACACACACCGGATCTGACGCTGCGCAAGCTGGTCACGCTGGCGCGGATCTTCGCATGATGAATTCGCGTCGAGTACTCGGGCGTATCGAAAGGGGCGACCTGTTCCGATGTGGGATGCCCGTCTCGGTACCAGCGTAGCCACCCATATTTTTCAAATGAGTTTAAGTCATGTCAGTCAATATCGTTCGCTTTGAGCATCGAGATCTTGCCCAATGGGGCGTGATTCGCGGTACCCGCATTACGCCAGTTCCCGGCACGTTTGCGACCACCGGCGACTTCGTCCGGCACGCTTCCGTGTCTGAGCTCGCCGCGCTTGGCGGCGACATGCTGGAACTGTCCGACGTGACACTGTTGTCGCCAGTCACGCAAAACCAGCAGTTTGTGTGTCAGGGGGCAAACTACCGGCAGCACATGATCGAGTCGGGAATGGATCCCGACGTGAAGACCTATAACATGGTCTTCACAAAGGCTTCGAACTGCATAGTGTCGGCCGACAGCCAAGTGGTGAAGCCGCGCATCGTGCAGTTCCTCGATTACGAGATCGAACTCGGGCTCGTCATTCGCAAGGCCATTCGAGGTGCCGTAGAGATCACGAATGGCACCCTGCATGAGTACGTCGCTGGTGCCGTGATCGTTAACGACTACTCTGCGCGAGACATCCAGATTCCGCAGATGCAGTTCTACAAAGGCAAATCCTTCAGGACCTTCGGTCCAGTCGGCCCCTGGCTGACGCTGCTCGAGCCGCAGGATTTCCCGATACTGAGAGATTTGCGGTTGAGACTGACCGTCAATGGTGAGGTCCGACAAAACGACACGACGGCGAACCTGGTCTATGGCCCGGCGGAGACGCTGACCGAACTCTCGCGTGTGCACGACTTCGAAGCCGGTGATCTCCTGGCAACCGGTACGCCTGCCGGATGCGCCCTGTCCGTGCCGTCACCCAGGAAGCAAAAGATTGCCGCGCTGCTGCCCGAAAAGAAAAAGTGGGACATCTTCCTGAAGGTTCAGTCGGCTAGATCACAGTACCTGAAGGCAGGCGATCTCGTGGAAGCGAGTATCCGATCAACAGATGGTCGAGTGGATCTCGGTATGCAGCGCAATCGAATCGTCGCGGAGGGGTGAGCGCCATGTCGGGAATCTCCACGCTTCACGATGTCGAGTCCATTGAGGCACGCGGCTTGCCGACCGACTTGCCGGCAAGCACCTACGAGATGTTCTGCCGGAGTGCAAAGCAGTATCCGGATGCTCCGGCCTTGAGTTTCTTCATGACGGTCGACGAGCATCGCGTGCCGCAGACATGGACGTATCGCGAGTTGCTCGCACGCATTACGCAGACGGCCAACTTCTTCGAAAGCATCGGTGTCGAGAAAGACAGTGTGATTGCATTCGTGCTGCCCAACCTGCCCGAAACGCATTTCGTGATTTGGGGCGGTCAGGCCGCGGGCATCGTTTGTGCGTTGAATCCGATGCTGGAAGGCGCGGCGCTTGCCGAACTGCTCAATGCGACTCAGGCAACCGTGCTGGTGACGCTGGCGCCGTTCCCGGGTACCGACATCTGGACGAAACTGCAGCCCCACCTGGAGTCGATCGGTTCGCTTCGGCATCTGGTTCTCGTGAATCTCGCAGATCGCGTGCGCGGTGCGAAGCACTATGCGGCGCAATTGATGCACGAGAACGAGGTCGAGCGGTTGCATGGTTCGGCTGCGCTGCGTGGCGCGGTACCGGACGATATTCGGATTCATAGTTTGAACAGTGCTGTAGCCGATCATCGAGGGGACCGCCTGAACAGTGACCGTTGCTTCTCGGCCGACGATGTCTCCTCTTTCTTCTGTACGGGCGGAACTACCGGTCTCCCGAAGATAGCGATGCGTCGGCACGGCAACGAAGTCGCTAACGCTTGGAGTACCGCACAAGTCCTGGGCGACGGAATCGGGCCAGGAAAGGTTGTCTTCTGTGGCCTACCGTTGTTTCACGTCAACGGCGTGCTGGTCACTGGCCTGCTGCCCTTCTCCAGAGGGGCGCACGTGGTTCTGGGGACGCCGCAAGGTTACCGTGGCGACGGCGTTGTGGCCCGGTTCTGGGAAATTGTCGAGCATCATCGGATCAATTTCTTCAGCGCCGTTCCGACGCTTTACGCATCCCTGCTGCAGGTACCGGTTGGAACGCACGACATCCAGTCGCTCGAATACGGCCTGTGCGGCGCAGCGCCGATGCCTGTCGAAGTGTTCCGCAACTTTCAGGAGCAAACTGGAATCAAGATTCTGGAAGGTTATGGTCTGACCGAAGCCACCTGTGTTAGCAGCGTAAACCCGCCTTTGGGTGACCGCCGGCTCGGCTCAATCGGCTTGCGTGTCCCGTTCCAAAGAATGAAAGCTGCCGTGCTCGACGAACGAGGTGCGCATATCCGTGATTGTGCGGTTGGCGAGGTTGGTGTGCTGCTCGTGTCGGGCCCCAATGTCTTCGCTGGCTACCGCTTACCGGAACAGAACAAAGGGCTGTGGGTCGATTGCGAGGCTGATGGACGTTGGCTGAACACCGGCGACTTGGCGCGTCAGGACGCTGAAGGATATTTCTGGCTGACTGGTCGAAAGAAGGAACTCATTATCCGCGGCGGGCACAACATCGATCCGCTCACGATCGAGCAACCGCTGCACCGTCACCCCGCAGTTGAGATTGCTGCTGCGCTTGGCAGGCCCGATCCACACGCGGGGGAATTGCCTGTTGCCTACGTTCAGTTGCGTGCAGGCGTAGTTGCTACTGAAGCGGAACTGCTTACCTTCCTCAAAGCGGAAATTCGGGAGAGGGCCGCAATGCCTCGCCAGGTTCATATCGTCGAATCGATGCCGCTGACCGCGGTCGGAAAGATTTTCAAACCGGAGCTCAAGCGACGCGAGACAAAGGACGCATTGGAAGGGGCGCTGCGTGACGGAGGTGTTGTGTTCCAGAGTCTTGCAGTCGTCGATGACAAGTCGCGGGGGATGATGGTGAGCGTGACCCTCAAAGATGCCGAATCGGAACAGATCGCGCGTCAGATCCTCGGCCGCTTCCCGTTCCAGTTCGACGTCGACTGACGAGGCGTCTGAAAAAACACTGATCGTATGTTGGGGGTCGGATATCGGATGAGTATTCGATCCTTTAATTTAGGATTACATAAATTATCGATAAAAACCAAATACTCCGTTTGTTTCGCGACTGATTCATTCCCGTCCGGAGCGGAGTTTTGGCGCTGTTCCGCAGTGTTTCTTGTTGTAGCAGTCACACATCAAAAATATTTGGAGACGAAATGAAACACGTAAGTAAAGCAGTCCTTTTGATGATCGCGACAACCTCGTTTGCCAACGCACAGTCTGCTGGGCAAGTTGTGGTGAATGCTGGGTGGTTGCATCTCGCGCCACAAGATTCGAGTCAGCCGTTAAGCATCCATGCATTCGGGCAAGCGAGCGAAGTCCCCGGGAGCGGGATATCCGTAGGGAACGCGGACACCTTTGCACTTACCGCGCGGTACTACGTGACGGATCATTTCGCGCTCGAGACGATTCTCGGCGTTCCTCCGAAGTTGCACATGACCGGTACCGGGACGATCTCTCAACTCGGTGACTTGGGGACGGCGCGAGCATGGAGCCCTGCACTACAACTCCAATACCATTTCGGCGAGTCGACCTCGCACTTTCGGCCGTATCTCGGGGCGGGGGTCGCATACGTCTGGTATCGGTCTATTCAGTTGAGTCAACCGGTTGCAACCGGTCAGATGCTCTATTCGCCGACTTTCGGGACGCAGCTCGAGGGTCCGACGTCGGTGACGATGAACAAGTCATTTGCGCCGGTCCTCAACGCTGGTCTGACATACAACATCAACGCACGTTGGTCACTCGGCGCGTCTGTGTCGTATATGTGGTCGACGGCCAAAGCGACGCTCACGACGCACTCTCCGATGGGGGTGGTCACCACGACGACCAAGGTGAAGATTAATCCGATCGTCAGTTTCGTTTCGATCGGCTACAAATTCTAGGCGTCGATATCTTGTGGATGTGGAGAGGGCGGAGCAAGCGGCAAGTGTGACGCTACATGTTGCCGAACTAGGCAGCATTGGATAGCTACACTGCTAGCGCGCGGGGTATGCGATCAACTTAAATGTTGATGCTTTTTCGGAGAAGGGCGATGTCAAACGCTAAGAGACGATTTCATAAAGGCGTGCTCTGCACGCCGGAGGGTATTCCAGTAGATCAGGCAGCAACCGAGTTTGAGGAATGCGCGGTGAATGTCGGCACGGCTCTCGAAACGAATACGGAGGCGACGGAAGTGATGCAGCCAGGCATGCGTGCGTTCAACGACCCAGCGATATTTCCTCAGGTCGCTGCCGTGTTCGGTGCGGCGCTTGGCGATCACCGGCTCGATACCGCGCTTGCGCAACGCGCTCCGAGTCGTAACCGCGATCGGCGTAGACCACGAGTGGTCGCTGCAGCGGGTGGCTGCGCAAGCCACGAATCGGCGCAATCGCGTCGATCAAAGGCAGCAATTGCGTGACGTCGTGGACGTTTGCGCCAGTCAGGATCGCGGGGAGCGGCGTGCCGTTGGCGTCGGTGACGATGTGGTACTTGGAACCGGGTCGCGCGCGATCGGTCGGATTGGGCCAGTTTTTGGCCAGCCCCAACGGCGCGGATCGATGATGTGATGAATCGACAGCGGCTCGCGAGAAGTCGATCTGGTCTGCTGAGCGCAGCTTCGCGAGCAGCAGTTCGTGCAAGCGGTTCCACACGCCGCCGGCCTGCCAGTCGCGTAGCCGTCGCCAACATGTCACACCCGAGCCGCATCCCATCTCGACAGGCAGCTCGCGCCATCGCACTCCCGTCTTGAGAACGAACAGGATGCCGGTCAGCGTAGCACGATTCGAAACAGGCAGACGGGCCCGGGTTCTTCTCGCGCCACGGCTACGCTGGCGGTAGTAACGGCTCGATCAGTGTCCACAATTCGTCGTCGATGATCGGCTTTCCCTTCTCCTCGGCCTCGGTTGTTCCGAGGCCAGAGGCTAACAATTAGCCACAGAAGTTAGCACCCCGAAACAGCCTTTTTGAAACCGTCTCTAAGGATTCCAGGAATGTTGCAACAGTAAAGGAGTATTACGCACGCGGCGACGCTGGTCGGACAGATCTCTTCGATCTGTTTTCCGACGATCTCAAGTTCTATTTCCCGAAGTTCGGGATCGGAGCCGGAAAGGCGACGTTTGCCGAGTTCATCACGGGGTTCATGACGGCAGTCAAGTCGATCTCGCATGATGTTGCAGCTATGAGAATCATCGAAGCCGGCGGCATTGTTGTTGTCGAAGGCGTCACGAATGGTACCTACTACGATGACAGATCGTGGTCCGGCGGAAAGACGTCGGGTGGCCGGTTCTGCAGCGTGTTCGAATTCAATGGCGAGGGCCTCATCAATCGCATGCACGTCTATCTCGATCCCGACTACATGGGCGACGATGCGCGCCGCTTTCTTTGGGGAGAATCCCGATGCTGGTGAACAGGCAAATCGTGCATCGCACTCGTGGCCATGGCCACGGACCGATCGTCCGGCTGATGAGTCCGTCCGATCTGGGAGAGATTCTGAAACCGTTCGTGTTTCTCGACATCTTCGACCTGGGGCGACTGGCTCTTCAGGCTATGGCCATGGGTGGGGGAATGCCGCTCCATCCGCACTCGGGCGTGGCAACCGTCACGGTGCTGGTCGAGGGCCGACTGCATTATGACGACCCGACGGCTGGTTCCGGCACGATCGAGTACGGAGGTGTTGAATGGATGCGTTCCGGTAGCGGTGTGTGGCACGGCAAGGAAATGTCGCCGTATGTGAACGTGTCCCGCGTCCTCGGCTTTCAGCTTTGGATTGCGTTACCACCCGAGCTCGAGAATGGAGAGCCGGAGTGCTGTTACGTCATTGAAAAAGACATGCGGCGGGCAGGTCCTGCCTACATTATCGTTGGCGAGTATGGGGGCGTCTCGAGCCCTGTTCCGGCGCCGGCAGGCATCAACTATCTGTTGGTCACGCTCAAGCCTGGCGAAAGCTGGACCTACTGGCCGCCAGTCCATCACTCTGTAGGTTGGCTGGCCCTCGCAAAGGGAGCACTTCAAACGGGTGAATCGATCGCCGCAGGTGAGATGGTGCTCTTCGAGCAGAACGAGGCCGCTATCGTATTGCGTGCATCAGGAAACGAGGATGCCGTTTTCGTACTGGGATCCGCCGTGCCGCATCCGCATGCGTTGCATCTCGGTCGGTACTCGGTTCACACGTCGGCGGAAGCGCTCATTGCAGGCGAACGCCGCATTGCCGAACTTGGCCGTGAGCTGGAAGAGAGCGGGACGCAACGTACTGCGTCGGGTACCACTCCGGTGATTCGCTAGTGCGTTGATCCCTGCATTGACCACCGTATGCCGAAGGCCCCTGCTATTTCGATTTCGGCAACGGAGATCCCGTTCAGATCTCTGTTTCCGCAAACGACGCGTGCAGCAGCGAACCAGCGAGATCATTCCCGACGGGCGTGAAGGTCGATGCCGTCAAACCGCGGATAGCATTTGAGCCTGCAGTCTCGCATGCCCTCGTTCGAGCAGTGACGTGGTGGGCACCTCGATCCGAGGTAACGCAGTGTCGACAAGCGCCTTGGTCTCCTGTCGATCGACGCCAAGTGCACGGAGGATCGCGGCAACGACGGGCTCCGGAGGGATATTTTCGGGGCCTTCGGTCGTGATTCTGAGGATGGTGGCCAGCACGGTTCCGGCGATCACGTCGAGCGCTGTTCCAACACCGACGTCATTGAAGCGGCCCAGTGACAAACCCTGCTGGATGTGAACAGGCAGGAAGACGTAAATGAGACTGCTTGGCCCGGCGGAGTGCAGGCCAGCCGCACAAATGAAACGGGCCAGTAGCGGATAGGTGCGCGCCGTGTGCAGGAACATTCGCACGCCGCATGCGATGCGTCGCGCCGGATCCTCGTATTCATGCACTTCCGCTTCAATCAAGCGCAGCAACTCATCGTTGAGTTCCTGAGTGACCGCAGCGAGCAGATCCTCGTTCGTTCGGAAGTACTTGTAGAACGTCCCCTGCGAAACCTCCGCCGCGGCAATGACGTCCTGGATGATGCTTGCCCCGACCCCCTTGTCTGCAAACACCAGCATCGCGCTTTCGATCAGTCGAGCGCGCATCCGTTCACGCCGCTCTGCGGCAACGCGGGTCCGATGATCAACGGTAGTTTCACTCATGACGGAATTATACGGCGCCACAACACGCGCTCCTGCAGCCTAGGTGAAAACGAGTATGTTGTCATGATGACAAAGATCTCATTATTAGATCAAGCAAGTTCAATCACCTTCCTGGAGCGACGACGCCGTGAATGCACCGTCCGTGACTCGCGCAATGAACCAACGCACCGTTCGAGTCGGTGCGCGGAACATCTTTTTTACCGAACTGGGAGAGGGGCCTGTTGTCCTCATGCTCCACGGGGGCGGTCCTGGTGCTTCCGGGATGTCGAATTACTCGCGCAACGTCGAAGCCCTCGCTTGTCACTATCGTGTCGTCGTACCTGACATGCCCGGCTACGGTAAATCGACGAAGGGACTTGACCGCGCAGACCCCTTTGGCGATCTGGCCACGAACCTGCTCGGGATGCTGGATGCACTGAATATTCGGCGCGCGCATGTGATCGGCAACTCGCTGGGTGGCGCATGTGCGCTCCGCATGACGCTGGAACGCCCTGCCGCAATCGGGCGCCTCGTGTTGATGGGCCCGGGCGGTGTGGATACGACGCGCGGGTTGCCCACTCCCGGCCTCAAGCGTTTGCTGAACTACTACAAGGGCGAAGGTCCTTCGTTACAAAAGCTAACGACGTTCATCCGGGGCGACCTCGTGTACGACGGCAGCTTGGTTCCCGATTCGACGATTCAGGAGCGCTTTCAGTCCAGCATCGATCCGGAGGTCGTGGCCAGCCCGCCGTTGCTCGGTCCCAAGGGCATCCCGCAGTTCAAGAAGGTGGATTTCACGCGGGACCCGCGATTGGCGTCGGTGCAGAATCCGACGCTCGTGCTGTGGGGCACGGAGGATAAGGTCAATCGTCCCAGCGGCGCGCATTCGCTTCAGCGGCGCATGCCGAACTGTGACGTACACCTGTTCAGCAAGACCGGTCACTGGGTGCAGTGGGAACGTGCCGACGAATTCAATGCCATGGTATTGGCGTTCCTGGCGCAGGACAGAGCTGACGCTCATGCTGCCCGTACTCGCTGACTCGGAGCTTGTTGCCATGCCAGCCATTGCGAGTTCGTCGTCCGCGCCGAACAGTTTGTTCGGTCGGATCCGTATGGGTTATTTGCTGGCCGAATCCACCCGATTGGACGAATGGAGGAAATTCGTCGCGGAAGGGCTCGGGCTGCATGTGGATCGTCCTCGATCCGGTGTGCTTGCGTGCCGCATCGACTCGCACCAACGGCGGTTGATCGTCCGTGAGGGGCGTGCGGAAGACGTCGATGCAATCGGCTGGCAACTGGCCGATGACGCGGCGCTGAAGCTCGCATTTAAACGCCTTGCCGCGTTTGGCGTCAGCGTGAAGGAAGGAAGTGCCGAAGAGGCCGAGCTGCGAGGTGTGAAGCGCTTCTGGTTCTTCGCGGGCCCGAAAATGCTGCGCACCGAACTCTTTACCGACCCGGTGCTGACCGATTTGCCGTTGAACATGAAAGCGAGCGGATTCGTCACCGGCGCCTCTGGCATGGGGCACGTTGCGATTACGACTCGTCAACCGGAGGCCATGCAGGCGTTCTGGAAAATGGTGTTCGACGCCCGGCTTTCCGACGAAATCGAAGACAAGATCGACGGCCTGAGTCTCGACTTCGCCTTCCTTCGATTGAATGAGCGCCACCATTCGCTTGCGACTGCATCGACACGCGGCATTCGCGTGAATCCGTTGCGCACGCAGATCCATCACATGAATCTCCAGTGCGCGTCGCTGGACGATGTGACCCAAGCCTATCTGCGGTGTCGGGCAATGGGCTATCCGATTGCCAATGCGATCGGCCAGCACCCGAATGACCGCGAGCTTTCCTTCTACGTCGAGACTCCGTCCGGGTTCGAGATCGAACTGGGCTGGAATCCGATCGTGGTGGACGAGCACGCGTGGCGCACGACGACCTATCAGGGCATCAGCCTGTGGGGCCATCGCCCCGAGAACCTGAGTCTGCGCGTCAGGCTGGGCCGTGCCCGTCGTGCGCTCGCCTCGCTGATGCACCCCGAATTCACTATACAAGGAGACCAGTCATGAACGCAGTGCATCAGGACGATGCGTGCGACGTCGCGATCGTAGGGCTCGGGCCGACCGGTCTCGTGCTGGCGCACATGCTCGGGCAGGCGGGCCATCACGTCGTCGTACTCGAGCGCGAGCCGGTTTTTTACGGCAACGCACGGGCGGTGTACACCGACGACGAGTGCATGCGCATTTTCCAGCATCTCGCTGTGGCCGATGAACTTCAGGCGCGGATGATGATGGAGACGCCGGTGCAACTCGTTCGCCCGGACGGCACGCCGATCACGCAGTACATGCCGCGCAAGCGCCCGCTTGGCTGGCCGGTCATCAACTTCTTCTATCAACCGTATCTGGAAACGACGCTGTCCGACGCGCTGTCGCGGTATCCGAACGTGGATATCCGCCGTGGACGTGAAGTCGTCGAATTTTCGCAAGACGGCGAAGGTGTCAGCATCGTGCATCAGGCTACGCGAGAAGCTCGATTCAGCGACAGCACGGATGCGCGGACGAGCGTGAACACCGATCCCGACGCCCGGTCGATGCGGGCACGCTACATGATCGGCGCGGACGGTGGTCGCAGCATCGTGCGTACGCGGCTCGGCATTGAAATGGCCGGCAAGAGTTTCCCGGAGCCGTGGCTCGTCGTGGACATCGAGCGCAAGCCGGGTACGGACGCGCTGCGTCATCTTCCTTACTTCAATTTCGTCGTCGACCCGAAGTTGCCGGTCGTGAGCTGTGTGCAGCCTGACAAGTTTCACCGGTTTGAATTCATGCTGATGCCCGGGGAAACGAAAGAGAACATGGAGCGGCCCGAGACGGTGCGCAGGTACCTGTCCAAATTCGTCGATCCGGACCAGTTCGTCGTCAAACGCAAGCTCGTCTATACATTCAATGCGCTGATCGCGGCCAAATGGCGGGTCGGCCGTGTGCTGCTGGCCGGCGACGCTGCGCACATGACGCCACAGTTCATGGGGCAAGGCGCCAGTTCCGGTGTGCGCGACGCATACAACCTCGGCTGGAAACTGGACCTTGTGTTACGTGGCGTCGCCGGTGACGCGATGCTGGATACCTATCAGTCGGAGCGTCACGCGCATGCAAAGGCAATGATCGACATATCCGTGTTGCTGAAGAACGTCGTGTCGGCGAGAAATCCGCTCGCGACGCTCGTGCGCGATACCTCCCTCGCGATCATCAGAACGATTCCACCGCTGAAGCGCTGGTTCCAAGAGGGAGGATTCAAGCCCGCTCCCGTCTACAGAAAGAATGCCTATCTCGGTATGCCGCGACGTCGTCGGAACGGACCGGAGGGTGCTTTGGCGCCGCAACCCGAAGTGCGCCGGTTTGATGGTTCACGACAGCGGATGGACGATCTGCTCGGGCGTGGATTTTCGCTCGTCGGATTGAACGTCGATCCGACCCGGTACCTGGACGAAGTGTCGGCGAAAGCGATGCAGACGTTGTCGGTGCAGTGCGTCACGTTGTATCCGTACGGTGGACGTCCGCAGGGCCTCAACGGCGTTGACCGCGATAACCGGAATGGTGGGGTGACGGAAGTCGAGGATATCAACGGCGACATGGTCTCCTGGTTCGTGAAGGCGGGGTTCAGCGATAAGGCAGTGGCGATCCTGAGGCCGGACCGATTCGTGTTCGCCGTCGTTCCCGTGACCGAACTCAATCGCACGGTAATGCGACTGCGCGACCAACTTGGCATGCCCATCGCCGGAAGGAGCCCTCGCACCTCTGCTTCGGCAAGCGCGCCTTCCATGGCCAAAGCAGCCTGAATTTCGATTTCCATACCATCAATCATGTCTCAATCGCCTGATCACACTTGCATTCAAGCCGCAGCCGAAGCGCTGCACAGTGCGCGCGCAACGCGTACCGCGGTCGAACCGATTGCTCCGCGGTTCGGCATTTCCGGGTTGGAGGCCGCTTACGCCGTCGCCGAAGCGAATACGGCAGAACGAATTGCCGCTGGACAGCGCATCGTGGGGAAAAAAGTCGGATTGACTTCGATCGCGGTACAGCAGCAACTGGGTGTCGACCAGCCCGACTTCGGCGTGCTGTTCGACGACATGGAGTATCTCGACGGCGACGATGTTCCGATGAATCGACTGCTGCAGCCGAAGATCGAAGCGGAGGTCGCATTTGTCGTCGGGCGAGATATCGACGACGAAGCACCGAGCTACAGCCGTGTTCTGTCTTCGCTGGCCTATGCGCTGCCGGCCCTCGAGATCGTGGACAGCGCGATTACGGACTGGCGGATCTCGCTCGAGGACACCGTCGCGGACAATGCCTCATGCGGTCTGTATGTGCTGGGCCATCAGCCGATCGCAGTTGGCCAGCTCTCGCTCGGCGAACTGGGCATGTCGATGACGAAGCAGGGCAAGACCGTGTCGACTGGCGTCGGTGCAGCCTGTCTTGGCCATCCGTTGCGTGCGGTCTATTGGCTGGCCTGCACGATGGCGCGCTGCGGTCAGATGCTGCGCGAAGGCGACGTGATCCTGTCCGGCGCACTGGGACCGATGGTGCCGGTGACGGGGGGCGACGCGATTCATGCGCAGATCGGCGCACTCGGCAGCGTGCGCTGTCGCCTCGTTTAAGGAGCGTATCGATGAGCAAGAAACTCAAGGTCGGCATCATCGGTAGCGGGAACATCGGTACGGATCTGATGATCAAGATCCTGCGGCACGGCGAACACATCGAGATGGGTGCGATGGTCGGAATCGACGCTGCATCGGACGGACTGCAGCGTGCTGCCCGCATGGGCGTCGCCACGACGCACGAAGGCGTCGAAGGACTCAGTCGGATGCCGCTGTTCGAGGACATCGACATCGTGTTCGATGCAACGTCTGCGTCGGCACACACCCGCAACGACGCATTCTTGCGAGCGATCAAGCCTGGCATCCGCTTTGTGGATCTCACGCCGGCGGCAATCGGCCCGTATTGCATTCCGGTGGTGAACGGCGAGCGCCATCTCGATGCGCTCAACGTCAACATGGTGACTTGCGGAGGGCAAGCGACAATCCCGATGGTAGCGGCCGTGTCGGGGGTCGCGAATGTCCACTACGGCGAGATCGTGGCATCGATTTCCAGCAAGAGCGCGGGACCCGGTACGCGCGCCAACATCGACGAATTCACCGAAACGACGTCGCGGGCAATCGAGGCGGTCGGCGGAGCGGCCAAGGGGAAAGCCATCATCGTGCTTAACCCTGCCGAGCCGCCGCTCATCATGCGCGATACGGTGTATACGCTCAGCGATTTCGCCGACGAAGGTCGGATCGAGGAGTCTGTCGCCCGAATGGCCGAGGCGGTTCAGTCCTATGTGCCTGGCTATCGCCTGAAACAGCGTGTGCAATTCGATCGCATCGAAGCCGATCGGCCGATCCGGATTCCGGGCGTCGGTGAGCGCATGGCGGGCCTCAAGACTTCGATCTTTCTCGAAGTCGAAGGCGCAGCCCACTATCTGCCGGCATACGCCGGCAACCTCGACATCATGACGAGCGCCGCCAAGATCACGGCAGAGAAAGTCGCCGCCCGCCTGCTGGCCAACGCAACGTGAGTTTCGCTCCTATGGACAAGAAGATCTATATCTCCGACGTGACGCTGCGCGATGGCAGTCATGCGATTCGTCACCAGTACAGCGTCGCACAAGCACAGAAGATTGCGCTTGCGCTCGACGAGGCCCGGGTCGATTCAATTGAAGTGGCACATGGGGACGGCCTGCAGGGAGGAAGCTTCAACTACGGCTTCGGCGCGCATACCGATGTCGAATGGATCGAAGCCGTTGCCAGCGTAGTCAAGCATGCGAAGGTCGCCACGTTGTTGTTGCCCGGCATCGGTACCGTGCGCGATCTTCGGGCAGCGTACGATGCGGGCGCGCGAATCGTGCGCGTTGCCACGCACTGCACGGAAGCCGACATCTCACGCCAGCACATCGAATACGCACGCGAGCTGGGCATGGAGGCGGTGGGCTTCCTGATGATGAGTCATATGCAGACGCCAGAGGGGCTGGCCGAGCAGGCAAAGCTGATGGAAAGCTATGGTGCGACCTGCTGCTACGTTGTGGATTCTGGTGGCGCGATGAACATGAACGACGTCCGCGATCGCGTGCGAGCGTTCAAGGACGTGTTGAAACCGGAGACCCACACGGGTATTCATGCGCACCACAACCTGAGCCTCGGCGTGGCGAACTCGATCGTTGCGATCGAAGAGGGCTGCGATCGGGTCGACGCGAGTCTGGCGGGGATGGGGGCCGGCGCGGGCAATGCACCGCTCGAAGTGTTCATTGCGGCGGCCGATCGCCTCGGCTGGCGTCACGGCACGGATCTGTACCGGTTGATGGATGCAGCGGACGACATCGTGCGACCGCTCCAGGATCGCCCAGTACGGGTCGACCGGGAAACTCTCGCGCTCGGTTACGCCGGCGTGTACTCGAGCTTTCTGCGCCACGCTGAACTGGCCGCAGGGAAATACGGGCTCGGCACGGTCGATATCCTGGTCGAACTGGGACGACGGAGAATGGTGGGCGGTCAGGAAGACATGATCGTCGACGTCGCGCTGGACTTGTTGCACGCGCGCGCCGATTCAGGCATCGCATCGTAGGCAACCTCACGACGTCTCGCCGTCGCCGTCCCGGTTTCTGACCAGCGTGGCGATTCATCGTGAATTTGATCACACATAAAAATTTCGTAATCCATATTGATGATTGCGTATTGGAGCGTGCCGTGCACCGCATAGACGTCCATCACCATTTCATTCCTCCTGCATACCGGGACGCGATGTCGAGGCACGGCCTGCACAAAGTTGCAGGTGCGCCACTTCCGGAATGGAGCGCGGATGCGTCACTTGACGTCATGAACGCGAATGCGATCCAGACAGCCTTGCTGTCGATTTCGGCGCCGGGTGTGTATTTCGACGATGTGGAAGAAGCACGCAAACTCGCACGCCAATGCAATGAATATACGGCGGGCTTGTGCGATACGTATCCTGGGCGCTTCGGCTCGTTCGCCGTTCTGCCGATGCCCTTCACCGAGCATGCATGTTCGGAAACTGTCCATGCACTCGATGTACTGAAGGCAGACGGTGTCGTGCTGCTCGGTAGCACGGAAGGGAAGTTTCTCGGTGCGCCGGAATTCGATGAACTGATGGCCGAGCTCGATCGCCGCCACGCAGTCGTTTTCGTTCATCCGAATCTGCATCGGACGAGCGAGGAACTCGGGCTCGGTGCACCCGGTTTTTTGATCGAATTCCTGTGCGATACGACGCGCGCCGCGCTTAACCTGATGCTGACAGGGACGCTGGAGCGTTACCCGAACATTCGCTGGATTCTCGCTCATGCGGGCGGATTTCTGCCTTACGTCGCGTGGCGGCTGTCGCTTGCTAACCTCATGCCGGAATACGTGTCGATGGTGCCTGCCGGCGTGCTGACGTATATCCGACGATTTCACTTCGATACCGCGCTGTCGCCTGCGGCCTATCCGCAGGCCGCGCTGCGCGAACTGGTCGAGCCATCGCAGATTCTCTTCGGTAGCGATTTCCCGTTCGCGCCGGCACCCGTGACCGCCATGCAGCGTGACGCCCTCGAACGATCGCCCGTCTGGAACACGGAAGCGCGCGCTGGGATCGAGCGTGACAACGCGCTGTGCCTGTTCCCGCGCTTTGCAGGCGCCGGAGAGCGTGTCGCGGGTGTACCAGCACACGACGATGGACCTTTGACGTCGCTGAAGCGCGCTGCGGCCGGCGCGAGCGTTCGGTTGATCGATCGGCTCAGAGATCGCTGAATCCCGTTCCGTTCCGAAGGTCAGGTGCGTGCGCCTGGCGGGCGACTTCTGTCCGGCGCCGTATGGCGGTAATTCCCCAGCAGAGTAGTACCCAGATATCACAAAAATCGGAGACAACATGAAACATACGAGCGCGGCAATTCTCTTGTCCATCGCGACGATCTCGGCTGCCCACGCACAATCGGCGGGGCAGTGGATGGTCAACGCTGGATGGCTGCACATGGCGCCGCAGGACTCCAGCCAACCTCTGACGGTCAACGCGCTCGGGCATTCCAATACGGTTGCGGGAAGTGGCGCGAGCGTCGCCGATACTGACACGTTCGCACTTACCACAACCTATTTCGTAACGGACCATGTGGCGCTGGAGACGATTCTGGGTGTTCCGCCGAAACTGCATCTCAGCGGGACCGGAACGCTTGCGGGGCTCGGAGAACTGGGAACGGCGCGCGCCTGGAGTCCGGCCATTCTCGCGCAGTACCACTTCGGCGAGCCGTCGGCGCGCTTTCGGCCGTACGTCGGTGCTGGTGTCTCCTACGTGTGGTTCAAGAACGCCGAGCTCAGCAACAAGGTGGCGACCGGAGAGTTCCTTTATTCGCCGACGTTTGGGACGCGGCTGGAAGGGCCAACCTCTGTAACGTTGAGCAAGTCGTTTGCGCCGATCATCAATGCGGGCCTGAACTACAACATCGATTCGCACTGGTCGGTCGGAGTTTCTGCCGCATACGTATGGCTCTCGACCAAGGCAACACTGACGACTCGATCAGCCGTCGGTGCAGTGACCAGTACAACGAAGGTAAAGATCAATCCGATCATCACCTTCGTGTCTGTCGGATACCGGTTTTAAGATACCGGAAAGTGAATGTGAGGTCCGTTTGCTGAGCCGAGGAGGCTACGAGCAGCAAATGCACCTACTTGGAGGACAAGGGGGAAGAAGCGGAGATGCTTTGGCGGCACACAACACGATGGCCTGAACTGTTGATCAGGCATAGCAGTTCCCGTCGTTGCTGCGCTACATCCGCTTTTACTTGGTCATGATGAACCCACTGGGCGTCCGGGGCATCGGCTTCCCCAATTCCCTGAAGAACCTGTGCATGAAACCGGGGCGTCGTAGTCACGGCTCATCGACAACTCCTCCTTTTCTGCTGCCCATATTGCTTTGAGCCGCGACCGCTGTCACAGCGGCGCTTCCTTCAAATCGGTACCAGAAGAGCGTTGCGCATGTCGCCCCGAAACATCGGTTGCGGCGCAGTGTACGGTCATATTCATGAGAAGCTTGTAGGCTGCGGTACCGAATCATGAGAATTCAGGGACCACAAAATTCTCATGAATGTGCCTTACCCATTGATTTATATAGGCACAAAAAAGCGGATTCGCTGAGACCCTACAGTTGCCCGACGAAGCCGGCTACCGGCAGGTGATGGTCGATACACCTGCGCCGCTTTATCGATTTGACAGGGCCCGACGCTGTCCGGTGCGGATACAGTCGCCTGCAAGCTTGCCGATGTGTGCGTGTGTCACGAATCGCTCGATGGGATCGAGACGCGATTGGAGGCGATGGCCTTCGACGGCGACGTGCAGGCAGAATTACATGCCGTCTTTGTGCCGGCCGGTGCCGAGAGTCCGGCCGAAAGCAGCTTGTTGCCGTTTATGCAGTTGATCCGCAAGTACTTTGCATCGCGCGTTAGCGTCGAAAGCATCGTCGATGCTTTGCAAGTGGATCTTCGCCACGACGGACCGCAAGCTGAGCAAGCCTGGCTACGGGACACGCTGACGGCGCTGACCTTATATTCACCGACGATGCTGGTGGTAACTCGCGAGGCACTGCTGCGCGGTCGCGAAATGTCACTAGCGGAATGTTTCCGTATGGAGTTGGACATCGTTTCGCATGCGCTGGAGGACGGCGATTTCCATGAGGGCGTTCGCGCACATCTGATTGATAAGGATCGTCATCCGCGTTGGGTGCCCGGAACGCTTGCCGAGATGACGCCTGAACGCATTCAGTGGTTCTTCGCCTCGTCATGGCCGAGCGAAGCGCATCCTCTTGTCGGCCTGATGGACAAGTAAAGAAGGGTACGTTTCAGCACGGGGAAAATTAATTGGGGCCGGGCACTTTGAGCCCTGTAAGATTGAGGCCAAGCCGTGCTCTTAGAGGCAATCAATGCGACAACCACTCGTCGATGTGCGCCGACTGCTAAGCGCCACCGCGACCAGCCTTTGAGCGACGTTTCAGGAAAGCGCCGCTAGCTCTCGTCCGGACCATAAACGAGGGCCTCGCGAGGCGCATGTGCGGCGATTCCTGCGCGAGCGCCTGCCGCCCAAATGGGGCGTGACAGGCGGGCAAGTCTTCCATCGCGACGCCACGTCGGCCGAGTTCGACTTGCTCATCTATGACGCGCTGAACTGTCCAAGCTGGACGCTCGACAACAGCGACCGTTGGAGATCCCGGGGATCGGCCCGGTCACGGTCAGCGTGCTGGAGACGGAATTGGGCGATGCCCGGCAGTTCACTTCGGCACGCCAGTTCGCAGCGTTGATCGGGCTGGTACCGCGCCAATACGACACCGGCGGCAAGCCGACGCTGCTGGGGATCAGCAAGCGCGGCGACAGGAATCCCAGGCGACCGCGCGGCCGTGTGCGCGAGTCATCATGCAGCGGATCGAACGACACACCGATCAAATTCCAAAATCACCGCAAGCTTCAGCCGCGCAATGGATTCACTCGACTGCGTTGCGATCGGCAAATTCGAACGGGTCTCGTCGGAGCACCAGTCGAAGTACCAAATAAAAGGCGACGAAGCCGAGCCCAAAAGTCAGTAGGCCGCCTAGTTGCGTAACGAGCCAGCCATAGTTCGCATTAGCGACGATCCAGGCCGGCATCGCGATGAAAGCGTAAATGCCTGCCACCGACATCGGGGTGATGAATGCCATCGCCAATGCCTTCCAGCCCTGCAAGGTATCGCGGAAACGCCAGGCGAACGCGGCGGCAAGAAAAACGCCAACCGAATTGCATGGCGTCCACCACCACGGGTGAAGCCTGATGAGCACGAGTGGCTGATTGCCGTAGTAATGCCAAACGCCCATCGCCAGCAGGATTTCCTCGAAGATGACGCCGCTGAGCGCTGCGCCAAACCACGTCAGCCAGAGGGATCTGGTGGTCGGGTTCGATGCAATGATTCTAAAGATCAAATAGGTGAAAGCGCCGTATCCGAACCAACCGGCCACGATAAAAAACGGCATCTCGCGTCCGAAGATCTTGTACGCGACGACGTCCGGGGCCCATGGGTAGTAAGCGGCGCCCATGATGTCGACGAACACTTCGGGAAAATCGACGAACACGCCGCTGATCGCGATCATCAACGGCAGGACTGTTCTCGCCCGGACGAGGTCGCAAAGACCGTAAGCAACGCCGACCAGGCCGAAGACACCCATGGCGACGGTTGCGATGAGATGGTTCGTCCTCTGAAACGGCACCCCGCGGGGCAGCGAGGGAAGTCCGAACGTGGGATCGATGCCGACCACGTGATGCGGCTGCAGGGCCGTGAGCACGAGCGATAGGACGACGAAGGCGAGACCGACACCGACGACAATCGCCAATGTTCGGGGCGACAGACGCGCGCTTTTGGAAACTTTGGAAACAGTGGTTACCATCGCCCGATTTCCTTTCCTGACAATGTTCAGGGTTGCCTGGATGATTTAACTAAACGTATGTAGACAGTCGCCGCATTTAGCGGCGATTCAGCATTTTTCGAAACACGGCATCCAGCGCTTTGTCCGGGAGCACTCGGGCAAGGGTCTTCACGAGGACGGCGTCCCGGCCGACCGAGTATCGTGTTCGCGGTGCCGCAGTAAACGCGGTTCGTTCGATGAGGGCGGCGGCTTGGTCAACACTTAGTCCTCCAGTCGACTCCCGCTCGATCAAGCGCGCGTAGCGCTCGTATATCGAGCCGTAGAGCGAACGGAAGGAGGCAGGCAGTTGCTCAGATCCGGCGCGAGAGCCGCTTACCGAACCAGATACCATTTTCGTGCGCACGACTCCCGGCTCGATCAGCACGATATCGACATCCTGCCCTTCGGTTTCGCGCCGGACAGAATCCGTAATCGCTTCAATTGCGTGCTTGGAGGCGCAATAGGCCGAAAGCATCGGGCCGGCGACTTTGCCCCAGAGTGAAGAAAAGAGAAGAATTCGGCCACGATGCCCGCGCAGGCGTGGAAGGGCGTGACAAAGCATACGAGCAACGCCCACGGCATTCACGTTCAGGGTCTGCTCGAGCTGCTCGACTCCTTCGACTTCGAGGGCGCCTGACGGGGCGATCGCCGCGCAATGCATGACGAGATCGAGCGGCTTACCTGCGAGTTCGCGGTCAACCTGGATGAATGCCGCTTCTACGGAGGCACTGGACCCGACGTTCATCTCGACGACGATCAGCTTGTCGTGATGCTCACCCAGCGCGCTTGCGTCGCGACGGTTCCGAACGGTTGCGATTACCCGGTCTCCGCGAGCGAGCGCGCGGCGGGCCAGTTCTTGTCCCATGCCACTTCCTGCGCCCGTGATCATGATTGTACGCATGTGTGTTTCCTTCAGCTCATTTTTCAAATGGCCCTTGGCCTCCGGAGAGCCAGAGCACGACGATTGCGATGCCAACGGCCACGATCCAGGCGCCGAGGCCGATTTTCAATTGCCACGGAGCGGTGCGTGCGTCCATGTACTGCATCATCACCGCTGCGACCTTGGCAAATGCTAGTGCAACGATAATGATCGGGGAGGCAGTCGAAAATACCGCTCCGGCATGCCCGGTCTCCCAGGATGCCAAAGTGGCCAAAACGAGCGCGACCCACCAGAGGACTAGCCGTCGTTCCGTCTTATCCATGCTAGCCTCCCAACACGTAGAACAGAGCGAAGAGCACGATCCAGAGAAGGTCGACCAGATGCCAGAAAAGGCCGCCACTCTCGATCAGAAGCAGGTGTTGCGTCGAAGCGGGCGGCTGTGACACCTTGCGCATGAGCAAGAGGATCCCGAGACCCAGCAGCACATGCGCGAGATGGATGCCTGTGAATGCGAAGTAGTACATGAAGAAATCGTCTGTCGCTGGCGTGATGCCGCGATGGATCTTCGTGCCGTACTCGACAAGCTTGCAAACAACAAATGCTGCTCCGAATGCAATCGCGACGCTGAATTGACGACGCGCGCTACTCTGACGGCGTAGCCGGTGGACGCCCAACGCCACGAATAGACTGCTGGTCAGAAGCAGCAAGCTGCCAAGTAAGCCAATTGGTCGATCCAGGAGGGTATGGGCGGCTGCAAACTCATCGGGCGCGTGGGACCGAGCCGACACGAAGTGCAGAAAGAAGACTGCGAAGACGCATAGATCGCCGAAAATCAGTAGCCAGACACCAGGTTCGCCCGGAATTCGCGTTGCGTTGTTTCCCGACGATTCCGGGATGTCCAGATGTTCTTCCGGAATTGAGCTCACACCCGCTTTAATCATGCCTGCACTCCTGTCGTGAGATGGCTCGAAGGCAAAGCGCACATGTGACGGCTATCCAGATGCCGAAGCTGACCAACGGAAACCAGAAGACGAAGAGACCATTCCAGGCGAAGGGGCCGACCTTCGGGATGAACGCCGCAGCACCAACCTCGAAGATTGCCGAGATCCAGATGGTCAGGTAACCGAACCAACGTGGAAAAGTTGCGCCAGGCATTCCTCCGGTCTTCAACGAAAGGTAGGCGATCGGGACCATCTGAAAGATGAAGTACTGATCCGTGGAAACCAGAGTCAGGTTTGCCAGATCATGGATCAGCGCAGTGGCATCAGCCGCCCGATCCGGGTGAAACGCAGCCACGCCCCAAAGGATTGGGGGAAATACAAGGAACATGGACATGAGGGAGCCACCGACAAGCTGGAGGACGGACCAGATCGGCCAGCCGGGCTCCAACTTTGACATCTGAACACATATCGCCATCGCGAGTGGCACCATGAAGGCGGCAGTCCATGAGCAGATTGTGGCACCGATGCGAATGGAAATCGCGTGGGTCTGATAGAAGTCCGCGACTTGCGCCGGTGTCCACGTCGCCGTCGGTAGAGGCAGTAGCCGGATGAGGACTCCCCAAGACAGAGCAAAGATCAATCCAAAGGTGATGCCCCACCAAATCAACAGTCGTTGCGCACGCGCGCTTGTTGGCAGCCTTACACTCAATTCAGCCATTGTCTCCTCCGGTAACTGGCAGTTTAATTTTGCTTACATAAGATATGCAAGCATACATCATGCGGGAGTCCGGCATCAAGCGTGGGTCCTCAGAATGAAACTTGAATCTCGCAACGCATTGCGCAATGGCGCGGAGATTGGGTTCCCGGTTCCAGCAAGATGGATGAGCCAGGTTCGGTGGCCACGGCTACTGAGGCGTTTCGCTGAGCGCCTTCCATACGAGTTTGGTCACCTGCCGGAACGCGGCCAGATCCGGGCAATTGTCTCCGGCACGACGGAGAAAGGCGACGAGTCCGTACAGTTGCGAAACCAGTTGCGCGCCACGTAGCGTACATTCGACAACCGTCAATGTCGGACTGATCTTCGCCACGAGTTCCACGAACATCTCCTGAAGTTCGCCCGTCACTTGCGCCATGAGATCGCGTGCGAACGTTTCATGCTCAGCCAGACTCCAGCATTCGAACGCGAAGGCGCTGACGTTCGTGCCGGGGCCGGTGAGTACTTCAAACGTTTCATCGACGAGTACATCAAGACTGGCCTCGGGGGAGCGGCGCTTGTCCCTGGCGATCGCCAGATACCGCTCGACGTAGCGCCGTGTCATTTCTTCCATGGTGGCGCGTAACAACTCTTCGCGCGTACTGAAGTAGTGTTGCAGCGTCCTTAGTTGAATTCCAGCTTCGCTCGCGATGCGGCGCTGCGTAAAACCGGTGTTCCCCAGCGTCGCGAACACGTTGATTGCCACTTCAAGAATGGCCGGCACACGTGTAGTTCGGTTGCCGCGGCGTGCTGGCGCTCTTTCCGTCGAAGCTAAGACTTCCCCGGTCCTGATGGTCATTTCTTTCATAGGTTGCAATTCTCCCGTTGCGGGGCGGTCGCGCAGGAAGTTGCGCTCAAAGGGCCTCAATGGAACGACAAGTGCACAAACTTGGACTCTGACCCTACAGTTGGCGCTTTCCGGCTCTGTGATCCTGTCGAGCTCGGGAGCAGACGCCTGACGAACAAACAATATGTCAGTCGACGAATTAAATATAGTCGGCAAACACCCTAAATACCAGCTTTTTGGGGAAAAACCCTCCTAAATAGGGCGAGTACAGGTGTACCTGGCAGTGTTTTCCCTATCGTTTTGGTGCTTGAAAATGTGTCACGTGACTACTAGTATTTCGTCAAAAGACACATTTATCGGGTTGGCTGGCAGGTAACGATCTCAGGCGTACGACAGCCACAAACCCTTCAGGGCGAATGTGATCCGTGGCAGGGGGAGCACGAAATGGAACCGGACGAAGGATCTTTGCGTTGGCAGATCGAGAAGTGGCTGACGCTCATGTTTGCTGCATCTGCTCACGTAACGCGATACGGTCGTGCAACCTCGAACAAATTGCAGCGATACGTCGTTGTCCAGTCGTCAGGAGGGGAAAGGTCTATGGAGATCATCTTTTTTCGTCACGCCGATGGCTCGTGGCGCGTGTTCCCGCCAACCTCACGAGGGCCGACGATGAGCCCTTTCCTTGAATTGACGTCGACGGATTTCGCTTTGCGGACGTGAATCCCGAATGTTGTGACGGTCGATACCGCAGTGCCGTTTGGGGGCAGGAAGCTGCACTTACCAGAATCGTTGAGCTTCGACACGACGTTCCTTGGCATATGAAGGAAAAGTCGGGGTCACCGTTTGGTGCTCCGAGGAAAGCCGTCTGTTTGATGCAGTCGTTTTGAACGTGAGAAAGTCAATTAATCGAAGGGAAATGGAGAGACATGGACATCCTGAAAATTGCAGTCGACTCCGGGATGCAGGTCATCGCCGATGATGTCGCTGGCTGCGGAGAGACGCGTAGCGTGGTGGGATCCTTGCAGGCTCTGCAGAAGTTTGCCAATACATTGAGCACGTCGGTTGCTCGAGAGTCCCGAAGTGCGAATTGCCGCTCAGGCGCGCACGATCCGGTGATCGATTGTCCGGCCATTTGGCAGCTCGTCGAATCGGATCCACTTATGCTCGTCTGAGCGCGTCGTCCAGAGCGATGGTCGGATAACGGGAGCCGGTGGTGCGAAACAGGCGACCGTATTCGTTGCCGGTTTTCTGTTCGGTCGCGCGCTATCCGCAACGCAACGCGGCAATCAGTTGGCGGTTCGGCACAGCCAGACTTTTCGAGACGACTCGCGTGGAATGTACGGCGTGCCTGGTCATGCTAGAGCGCATAGATAACTGCTGCCCCTGCTATGGCGCCGAAGAAACCAAACATCAACGCCCGCTGCTCGTTATACCGTTTTCGCCAGAGCAATCCGGCGAGGAAGCAAGCGCCGGCGATGCCAAAGGCAATCAGGACTGCTCCGATTTTCGACAGGCAGATATCGCCGATCGTACTGGGTTGTCCCGATTCGATTAGTGGTGCGATGAACTGAAGCGCAATGCCAAAAAGTCCTGACACGAGCAATCCCAATGCGGGAAACCCGTGGTGTTTTGACAGATCGTCCATGGGATCCTTCGGTGTTGGTAAGCGTGTCCACAACGTTTTGCCAATTATAGTATGTACGGATACGATATTCTAGAATCCTAGACTAAGGACTTCACCCGATGTTCCTGGTCCGATCCCGGCAAACGGGACATCGTGTCAACGTCCCGTTGCTGGTTCAGTCAGCCTTGGTCAGGTGCAGTCACGCAGGTCCGGCTCCATCATTCTTCCTCTCAGACTTTCGACAAGCGACAGAATGTGCTGTGCTCGCTTCAGATGCGGCATGTCGAGCATCTTTCCGTCGAGACCGACCGTGCCGAGTCCGGGATTGTTGCTGAATACATCGACAACACGCTGAGACCAGTCGATTTCCTCTTCGCTCGGCGAGAACGCTTCGTTGATGATCTCGACCTGATTCGGATGGATGGCGATCTTGCCGGTGAATCCGGCTTGTCTGGCGGCCCGCGCATCCGCCTGCAGCCCGGCTTCGTCGGAATAGTCGGCGAACATCGTGTCGATCGGTTGTACATTTGCCGCGGCCGCGCCTGACAGGCACAAGGCACGCGCCAACTGGTAGACGGTGTCGTATTCACCGTTCGGACGCCGATTTGTACTCGCCCCGATCGCGGCGGCGATATCTTCCGCACCCCAAGTCATTCCGAAAAGACGCGGGCTGCAATCCTCGTATCGCCCGAGTGTGAACAGCGACTGTGGCGTTTCAGTCGCGACGGGAATGATCCTGATGGTGTCCTCGCCGACGCCCTCGCGAACTTCGAGCGCGTCGAGACAGTGGGAGAGATGCACGATATCCGATGGCGAATGGACCTTCGGAAGCACGATTCCGTTCGGCGCACCGGCAACGACCATGAGATCCCGCATGGCGGCAGGGGTGCTGAGCGGGTTGATTCTTACCCAGACTTGCTGCCGATTGCGCTGCGAGGGCGAGCGCGACCGGAGATACTCGAGCACCATATCGCGAGCAATATGTGTACGGGAGGGCGCAACCGCATCTTCCAGATCGAGAATGAGTGCGTCGGCCGGAGACGAAATTGCCTTCATCAGCTTCCGTTCGCTGTCTCCCGGCACGAACATGAGCGAGCGCAAAGGCAAGACTTTGTTGTCACCGCGTTTCGTATAAGCGTGTTTCATGGCCGTTTTGCCTCGTGTGATGATCAGGGGCGATTCTTCCGGGCAGCGAAGAGACTGCGCCCGATAATGTGCTTCATCACCTCGATGGAGCCGCCGGCGATTCGGGTGACGCGCGCGTCGGCGTATGCGCGGGCAATCGGGTATTCCCACATGTAGCCCCAGCCGCCGAAGAATTGCAGGCAATCGTCGACGACGCGACCGTGCAGGTTCGAGAGCCACAATTTGGCCATCGCGGCGTCATTGCCGTCGAGCTTCCCAGCCATGAACAGGTCGATGCAGCGATCGACAAAAACGCGGCCGATCGTCGCTTCGGTCTTGATGTCTGCCAGCTTGAACTGGGTATTCTGGAAATCCGCGAGAGTCTGATCGAACATTTCCCGCTCGGCGACATAGTCTATGGTCCACTCGAGGACTGCCTCGATGACCGCCGCGGAGCGTACGGCCTGCGTCAACCGTTCCTGCGCGAGGTTCTTCATCAACAGCTTGAAACCGCCGTTTTCCGGGCCAAGCAGATTGGCGGTCGGCACGCGAACATCCTCGAAAAACAGCTCCGACGTGTCCTGAGCCTTCAGGCCGATCTTTTCGAGACGGCGTCCTCGCTTGAAACCATGACGGGAAGATTCGACGATGAACAGCGAAATGCCATTGCTCTTTGCGGTGGGATCAGTCTTGGTGGCCAGCACGATCACGTCGCAAAGCTGGCCATTCGAGATGAAGACTTTCTGGCCGGATATCACATAGTCGTCACCGTCGCGCACCGCTCGGGTCCGGATGTTCTTCAGGTCGCTGCCGGCGTGAGGTTCGGTGAGGCCCAGCGCGCCGATGACTTCGCCTTTCACCATCCTGGGCAGCCATTGGCGTTTTTGTTCTTCAGTGCCGAATGCGAGGATGTACGGCATGACCATCTCGTTGTGCACTGCAAAGCCGGGGCCGGTAATGCCGGCACGCGCGAGTTCTTCGACCAGGATGAAGTCGAAGAGGTGATCGGCGCCGGCGCCGCCGTATTCCTCCGGAATCGAGCAGCCAAGCAAACCGGCGGCGCCGGCTTTCTCCCAGATGCTGCGCGGCACGATGCCATCATGCTCCCACTGCTGGTGAAAGGGCGTGATTTCGGTGTCGATGAATCGCCGCACGGAATCGCGGAACATCTCGTGTTCTTCGGAGAACAAGGTTCGTTCGATCATGTTGTTTCCAGTGTCGCAAAGGGTCACGCTCGCAGCAGCGAAGCCGCGATGATGTTTCGTTGAATCTCGTTGGAACCGCCAAAAATGCTCCAGCAGCGTGCATAGAGATAGCTGTAGTTGACCGACGCGGCTTGAATCCACGGCTGGGCTGCGCTGAGGCCCGCGCCGGTTTTCCTGTTCGACGCGTGGTAGCACGCGGCATACGGGCCCAGCGCGTCATGCCAGAATTCAGTCATGGCCTGCAGCAGTTCCGTCCCGCGAATCTTCAGGATCGACGCGCCGATGCCGTCGTCGCGTCCGGCCATCCATTCGTCGACGTAGTACTTTTCCAGCGTAATGAGCGCAATCAGGTCGGCTTTGAGTTTCCACAGCCGGTCATACATGATCGCGCGTTCCCCGGGCGATAGCGTTGGTGCGAATTCGTCGACTGTTGCGCTGATCTGCCGGATCATGCGTTGCTTGTTGCCGGTATCGGCGATGAACGTCCTCTCTCTCGACAGCAGAAATTTCGCGAGCGCCCAGCCGTCTCCCTCCTTGCCGACGACGTTTTCCACGGGAACGCGAACGTTGTCGAAAAACACCTGATTCGTGTGATGAACGCCGTCCAGCGTCACGATCGGCTCGACCGTAATCCCCGGCGTATTCATGTCGATCAGCAGGAAAGTGATGCCCTGTTGTTTTCGCTCGGTTCTCTCGGTGCGAACGAGGCAGTGCATCATGTCCGCCCAGTGCGCTTCAGTCGTCCACATCTTCGTGCCGTTAACGACGTAGTGGTCGCCCTCGCGCACCGCCGAGGTTCTGAGCGATGCCAGGTCCGATCCTGCATTCGGTTCGGAATATCCCTGACACCACCAGGTACTGCTGTCGAGAATGCCGGGCAGGTACTGGCGCTTCTGAGCCTCAGTACCGTAGGTGTAGATGACCGGTCCGACCATATTGACCCCGTAGGGGATGATCGGCGGGGCGGCCTGAAGGGCGCACTCTTGCAGGAACATGTGCTCCTTGCGTACCGACCATGCCTGGCCGCCGTGTTCTTCCGGCCACGTCGCGCCGAACCAGCCTCGGCGATGCAGCGCCTTCTGCCAGTCGACGTAGTCGGCCTTGTCCAGATAGAGGCCGTTCTCGACTTTATGCCGTGTGTCCGGCGACAGGTTGTCGTGTATGAACGCAGCCACTTCCTGACGAAACAGCGTTGCGTCAAAGTTATTGTCGATCAGGTTATCCAATGCAGATCCTCCCGTCCGATCCGGCGAGCTTTCGGCTCACTCGGTCAGTTCGATCGCCCGCGGGGCCCAGTTTTGCAACATGCTCGTCAGGACGGCAAGCCGCGCGTTGTAGTGACTCACGACGAGCTCGTCGGTCACACCGATTGCTCCGTGCAACTGGATCGCCTCGTGACCGATCGAGCGAGCTGCCCGACCGATCACGTGTACGGTTGCTGTGCTGAGCGATGCGAGTCCGACGTCGTCCGCGAGATCGAGCGCGGTTGCAAGCCTGCGCGAGACGGCAAGCGACTCCATGTACGCCATGTGCATGTCCACGAAGCGATGCTGCAGTGCCTGGAACTTCGCAAGTGGCGCACCGAATTGAATTCTTGCGCACAAGTACTCGCCCGTGACGGAGACTAACCGCCCCATGACGCCAACCGCGTCGGCACAATACGCATTGATGCTTTCGAACGATGCGCGCTGGCGTGCGTCCCCGGCCGGTAGACCAACGAGCAGCACGCAGTCGTGTGGCACGGTGACATCGTCAAGGACGACGTCGGCGGCTGGTCGACCGTCCATAAGTCGATAGGTGCTGACGGCGGAAGCCAGGTCTGAAGCGCGCAGGCGGCAGATAACGGGGGGGCCGTCATCGAATTTTGCGGCTATCAGCCAATAATCCGCTTCGGCCGCGTACGGTACCGCGCGTAGCCGACCAGAAAACTGCAAACCGGTTTCCGTCCTTTCGCATTTCAATTCGTCGATATTCCTGCCGCCCAGAAGAACCGTCACGGCACTGCCGTCGATCAGGTCGGCAATGGACTCGTCCGCGCCCCCCGAGGTGCCTGCCGCGGCCAGGATGCCGCCGGCGATGACCGCCGTTTCGATGAACGGCTCGAGAATCAGGCCGCCCGCGATGACTCGAATCGCATCGGCGAGATCGGCCGACGACCCGCCGAGCCCTCCCGACGCCTCATCGAACGGAAGTCCGAGAACGCCGAGATCCGCCAGTGTTGACCAGTGAAGCCGGTAATCGATGGCGCTTTCTGCGAGCCGGGCACGGCGTGCGGACGGATCGCAGTAATCCATCAGGAATCGGCGCAGGGTTTGCTCGATGAGGTTTTTCGATTCTGAATCGAGTGAGGTACGCATGACAGGGAGCCTGTAGGTCAGAGGGGCGGGGGAGTCCCAGTCTCGCTTGGCTACGCGCTTTTGGCGCTCAGGCAATACATCAACGCCGAGCGCTTGCAGGTTGCAACAGTCTCGTCACGCTGATTGATCGCCGTATGCTGAAAGACGACGATACCGTTATCCGGACGCGACTTGCTTTGACGTTTCTCCAGTACCACGGTCTCTACCCGGATCGTGTCACCTTCGAAAACCGGCTTGGGAAAGCGAACCTCATCCCATCCGAGATTTCCGACGGTCGTCCCGAGCGTCGTGTCGGCTACGGAAATGCCGACCATCAACCCCAGCGTGAACGCGCTGTTCATGAGTGTCCGGCCGAACTCCGTACTGCTCGCGTATTGCTTGTCGATGTGAATGGCCGCCGGATTGTGCGTCATTGCGCTGAAGAGCACGTTGTCAGTTTCGGTTACGGTCCGGCGGATGTCGTGCCGGAACAGTTGACCGATCTCGAATTGCTCGAAATAGAGTCCTGCCATTTACGAAGTTCCTTTGTATCGTCTCGAAGCGGAATCAGCAGGCGATATTTGTAATGCAAACATATCGTCTGCATGCATACTATAACGTCGGAGGGAGCTTGGCAAGTAGGCGAGACGGTCGATGGGGGCTTGCGCAAGTGAGTGCCACGACGCGTGGCTGTTCGCATGCTGACACCCTTGCGCGTGCGATGGGAGCTGACGGCCCAGGCGTCGTCGGCGGAACTAGTGGGGCTTCAGGCTTGGATGCGACGATATGGAATGCCGGATCGATCCGCTTGCCTGCCGCCTCAAATATGAGATGGGCTGGTGTGAGGCTTCTCGTGGCATCCGCGACATCTCGAATGGTCGTTTCGATGTCGAAGGAGGAAGCGGAATGCTTTCTCCGATGTGGGCGGGATGACGCCGACGTCTCCCGCCCGGATTATCGTGAGGCCTGGCCGAATCGTCGCTTGAACCGAATAGGCGACATCAACTGCAAGCCCGCACCGGATCAGCGCAAATCTGCCGCTTTCCGTGTTTTCGTTGTCGCGTCCGCGAAAGTTACGGCTCGAGCCACGTGTCGCGGTCGATGCCCGCATTCTTGCGGGAATACTTGATGATATCGGCAATGGCCTTGTCGAGTTCTTCCGGGTTCTTGGTCGCGGGCGTGATCGGGCCATGTTGCCAGCTTTCCGCGACCGAATAGCCGTAACCCCATGCCTCGAAGATCCTGCCGCTGATCGCACGCGAAGCGGGGCTGGCAAGCCAGGTGACGAAAGCGGAAATCCACTCGGGGTCGCGCCGCTCGAGCTGCTCCGGCGTCCATTGCTTGAGCCCTTGCGTCATGCGCGTTTCCGCGCGAGGCGCCAGGCCGTTGACGGTAACGCCATACCGTGCAAGCTCGCGCGCAGCGACGATCGTCATGGTTGCCACACCGGCCTTGGCGGCGGCGTAGTTCGTTTGACCGATGTTCGCGTAGAGTGCGGAATGCGAGGTCGTATTAATGACTCGCGCATCCACCGGTTTGCCGGCCTTCGATTGTTCGCGCCAGTAATTGGCGGCGTGGTGAATCGGCGCGAACGTTCCCTTCAGATTGACCCGGATCACCGCATCCCAATCCTCTTCCGTCGTGTTGATGAGCATGCTGTCACGCAGAATGCCGGCGTTGTTGATGAGAATGTCGAGCCTGCCGAACGCTTCGATCGTATTCTTGACCATTTGCGAGGCAGCGCTCCAGTCCGCGACGTCGGAATGGTCGACAATGGCTTCGCCGCCCATCGACTTGATCAAGTTGACGACTTCCTGCGCCGGGGTATCGTCACTGCCGACCCCGTTTGCCGCAGAACCCAGATCGTTCACGACGATCTTGGCGCCGTGCTTGGCGAGCATCAATGCGTGAGCGCGGCCCAGGCCGCGACCGGCGCCGGTCACGATGGCAACACGACCTTCACAGATTTTCATGAGTCTTCTCCGATATTGAGTGGCTACTTCATTTGGTTATGTCAAGAATGGTGCAAGCGGATCAACCGTTTTCCACTGTTTTCTCCGCGATAGAGACTGTCGATAGAACCAGGAGCGTTTTCGATGCCGTCGACGATGTCTTCACGGAAATGCAACCGCTTTTCCCGTACCCAGCTTGCGAGATGCGCAACGGCTTCCTCATATCGATGCTCGTAGTCCCAGACGAGAAAGCCCTGCATGATCGCCGCCTTGTTGAGCAGGTGACGTTCGACTCGCGGGCCGCTCGGCCACGGATCCCAGCTCGGAATCGAGGCCGTACCGCACACGACGATACGTGCGCCCTTGTTGATCTGGCGCAGCACGGCATCGGTGATTGGCCCCGACGTGTTGTCGTAGTACACGTCGATTCCTTCAGGGCACGCATCGGTCAAAGCCTGCTCGAAATGCGGTGATTTGTAGTCGACGACAGCGTCATAGCCGAACTCCTCGATGCACATCCGGACTTTCGCTTCGCCGCCTGCGATGCCGAGCGTGCGGCAACCCAGGTGTTTCGCGATTTGTCCTACTGCGGATCCGACGGCGCCGGCGGCCGTCGAAACGGCGACTACGTCGCCTGCCCGTGGTCGGCCAACTTCAGTCAAGGCAAAGTAGGCTGTCACGCCGTTGATGCCGAGGATGCCCAGCGAAAGCGATAGCGGCAGGTCGGTCTCCTTCACCTTGCGCCGAATGCCATGGCCGTCGGATATTGCGTACTCCTGCCAACCGAGCATTCCCATGACCCGATCGCCTTCCTGGTAGTCCGGATGCCGTGATGCAATGACCTCTCCGGCGGAGAAAGCACGCATCACGGCGCCGACGGGAACGGGATCGGAGTAGTTGACGGCGGCGTTCACCCACCCCCGCATCGCCGGTTCGACGGAGAGATAGTCGTTACGGACCAGAAGTTCGCCCGGTTGCAAATCTGGAAGGGCCGACGTGACGACTTCGAAATGTTCTGCCTGCGGAATGCCGATGGGGCGTGATTTGAGCAAGACCTGACGATTGGTTTGGGGAAGCATGTCGGCGGATCGATGGTGGGTGGCGGCCTGCGGGCATCTTTCGACAGGCCGGGACGGGTGTCAGCTATGCAATCCCAGAATCGAGATCGCCGCGATGCCCAGGTAAGGAACGCCCCCGAGATTGTGGGTGAGGCCGACACTTGGGCTGGCCAATTGGCGTTCGCCTGCGCGACCCTGCAACTGGTTGTACACCTCGTATGCCATTCGAAGGCCCGATGCGCCGATCGGATGGCCGAAGCACTTGAGGCCGCCGTCGACCTGGCATGGCACGCCGCCGCCGGTTCGATCGAAGAAGCCGTCGAGAACATCATGCACCGAGCGCCCTTCGCCGGACACGAAGAGATCCTCCATCGTGACGAGCTCGGTGATCGAAAAGCAGTCGTGCACTTCCATCAATCCGAGCTGCGTGCGCGGATCGGTAATGCCGGCTTCGGCGTACGCGCGCTTCGCGGCTTCTCGCGTCGTACGTACGTAGCTGCCGTCCCACTGCGACGTTGCCGTCTCGACGCCCGAACCGATCGCGAGCTGAATGGCCTTGACGGTCACCATATCCTTGCGACCCAGGGAGCGGGCGATCTCGGGCGTGGTGACGATCGCGGCGGCTGCGCCATCGCTGACGCCGCAGCAGTCGAACAGCCCGAGAGGATCGGCAATCATCGGCGCGTTCAGGATTTGATCGATCGTGACTTTTTTGCGGATGTGCGCTTTCGGACTCAGTACGCCGTTCTCATGGCTCTTCCAGGAGACGTGCGCGATCGCGCGCTTGAGATCTTCCTTCGAAATGCCATGGCGCGTTCGATAACCGGCCGCGAGTTGTGCGAAGCCTGCCGGCGCGGAGCCGAGCGGCATCCACATGTCGTTGAACGTACCCTTGAACGGCGGTGGCAGTCCGCCGTAACCCGTGTCCTTGAGCTTCTCTGCGCCGACCGCAAGCGCGATGTCGGCGGCGCCGGACGCCACCGCATAGACGGCGCCCCGCAGCGCTTCCGTGCCGGTTGCGCACATGTTCTCGACGCGGCTGAACGGTATTCCGTCGAGACGTAGCGCCATCGATGCGGGAATGGCCGAGTTGCCGATATTGACCGCGTCCATGCACGAGCCGAACCATGCGGCGTCGATCTGCTTGCGTTCGATGCCGGCATCGGTCAGGGCTTCCTCGAATGCTTCGGCCAGCAGCGCCGACGTGCCCGTATCCCAGCGCTCACCGAAACGTGAGCAGCCCATGCCGATGATTGCAACCTTGTCCTTGATGCCTGTTGCCATGATCTGTCCTCTGTTATGCCTGCACCGGCGTTGCTTTCCAGAAATAGCGCGGATAGCCTCGGGTTTTGTCCATTTCCTTGATGCGGAACACCATGCGGAGCGGCGTGCCGACATCGAGGCCATGCTTGCCGACATCGACTACTTCCATCAGGAGTCGGGCTCCGTTCTCGAATTGCACGAAGCCGACATAGAGGGGCGGCGCGGGATGGTAGGACAGCCAGTCGGCGGTGTGAGTGAGTACGCGTGCCGGTTCGTCGACGAGCGAGATCGGATCGAAGTTGTGTTGCGGCGCGTTGCAGCCGGGGGTGACGCAATAGGGCAGTTGCGGGAACTGGACCGCGTTGCAACTACGGCATTTGCCGGCAACAAAATGCGAAAGCTGGTCGCTTGAACGGTATTGCTCGGTCAGAGCAGTCTTGACGTTTTTCTCGGCGCGCATGCCCCATTCCGGGGCGATACCGCCTTCGTAGGAGAGCAAGCGCAGATAGGCATCGTGGTTCTGGGCATCGGCGAGAGCACCGTCAACGCCGCGGCGCGGACGGAACGCGCGAATGGCATCGTTGACACGCAGCACGATTGCATCGCACCCCTGACCGAACCCGATCAGCAATACGATGTCGCCGGGGGCAGCCTTTTCAAGCACGTGAGCGAGCATCAGCAGGCCGTGAGCGGCACCGGTAAACCCGCAATTCTCGTCGAGACCGGTTGCCTCGGCTTCTGCCGGAATCTGGAGTTTTTTTGCTACCGCGCCGGCAATGCCCTTGTACGGCGACGGCATCACGAGATGTTTGACGTCACCCGGCGTGACGTTCGCTTGCGCCAACGCGGCCCTGGCCGTCTCCGGAACCAGCTTCATGTAGCCTTCGTCCCGAATCCAGCGTTCCTCCCAGACGTAATCGTATTCTGCGCCGTTTGCGCGGAAATGATCGACGAACAAGGTTGTCCTGGTCGCGGAGCCCAGCAGCGTGGCGATGACATTTTCGTTGCCAAGCGTGAAGGCCGCCGCGCCGGCGCCGTAATTGATTTCCTGCGTGCTGGCCGGCTTGCCCTTCGGACGTTCACTGGCGATGAGCAACGCATCGCCCTCGGCCGCTCGAAGCGCGTTCAGCAATGCCGACGTGCCTGACCGCTGCGAGCTGCCGGCATCGAGCGTACGCAGGTCAGGCCCGAGGTTCAACGCGCCGGCTACGATCGCACTGTTCTGCAGATCGGCGAAAGGCATCGTGCTCGAACTCAGGTAGAGCGCCGAAAGCTTCTGAGCGGGGCATCCTGCCAACACGTCGCGTGCCGCTTCTACCGCCATCGTTACGCTGTCTTCGTCCCAGCTGCAGAATGCCCGCTGACCTTTGCCCAGTGACCGCAGTGACGGCGCCATCCAGATATGTGCCGCGGCAATGGCCGAGCGCTCCATCCGGAGTCTCGGAATGTAGCCGCCGAATCCGGTAATTCCATACGTCGAGGTGGATGTCATTGACGTTGCCTTGATGAAGTATGACAAGATAAGGTATGCATGGATACGATACATGACGTTGATAAAATCAGTCAAGACGCACTGCAGGGCGAGATGGAAGCAACACGCATTGCATGTCGTGACTCGCGGAGGATGAGCGGCGGGCAGGCCCCTTTGCCGTCGGAGAAAAGGCGCGATGGAGCGCGCGATATCCCCGCGTGAGCGGAGGCGCAGGTTGAATCGCTTGATTGGCTGGTTTAGGTGACCGGGGATACGTGATCGCGGAAACCGGTCACATACGGGGTGGTCAGGTTGGAAGTGCCAGCGTTGTCGGCAAGACGCTGGCGATCAGGGGAGGTGGCTTAGAGGAGAGGGCAGACGGAATTGCGCCAAGATGAGCATCGTTTCTCGCGCCGGCAACATGGCTCATGGGTGTGTGCGAGCCGACGTCATGCCTATCTATGGAGAAATCAATCGTCCATGCCGCCGTGATCCTCGAAGTCGCCGGTTTCACTCTCGCGCTTGAGCGTGGCGAGATTCTTTTTGACGTGCATCAGCATGTCGGCGAGATTCTGTCGTTGCTCGTAGTCGAGACCCGCAAGAATGCGTTCATTCATCTCGTGATTCTTGAGACGCATTTGCTTCACGATATGGGCGCCTGCGGGAGTCAGATAGACACGTTTGACGCGCCTGTCCGTCCCGTCCGGGCGTCGCTCGATGGAGCCTGACGCTTCGAGCCGGTCGATCAGCCCGCCAAGCGCGGCCTTGCCGAGCTCGAGCACGTTCGCCAGATCACTCTGGATCATGCCGTCGTGACGCGAAAGGTACGCAAGCACCCACCATTGTGATCGGGTCACGCCGAGCGGTCGCATGAACTCGTCGAAAACGATGCGTCGCAAGCGCGATACATCGTGCATCAGGAAGCCGAGACGCTGATCCCAGTTTTCCTCGTCGAGGTTTTTTGCCGAGGCCTTTGCGTTCGGGTTGCCCACGACGGTCAAGTTGGATGAGGCGGTTTTTTTCCGGGCCACAGTGCTCTTCATATGTCATTCCGGCCTTGCGGTGTCGCCGGTGTCTGGCGCGCACGCCAAACGCCGACATATCACGGACCGGCTACCGAGGTAACAGATATCGTATTCTACTATACATTATCGATCGGTCATGTTCCACGTGCGCTTGCGGTGTCGCCCGGAGACGCTCATTTTTCGCTATTCTTGTCGGCAAAGCCATCTGTTACGCATTCGCGAACTTTTACACGCTGAATTTTTCCGGTGGCGGTGCGCGGCAGGTGCGACACGCTTTCGAGCACCTTGGGGAGTTTGTAAGACGCAATGTACTTGCTCGCGAAGGCCCTCAGTTCAGCAAGACTCGTAGACTGGTCCACGTGCCATTCAACCACGGCGGCTACGATTTCTCCCCAGGTCGGATCGGGAATGCCAACGACCGCAACATCGTTGACTGCCGGATGCAGGCGCAGCGCCTGTTCGACTTCCGCCGGGTAGACATTTTCGCCACCGGAAATGATCATATCCTTGATGCGGTCGGTCAGATACAAATAGCCTTCTTCGTCGAGGTAGCCGCCATCCCCGGATCGATACCAGTCGTCGACAAGCACTGCTCCAGTGGCCTCGGGCCTGTTCCAGTACCCACTTGTCAGGGTGGGCGACTGAATCCAGATTTCGCCTGGCGTGTGGGGGGGCAGAGGCCTGCCGGTCGCGTCGCGAATCTCGATCGTCATTCCTGGTAGCGCCTTGCCGACGGATCGAAGTTTTTCGGGCCGGTGAACGTCGTGATCGCGTGGTGGCAGGAAGGTGACCGTCCCGCAATTTTCCGTCATCCCGAAGTATTGCGCGAAGCCGCAGCCGAGCGTCTCGATGCATTGCGAAAGCAGCGCTACGTCCATCGTAGACGCGCCGTAGTAAATGGTTCTGATTGGCGGGGGCGGTGACGCATCCGCGCTGACTTGCTCGAGGATCATGCGCACGACAGTGGGAACCATGAATGTCCGTGTGACGGCGTGCCGGCGCATCAGTCGCAGCAGGGTGGCCGGGGACGCGTCCGCGGTCAGCACGCAGGTGAGCGAGCGCATCAATCCGATCAACATCCATGACAATCCGCCCACGTGAAAATTTGGCATCGCCGAAAGGATGATGTCGTCGTCGTCCCAGTCTGCCCAATCGGGCGAGCCCACCTCGACGTGACGCGCGATGGAAAGCGCTTTGTGCGAGAGCATGACGCCCTTCGGGTTGCCGGTGGTGCCGCTCGTATACATCAGCAGTGCGCATGCGTCCGCAGTTCTCTCGCGTGACTCGCCTCTCGACGAGGTCGCAGGATTCAGCAGTATCCGGCGCAACGATTCGCCATCTTCCGACGTCGTGATCAGGAGTCGGGGCGGGTCGGGAATCTCCGGCAGCGCTTGGGCGATTTTTTCCGCGAACTCGGCGTCGTAGATTGCCAACTGGCTGCCTGAGTCCCGAAGAATGAACGCGATTTCTCCGGGGGCACAGCGCCAGTTGATCGGGACGAGAATCACGCCGCTGCGCAGACAGCCGAAGAAAACAGGAAAAAACAATTCGCTGTTCTTGCCCAGATAGGCAATGCGGCTTCCCGGCGCAATCCCGCGCTCATGCAGGAAGTCGACAAACCTCTCGCTCTTGCGCTCGAGTTCGGCATACGTGACCGTATCGTTGTCACCGATGATCGCCCGGCGGTCCGGAAACTTGCGAGCTCCGTGTAACGGATAGTCGGCTACCCAGAGCATCTGCTCCAGATTCTGGGTCGGATAGGCTTCTTTAGTCATATCGGTCTGCAGGCGCGACGAAACTGGGAATCGGGCTCTGAAACGTCACCGCGCTCATCGGTTCGGTGCCAATGTGCGGTGGCCGCGTCAGGTTTGGTTTTGAACCATATTGTATGGTTGCATATAAAGTATGCGGATGTCGCCAAGTTCATGTCAAGATCATCGCCCTGCTTCGGACGCGTGACATCCCGTGTTCTGCGATCGCGATAGCCGACTTCGCCACACGTGGGATGGTGAGCGGCCTCGCTTTATCGTTCTCGATATCAACGCAAGCCGCAATTTCGCGCTTTGGCGAGACGACCCTGATCCGGGGGGGGGCGAAGATCACGCGTCGAGCGAGTCGACATCGTCCATTGCCGTAGAAATACGACGGATGAATTCGAGAGTGAGGTCCTTGGGCTGCATGTCCGGCAGGGCGGATGGCGGCGTCAGTGTGACGGTCCACCACGTCAGCGCAGTGACGAGTTGCTGCCTGTAAGCATTCCATGCTTCATCGAACGATATGGCGGGGCCGCCGGCGGCGCGGAATTCCTCAATGTAGTACTGGATGAGGTCGCGCTCCCACGTGCGACGACGCTTGACAGTCAGTGCGCTCGAGATCGTATAGGCGAGGTCACGTGACCAGTGTCCCCTTGTCGCGCATTGCCAGTCACTCAGGCCCATTTCACCATTGCCCGCGACATACCAGTTTTTAAGATGCACATCCCCATGCGACAGGCATTGGGTGCCGTTCTCATGCAGTTCCATGCTTCGCAAGGTTGCGTGCCAGATTTCGTCACGACGGGAAAATAATCGGGAAGGAATAACCTGCTCCGCTGCCAGAAAACCCTGAGTGGAACCGGCGCGTAAGCCGAAGGCTTCGGTGTTGCGGAAGAACTCGGGCCAAGTCGACAGTTTTTCCAGTTCGGCCTGGATGATCGGATGGGAATGCGTGGTGCCGTGCAGTCGACCGAGCAGCCGCATCTGGCTTCGAGCGCGTTCAAGCGTTACGACAGTCTTGTGGTTGCAAAACTCCGAGACCGAGCTGCTCAGGTCGGCCAGCATGACCATCGAATTGAACGATTCTGGATCGTAACGCGCATAGAAGCTTTGTGGCGCTTCGATGTCGAGCCTGGGGCGTATCTGGTTATAGAAATGTGCCTCCGTGAAAGCCGCACCCGATACCCCCAGGACGATGCGGTTGGCGAGCTCATGACTCGCTTTGCAAAAGAGCATGCGCGGAAGCTGTGCGTGGTCTCCGGCTTCGTTGTAACGGATTTCGATTCGACGCCGATTGGATGATCCCGTATCGACGGGGCCCAGTGTATGTCCGACGACCTGAGCGCCGGGCACGTGGCGACAAAGAACGTCGGTGAGCCATCGATCAGAGATCGACTCGAAGGACTGGGGCAGGTTGTCTGCGGTCACCGCTTCCGACTGTCCGCGCTGGTCTCGTTCATATGCGGCTTCAATTTCGGCAATCAAACTGGTCATGACTTTCCTTTAGCGCTCGGTGAAATGTTCGATCAGGCGACTCATCGGGAACGACACAAAACCTTGTGGCCCGGCTCCGGCGATCTGGCACTTTGTACGCGGCTCTGGTCGATGGTCCGGCGAGGAAACGAGAGGAGGAACCGTCTCCGCGTCACGCGCGCCATCGCATTCCGAGTGGGGGCGACGACAGCCGAATCAACCTGAATCCGGGTCGAAATTAAGGCGGTTGCATAAAGTACTCTACTATACGATTATGGGCGCCTGTATTGGTGTCACCCCGGAGTTCTCCGGAAGACGCCCATGGCAGACGCGCTGATCGATGTATGCCGTGGGAACCATGCGCAATGGGAGGTCAGCGCCAGCGCAATCGGGCCGACACTCCTTCGCTTCGGACGGTAGGCCGATCGGATGGGCGTGCGTATCGCTCCGTTGCGACACGAATGTCGGCGCTGCTCGCGAATAACGACGAACTTGCGTTCCTAAGGTAAGCCCTATTGACTGCATGAGTACCGTATGCCAGCATACGTTTCATGGAGGTGTGTGTTGGGCTGTTAACTTAAAACAAAGGCTGGATCGCTTGCTGTCACAGCGACGCAGAGCGACGGCCGGACTCAAGGAGACGTTGATGGCGATGGCGATGGCGATGGCGAAGAGGGGGGGATTCCGCAAGACATGGCGTGCAATGCAGGTGCTCGGCGTGGGTTCGATCTGCGCGTTGCCGGGCGTCAGCAATGCATACCAGTTCGAGACCGGAATTCCGAATCTGTCTGTGGAATGGACCAACACGATACGTTATTCGTTGGGCATCCGCGCCGAGGATTGCGATCCGGATATCTGCGGCAACGGGAAAGGAGCCGGTGACGTATCGGCGCATCAGTCTGACCGGAAGTTCGGAAAGGCTGGCGACCTTGTCCAGAATCGCCTGGACCTCGTATCCGAGTTGAACGTCATCTACAAGAATGACACGGGTATCCGCCTGAGCGGCTCGGGTTGGTATGACGCAGCTTACACGGGTTCACCAAAGGGTGACTCGCTTTTCCTTGCGCAGGGGCTCAATGCATTCCCCACGGGCAAGTACACCGACTACATTACGCGCTGGAATCGAGGCCCGTCCGGGCGGCTGCTCGATGCGTTCGCGTTCACGAAATTCAATATCGGTGACGTCCCGGTCAATGTGAAGCTCGGGCAGCACGAAATCTACTGGGGCGAGTCGATTTTCTGCTTCGTCTGCGGTGTGGCCTACAACCAGGGGCCGGTCGATCTCCGGAAGGCGTTGACGGATCCGAGCGCCCAGGCCCAGGAACTCTTTCTGCCGCGTCCGCAGTTTTCGTTTTCGGCGGCGGTCACACCTGAAGTTACGGTCGCCGGACAGTACTTTTTCGATTGGTCCCCGTCCCCGTTGCCCGACGGCGGGACGTATTTCGGACCGGCCGACTTCTTTTCGCTCGGCGGGGGAACCGTCGTTCCGTTTCTCGGTGTTCCGGCGAACTTCACCGGCGCGCAGAAGCCGCACCACCAGGTAGGCGACTTCGGGCTGGCCGTGAAATGGCACCCGTCCTGGCTCGACGGCACGGCGGGATTTTATTTCCGCCAGTACACGACGACTTTCCCGCAGATGGTTCTGGGGGGCATGTCCGGCGGTGCGCTGAATGTGGACCTCGACTATCGGGCTCCGCGAGAAAGAATGTACGCGTTCAGCCTTTCGAAGCAGGTTTCGGGGATTTCGTTCGGTATGGATCTGACCTACCGAACGAATGCTGAATTGAGCGTAGCGCCGTTTTCAAACGTCATCGCTCAAAACATCAGTAGTGCAGACTGGATACCGCGAGGCGACGTAGTCACGGCGGTAGCAAACATGATCAGCTACGTTGGCAAGACGCCGCTGTTTGACTCGGCTACATTCACCGCGGAAGTCAACTATGCAGGGCTGAAGTCGATTACGCACGATCCGTTCAACCTCTATTACGGATTGTCGCAAAACTGCGGGGCCGACGGTGTCGCGACGCATCATGGCTGCCCGACTCGCAACGCAGTGGGCATTGCGGCCCAATTCGAACCTATCTGGTACGAAGTGTGGTCCGGTGTCAACGTGAGCATGCCCTTGTTCGTGAGTGTCGGTTTGAAGGGGAATTCGCCCGTGATGTTCGGGAGCAACCAGGGGCAGGGCAGTTACAGCGCCGGGCTGACATTCGACGTGCAGAAGAAATACAAGATTTCCGTGAAATACATCGGCAACCTGGCCCTCCACAGTAACGACAGTGCGGGCGTCGCATCGTACAGCAATGCGACATTGGGCAAGTATTGGGATCGGAACTGGGTGTCGTTGACATTCGAATCGGTGTTTTAAGTAAGATTAGGAGACTGGGAGATGATCAGCAAGATCAGAGTTTTGCCCGCACTTTTGACGATGGCGATTGCAGGGTCCGCCTTCGCCGCAGTCAGCGCGGAGGATGCGAAGCAGTTGGGCGGTCCGGTGCTGACGCAGTTCGGCGCGGAGAAGGGCGCGAACAAGGATGGAGCCATTCCGGCATACGACGGTAATGGAATCAAGACTCCGAAAGATTGGGACCAGAGTCAACCGGGCCGGCGACCCGATCCGTTCCATGAAAAGCCACTGTTCTCGATCAATGCGCAGAACTGGAAAAACTACGCGGACAAGCTGACCGAGCTTCAGAAGGAGATGTTCAAGAAATATCCGGATTACCGGATGGACGTTTATCCGACGCACCGGACCATGGAGTATCCGAAGTATGTGCTCGACAACACGTCGAAGAATGCGACTTCGTGCAAGACGGTCGATGACGAACTGCGACTCGACGGCTGCTACGCTGGCGTACCGTTTCCGCTCCCGAAGACGGGCAAGGAGGTCATGTGGAATCACTTGCTCTTCTACGGTACTCCGTCTGTCGAGCAGAACATCCGCACGTGGCACGTGCCGCCGTCCGGCAGTGCTTTCCTGTCCAGCGCATCGCGCGGGGTCGAGGAGTTCCCGATTTACGATCCCAAGCGGGCGACTTCGCTGGAGGGCAAAGACATCTACTGGCGCGTTCGCCTGGATGACTACGCGCCCGCGCGTTCGAACGGCCAGAAGCTGATGCTGATCGACGCAATCGACCAACTGGGCATTGGGCGGCGCGCATATCAGTACCTTCCGGGTCAACGTCGTGTCAAGCTGGCGCCGGATCTGGCCTATGACACGCCGCAGCCGACCAATGGCGGCGTCGGAACAGTCGACGATGCAAAGCTGTTCCTGGGCGCGATGGATCGCTTCGACTTCAAGCTGGTCGGAAAGGCGGAAAAGTTCCTGGCCTATAACACCTTCGGCGCGACGGATTACAAGACCTGCCCGGAAGAAAAGCTGACGTCGACGAAACACTTCCCGAACCCGGACTGCATGCGTTGGGAACTGCATCGGGTGTGGGTCGTCGATTCCACGCTTAAGCCAAAGTTCAGGCACATCTACCATCGCCGAACGTTCTACTTCGATGAGGATAGTTACGGCGCTGGTGTGCAGGAGTCCTATGATGCGTCCGGAAAACTCTATCGAGGCGCATATAACACGTTCTATACATACTGGGAAAAGGACGGCGGGAATGACGGCTCGGTGGTCAATATCGACCTCGTGACCGGGGACTACGTCATGCAGGGTACGGCGGCGGCGCCCGGAGCCGGATTCTGGCCGGGCAAATCGAAACCTGACGTCTACTTCAGTCCGGAGGCACTCGCGGGAGAGGGTGTCAAGTAAGTCATGCGAACACCTGCCCCCGGGTTGATGTCGGGGGCAGGGTACCCGTCGGGCGATCGATTTGCTTTCGATACGTTTCACCGTCACATCGAAATCAGTGACGTCGCATACGACGTGCAGAGTCCGATTGTCGTAGAGCATCAAGGTAAAGAGGTGGTCAGTGTCCGTCTCAAATTGTCAATCATATGCGGTGCGCAGCGATAAATCCCGGTTGATCATTCGTTCATGCGCGGCTCTTCTTGCTTCGTTATCGCTTATCGCGCACGGCGTGCAAGCCTTCGAAAACCCGGTGTCGACACCGGCGATGACGAGCGCACTGGCCGCTCGCTCGCCACTCCTTGCTGCCGCCCGTGCGGGTACGAGAATCGTGGCGGTCGGGCTACGCGGAGACATCGTTTATTCAGATGACGATGGAAAATCGTGGAAGCAGGCCAGCGTGCCGGTCAGTACTGACCTGGTCGCCTTGTCCTTTTCCAGCGAGAAGCAGGGCTGGGCGGTCGGGCATGGCGGTGTCGTCGTGCATACGTCGGACGCCGGCGCGACCTGGGTCAAGCAGATGGACGGCGCGCGCTTCTCCGCGCTGACGCTCGACTACTACCAGAAGATGGTCGAGCGCGATCCGTCTCCTGAAGTCAGGCACGCATACGAGCGGGCCAAGGCGCTTGCAACGGACGGCAGCACCCAGGCGTTGCTCGACGTCCATTTCGACAGCGACACGAGCGGGTTTGTGGTGGGGACGTTCAATCGGATATTCCGAACGGAGGACGGCGGAAAGACCTGGACTCCATGGATGGAGCGTACTGAAAATCCGCGCGAATTGCATTTCTATTCGATTCGAAGCGATGGCGCACGCACCTTGCTGACTGGCGAGCAGGGAATAGTATGGCTGATCGATTCGGCGAAACAACGGCTCGTGCCCATGCAGACACCGTACAAGGGAACGTTGTTCGGCTCTGTTCTCGCGGGTTCGAACATTTTCGTGTTCGGCATGCGCGGCACCATCTTTCGCAGCAGCGATGGCGGAAAAAGCTGGGACAGGGTTTCCGCGCCGGGCGAAGCCGGGATAACCGGGGGCGTCGCATTGGACGCCGGTGGATCCAGGTTGCTACTCGTCAACCAGGCCGGCTTCGCGCTTTACAGTCGCGACAGCGGAAAAACCTTCGAGGCGGTGAAGTTCCGTCATCCGATGCCGTACTTTGGCGTCGGCGCAGGACTCCAGCGCGAGCTCACGCTGGTGGGGCCCGTTGGGGTGCAGGTGGAATCGTTGTCGTTGCTCGGCGACGCCAGCGGCAACTCCGCCAAATAATCGAATTCCGCAAGATAGGCTTGAATACCATGGCGACAAAGCACAGCACCGACTCGATGGCGGTCGTCGCAGATCCAAAAGATTTTGACGAGAAATCGGGAAATATTTTGGAGCGGCTCATATTCAACAACAGAATATGGGTCGTGCTTGGCTGCATCGTAGTAACCGCGTTTTTCGCATTTCAATTGCGAGGACTGACCGTCAGCGCAAGTTACGAGAGCATGCTTCCCCGATCGCATCCGTACATCAAGAATTTTCTTGAAAATCGCGGCGAATTGCGGGGCCTGGGCGACACGGTTCGCATTGCAGTCGGGAATCCGCGTGGCGATATCTTCGATCCGACGTATCTCGACACGCTGGCAAAGATCAACGATGAAGTCTTTTTGCTGCCGGGCGTGAACCGCGCGTGGATGAAGTCGATTTTCACGCCGGTCGTGAGATGGACCGAGGTAACGGAGGACGGATTTGTCGGCGGGCCGGTGTTGCCGAATACGTTCAATGGTTCTCCGCAATCCATCGAGCAGCTCAGAATCAATATTGCCCGCGCAGGCGTGGTGGGCAGTCTGGTCGCCAACGATTACCGTTCGAGCATGATCGTCGTGCCGCTCATGGCCAAGGACTCGGACGGCAAGCCGATCGACTACGACGCGTTGTCCGCGAGTCTGGACAAGATCCGTGCGAAATACAGCGTCCCCGGGCCGGATGGCAAGCCGCAAGTCCGTATTCACATTGTCGGCTTCGCAAAGCTGGTCGGCGATCTGATCGACGGACTCGGCAAGGTCATGTACTTCTTTCTGGCCGCGGCGGCTGTCGTCACCTGCGTGATCTATCTCTTTACGCGTTGCATGCGCAGCACGATCCTTGTCGTCGCATGCTCGCTGATCGCGGTCATCTGGCAGCTCGGCATTGTCGTGCTCCTTGGGCGAGGGCTGGATCCATTCTCTATTCTGGTGCCGTTCCTGGTATTCGCCATCGGCGTTTCGCACGGCGCGCAGAAAATGAACGGCATCATGCTCGACATCGGCCGGGGCACCCACAAGTGGGTGGCGGCCCGCTACACGTACCGGCGCCTGTTCTTCGCCGGCATGACCGCGTTGCTCGCGGACGCAGTCGGCTTCGCGGTGCTGACGGTGATCGATATTCCGGTCATTCGCGGACTGGCGATGACAGCCAGCCTTGGCGTCGGCGTGCTGATTTTCACGAATCTGATCTTGTTGCCGGTGCTGCTGTCGTACGTCGGAGTCAGCAACAGGGCGGCCAAACGTGCGCTCAGGGAAAATCAGCAGGAAGCGAGCGGTGGCGGGTTCGGCCATATCTGGAGTCTTCTCGACCGCTTTACCGAGCGAGGTTGGGCGATTGCGGCCGTGCTGGTCGCAATCGTTCTCGCCGTCGTCGGCTATATCGGCGGGCAGAAATTGCAGGTGGGTGATCTCGACGCCGGCGCACCGGAACTCCGGCCGAAATCGCAATATAACGTCGACAATGCGTTCATCACCGGGCACTACGGAATCTCGAGCGACGAGTTTGCCGTCATCGTCAAGACGCCCAATGGAAAATGCGGCACGTACGAAAACCTGGTGGAAGCCGATCGCCTCGCCTGGACGCTCGCGCAGCTGCCCGGCGTGCAGCAAACCTCTTCGCTCGGGGACACGGTTCGGTCGTACACGATGGGTTCGTTCGACGGCAATCCGAAATGGATGACGATCAGCGAGAGCCAGGGATTGATCGATCCGCAAATTAACAACGCGGTGTCGTGGAACTCGGAGTATCTCAATGGCGATTGCACGGTGCTGCCGGTGATTGCCTATCTGTCGGATCACAAGGCCGCCACGCTCGACAGGGTGACGCAGGCCGCGAGTGCCTTTGCCGCCGCGCACGATACGAACGATCGCAAGTTCCTGCTCGCGGCGGGCAACTCGGGCGTCGACGCGGCGACAAACATCGTCGTCAAGCAGGCAAATCAGACGATGCTCGTTTATGTCTATGGCGCGGTCATCCTCCTGTGTGCGCTGACTTTCCGCAACTGGCGTGCGGTCGTGGTCGCAGTGCTTCCGCTGGTACTCACCTCGTTGCTCGCGGAAGCGATCATGGCTCAGATCGGTATCGGCGTGAAGGTCGCGACACTGCCTGTTGTCGCGCTTGGCGTCGGCATTGGCGTCGACTACGCGCTCTATCTGCTGAGTGTTCAGCTTGCACATCAGCGGCACGGGGAAAGTCTTTCGGATGCGTACAAGAAGGCCGTTGGCTTTACCGGAAAGGTGGTCGGTCTGGTTGGCGTTACGTTGGCTGCGGGGGTCGTCACGTGGGCGTGGTCTCCGATCAAGTTCCAGGCCGACATGGGGATCATGCTGACCTTCATGTTCCTCTGGAACATGGTGGGTGCCCTCGTCCTGATTCCGGCCTTGTCGTATTTCTTTCTCAGGAATGTCCGTTGCGTAAAACCATCTCCAGTCATTCAGCTGGATCAATTGAGGGGTCAATGATGAGTCGACAACAAGTTGTACCTGACCGGAAAACGTTGGTCGACATGTACCGGAAGATGACGCTGATCAAGCAGAACGATGAGCGATTCCGGTCCGTGATCAAGTCAGGCAAGCTGGTTATGCCGTATTACTCGCCGCGTGGCCAGGAAGTGATTCCGTCGGCAATTTCGGTGCATCTTTCGCACGAGGATTACATCTGCACGATCTACCGAGGCGTACACGACATGCTTGCCAAAGGGGTTCCCGCGAAGCTCCTGTGGGCCGAACTCGCCGGCAAGGCGACGGGCACATGCAAGGGAAAGGGCGGCCCCATGCACGTCACGCATCCGGACAAGGGCGTGATGGTGACGACCGGCATCGTCGGCAGCAGCATGCCGATTGCGAATGGTCTGGCGCTCGCCGCGCAAATTCGCGGCGAGAAGCGTGTGACGGTCGCATATTTTGGCGACGGAGCAAGCAACATCGGTGCGTTTCACGAGGCACTCAATCTCGCGTCTGTTTGGAAGCTGCCGGTCATCTTCGTGTGTCAAAACAACGGATACGCGGAGCACACGAAATATGCAGCGGGGACTTCGGTCGCTCGCATCGCGGACAGAGCGAGCGGTTATTCGATGCCCGGCCTCCATGTCGACGGAAATGATCCGTTGGCGATGTGGAATGCAGCATCCGAAGCTGTGAACCGTGCTCGAGCGGGAGAAGGTCCGACCCTGATCGAGGCGATGACTTTCCGTTTCCACGGTCACGTGTTCGGCGACGCAGACGGCTATATGGACAGGGGGGAAAAGGAAGCGGCGATGGCGCGCGACCCGGTGCCGAACTACCGCGCGTGGCTCATCGAAAACGGCTATGCGACCGACGAAGAATTGTCGCTGATGGAGTCCGCTATCGATCAGGAAATCGACGAAGCACTGGAGTTTGCGATGTCGAGTCCGTATCCGGATGTCGCGGAACTGCGACGCGATGTCTATGCCCAGGAGATGCCAGCATGAGCGTTGGAAAAGACAACATGAATACGATCCAGGCCATCAACCTGGCGCTGGACGACGCGCTCGCCAACGATCCGAATGTCATCCTGTTCGGCGAGGATGTCGCGGACCGCGAAGAAGGTGGCGTAGTCGGTGTGACGAAGGGCTTGTCGACGAAGCATGGCGACAGTCGAGTACGTTCGACACCGATCTCGGAGCAAGCGATTATCGGCGCGGCGATCGGCGCTTCTCTCGCCGGTATGCGTCCCGTTGCCGAAATCATGCTGATGAATTTCACGACCGTCGCGATGGACATGATCGTGAACCATGCGGCGAAGCTTCGCTTTATGTCGGGCGGTCAGACACACGTGCCGATCACGATTCGCACGATGACGGGTGCCGGGTTCAGCACGGGCGGGCAGCATTCGGATTTTCTGGAAGCGTGGTTTGCGCATACGGCCGGAATGAAGGTCGTCGCGCCGTCCAATCCGGCCGATGCATACGGTCTGCTGCTCTCATGCATCGACGACGATGATCCATGCATTTTTGTCGAGAACATGGTCGGCTACTGGACGCCTGGCGCTCCGCCGGAGCGCGGGGTGCGAATTCCGCTCGGCAAGGCAAACGTCGTTCGTCAGGGCAATGACGTGACCGTCATCTCATACAGCCGCCAGGTGGGGGAGAGTGTGGCGGTTGCGGACAAGCTGGCAAAGGAAGGGATCAGCGTCGAAGTCGTGGACCTGCGCACCATTTCGCCGCTGGACTCAGAGACGATCCTCAAATCCGTGGCGAAGACCGGGCGTGCAGTCATTGTCCACGAGGCGGTCAAGAATTTCGGTGTCGGTGCGGAAGTGGCGGCGTGCATTCAGGAGGAACTGTTCGGGACGCTCAAGGCTCCCGTGCGTCGCGTCGCGTCGCACTTCTGTCCGGTGCCGTTTTCGAAGCCGTTGGAGACCGCGTTCGTGCCGAGTCAGGATCAGATTGAAGCTGCCGTGCGATCGACGCTCGGCTGATCATATTTTCTTAAGCTGGAGTCAATGTGACCACACAAGTTCTGTTTCCCAAGATTGGTTTCTCGATGGAAGAGGGTACGCTCGCCGAATGGCTGGTCGAAGACGGAGCGAGCGTCAGCGAGGGCCAACCCTTGTACAGTCTCGAAAGCGACAAGTCGATTCAGGAGATCGCTTCGCCCGCATCGGGCAAGGTGAAAATTCTTTCGACGGTGGGCGAGGTCTACAAGGTCGGCGACGTATTGGCGGAAATCGCCTGAACGCTACAGGGGGCATACGATGAGTACAGGACTCGAACTGGATCTTCCTGCGTGGCCCAATGTCGATTTTGCGGCATTCGGGGAGACCGAGACTGTGCCGCTGTCGCGCATTCAGAAGCTGGGCGCGAGATATCTCGCGCGCAACTGGGTCGCGATTCCGCACGTCACGCATCACGATGACGTCGACATCACGGAGCTCGAGACGTTGCGCAAGAAACTGTGCGACGAATCGGGCGTCAAGGTGACATTGCTTGCCTTTCTCATCAAGGCCGTGGCTTCGGGGCTCAGAGCGTTTCCGAGCTTCAACGCGTCGCTCGATGCGAGTCGTCAGAATCTCGTGCTCAAGAAGTATTTTCACGTCGGGTTTGCCGTGGATTCGCCGAAGGGTCTTGTCGTGGCGGTGATACGGGATTGCGACCAGAAGAACGTAGTTCAACTGGCGCAGGAGATCTCGAGCCTGTCCCTGGCTGCACGCGAGAAAGGGCTTCCGTTGACCGACATGAGTGGTGGCTGCATGACCGTCAGTTCGCTCGGGCACATCGGCGGAACAGGCTTCACACCGATCCTGAATGCGCCGGAGGTTGCGATTCTGGGGGTCATGAAGGCGCAGTGGAAGCCGGTGCGCGAGTCCGGCGGTACGGGGTGGCGGTTGATGCTCCCGGTGTCGCTAAGCTACGATCATCGGGTGCTCAATGGCGCGGACGTCGCGCGTTTCGTCGTTCACCTCGGTGAAGTGCTTGGTTCTCCCGGCACGCTCGAGTTGCAATGAGCGTGCGGTCTGGTGCGTCTCGATGCGTGCCAGACCGCGACCAGCCGCTTGGATTCATCTTGACGTTGCACTGGGCGCGTAACAGCGCCCAATGCAACCGTGCTCAATCAAACGCCGGTTTTGTTCTCGCCAGCGTCGCCCTCACGCCTTCACAGAAATCCGCAGTCGCCGCGCACTGTGCGATGGCCTTCGACTCTTCGGCAATTTGCTCGACTACACCTGGGTACGCGGCGCGATTCAGGAGTCGCTTCGTATTGGCGGCCGCCACGGCAGGGCCTGCCGCGAGACGGCTTGTCAGACTTCGAACCGCTTCCTCAAGGTTCGCATCCGGAATGACTTGACTGACGATACCGAGATCAAGCGCCTCGCCGGCGCTGACGCGGTCGCCGAGCAGCGCGAGCCGTTTCGCCGCCTTGATGCCCATCGCGCCGACGAGCAGGCTGCTCAACCCGCAATCCAGCGTGATGCCGAGGAAGATATGCGGCGCAAGAAAATAACTGCTGCTCGCGCAGATCACGAAATCTGCCGCGAGACAGATCGCGAGGCCCGCCCCGGCGACTGCGCCACGGGTCGCCGCAACGACCGGCTTGGTGCAGTCGAGCAGTACCTGGGGCAAGCGATTTCCGACGAGGAGGCGTCGTTCGAACATGTCGTAACGTTCATCGGGAGTTAGCGATAGTGTCTCACCGAAACTCTTCACGTCTCCTCCTCCGGAGAAATGCTCGCCTTCGCCGCGAATCAGCACGCATTTGACGTCGGGGTCATGGTCGGCCGCGCGCACGAGCGTGATTAGCCCGGCCGTGACATCGGGACTCAGCGCATTCCGGGCCTCTGGTCGATTCAGTGTGATGCAGGCGACGCGATCCGAGACGGCGTATTTGATCTGTTCTGACATGAGCAAATGCATTGAAGATTGGGGGCGCGCGGATTAGCGCGAGACGTACTGCGGCTTGCGACCCTCGAGAAACGCGGAGACGCCTTCTCTCAGTTCCGCGTTCTGGAGGATCGACAACCCTTCGCATGCGAGCGAATTATCGAGAACGGACGCGACCATCTGACGCAGTGGAATGTTGGTGCACATCTTCGTATAGCGAATGGCCGACTGCGCGCCGCGGGCCAGTTGCGATGCAAAGCGCTCGACGGTTGTGTCAAGATCGGCAGCCGGTACCGCGTAGTTGATGAGACCGATACGGGCGGCTTCCGTCGCATCAAGACTGTTTCCGGTCAGTAGGAATTCCTTCGCTTTCGCATAGCCGACGAGCTGAGGCCAGATCAGTACACCACCGTCTCCGGCGACCAGACCGATCCGGACATGCGGATCGGCAATGCGTGCGGTGTCGACGGCGATGATGATGTCGGAAAGCAGCGCGATCGTTGCGCCCAGGCCGATCGCATCGCCATTGATGCGGCAGATGATCGGCTTCGGACAATCAAGAATGCCCATGACGATCTTTCGACCCTCACGCAGCGACGTCAAGAATGGGGGGTGTTCGTCGAGCTGACTATTGACCCATTGCAAGTCGCCGCCGGCGCAGAATGCGCGACCTTCGCCCGTCAGCACGATGACCGACACATCCGGGTCGTCGGCGAGATCGTGGAAAATCGTCGACAGTTCGTGATGTAGGCCTGCATTGATCGCGTTCAGCGAGTCGGGACGATTGATGGAAACGGTGGCGATTCCGGCGTCACGCTTGACTGCGAGATTCGTGTAGTTCGAATAGGGTATCGATTGGCTCATTTTGCTGATGTCTCACTGTGCGATTTCGGCGCGACCGTTGTTCAGTACGACGACGTCGCGCTCGGCGACCCTCGCGCTGAAACTGACGATCGAACCGTCGAGCCACATCTCGGTAACGATGGTCTCGCCTGGATAGACAGGGGAGGAAAAGCGGAGGCTCAGTGAACGCAGAAGCAGCGGATCGTTGTCGCAATAGGTTTGCAATACGGCTCGCGTCGCGACGCCAAGTGTGCACAGGCCATGCAGAATCGGGCGGTCGAAACCCGCCTTGCGTGCCAATGACGGATCCGCGTGGATCGGGTTGTAGTCGCCGGACAATCGATAGAGAAGCGCTGCCTGCGGAAGGGTCGGCAGGCTACAACGGGCGTCGGCCGGACGATCCGGTATCGCATGGGGTGAGGGCGCTTCCGTGGTTGTGCCGCCGCATCCGCCGTCGCCTCGTAGCACGTAGGTCGACGTGACCGTGCTGACGAGGTTCATCGACTCCTTCTCTCGAAGCTGTTTCTCCTGATACAGCAATGCGCCCTTGCCGGGCCCCTTGTCGATCACCTTCGACACGCGGAAGCTGCCGATGTAGGTCTTGCCGACTTCGAGCGGCTGATGCGTTTCAAAGCTCTGCTCGCCATGCAGCAGCTTCACCCAGTCGATCTCGAGCGCGGGCTCTTTCACCCAGCCGCCGGGATGCGAGATGACGTTGACCATCGACGGAAATACCTTGAGGCCGTGCTCGTACGCAAACTGCAGGTGTCCGGGGTCGTCAGGCTGACTTCCCGCACCGATTCCGAGGGCATACAACATGCAATCGCGCGCAGTGAGCGGGTGTTCGAGTTCCGGAAATTGCTTCGTGAGTACCTTTTCGAGATTCATGGTTCCTGGATGGGTAGATAGGCAAATGATCGGGCTTTTCCCTAGGGTGGCAAGCCACGCATGTGGTTCTCTGGAATACTATAGGCAAGCATACGACATATGTCTACCGGCGCATCACGGAAGCGACTGACACCCTGCTCGCAGTGCCGGCCTACACCGAAAGTCAACGATGCTGCGTATACGGCTTATTGCGGCGCTGACATTCGGTGACGGCGCGCACGAGCCCACCAGGCAGGGTAAAAGGGGCGCGCTCGCTCAGGGTGCGCTGTGCAGCGCCCGCGGAACTGCGCGGAATGCCTACGGTGCCGAGTGAATATAGATATGCTTGCATATCGTATCCGTTGATATATATCATGAGCCTACCGAAGAGGAGCGTGCAAGCTTCACCACGGGTGCCGCGACGATCAAGGCATTCCGATACCTACACATGATGCAAAGGAGATGGCAGGATGAGCAACAACAATGCCGGCGACCGCAAGCGTGGTCACTCGTCAAGCGTGAGCCCCCTGGTTTGCAAGCTGCTCGAGAGAGATAGCCGTCCGCCTCCGGCAGCGCTGCGCTCTTGCGGAAATACGGAGCCCGGCGCCCGCGCCATTCCGTTCGCTCACTACTGGGATCCCGAAATCGCATCCCTCGAGACGGAGCGAATCTGGAAGAAAACATGGCAGTTCGCGTGCCGGGAAGAGGACATCCCGGAAGTTGGCGATCGCATCAATTACGACGTCGGCAACCTGTCCTTCATGATCGTGCGAAGCGCGCCGAACGAAATTCGCGCGTTCCATAATTCATGTCTGCATCGCGGCACGCGTTTGTGCGGCGGCCGCAGTTCTGGCGAGCACGTTCGCTGTCCGTTCCACGGTTGGGAATGGCATCTCGATGGCAGCCTGAAGCATATTCCGAGTCGATGGGATTTTCCGCAGATCTCGGACGGTGAGTACCGTTTGCCGGAAGCCAAGGTCGGAACATGGGGCGGCTTCGTCTTCATCAACCCGGATTCGAATGCCGCGCCGCTGTCGGACGCGCTGGGTGTGTTGCCCAAGCATTTCGAGAGCTGGAAGCCCGAGGACCGCTTCACATTCGTCCATGTGCGAAAGCTTGTTCGCGCCAACTGGAAGGTGACGCTGGAGGCCTTTCTCGAAGCGTATCACGTCATCGAAACGCACGCCGACGCACTGCCGTTTACCGGTGATGCGTCGACGCAGTACGACATCTGGGATGACGGAAAGAGTCATATTAGCCGACTGATCACGCCGCTTGGTATTCCGAGCCCGCATCTCGGCGACGACGCGTCGGAGCAAATCGCGCTCGATGCCGTCACGCAGGTCTTCGCGATGGCAATGGGCCCTGACGCAGTCATGCCGAAATTCGACGCATCGGCCGGCCGAGGGCGAGCCGAACTCGCGGAGTGGCGCCGGAAGGCAATGGGTGCTGCATTGGGACGCGACTTTACCTCTTTGTCCGATGCGGAGCTGGTCGACACGATTCAGTACTTCATGTTCCCGAATTTCTGTCCCTGGTATGGAGAGGGGCTGCCGTTGACGTATCAGTTCCTGCCGTACAAGGACAATCCGAACGAATCGGTCATGGTCATTCGCCTGCTGCTTCCGCTTCCCGGCAATCATGTACCGCGTCCGCCGTCTGCACCGGTCGTGGAACTGGGTTTCGACGATACGTTCGATACCGTGCCGCAGCTTGGCCTGATCAGCCACATCTTCGAGCAGGACATGTGCAATCTGCCCAACATCCAGGCCGGCCTGAAGTCGGCGAGCGAGAAACATGCGTTCACGACGCCGGGGCAGTATCAGGAAAGCCGTATCAGTCATTTCCATGAGACGCTCGACCGTTACCTCGACATTTGAAGGCGGTCAAGTCCGGGAGGGGAACCTGTGAGCGACGACGACTTTGTCGATGTGATGGCAGCGGCCGACTTGCCGGTCCGTGGGCAACGTGCGGCATGCGTGAGCGGCCGTAACATCCTTGTTTGCAGAATAGACACGGGGGTTTATGCATTCGCCAATCTCTGTCCGCATGCCCGGCAACCCCTCGAAGGTGGAATCGTGGATGCACGTACGATTCATTGCCCGCGTCACGGTGCCCGTTTCGACGTCGAAAGCGGGCAGGCCGTGAACGCGGTGACTCACCTACCGCTGACGACGTATGCCGCTCGTGAGCGCCACGGACGCATCGAAGTCAAGGTGCCGCCACTAAGACAACAAGGTTATCTCCCTGACTTCTTCAAGTCAGGATAGATCGATGTTAAATAAGACTTAACGATTTTTATCGAAATTGTAATGTGCATAATGACGGGGATTGTAAAAAATGAGAAGAACATTACGCACAACGGAATTATTATGAAATGCGGAATGTCGGCAGCATGAAAACCTCTTGGTTCAAGAAGAAAATGTTGTCGATCTGGGCAGTGTTTTCCGGAATGCAAGTGCGTTACCTGATCGTGGATCCACGTACTCCAAGGAGACTATCGCATGTTTTTTAATAAGAGATTGAACCGCGCAGCCAAGTTCGGTCGCGGAAAGACGAACGCTGGCCGCAAGAAAGTAGCTGTCCGTGTGATCGGATGTTTGCTGGCCGCTGGATTCTTGAGTGCCGGATCCGCTTCGATGGCCCAGTTGCTTGGCGGGTCACCTCAGGTCACGGAGTATGCGCTGCCGAACCTCGCAGCTGGTCCGTGCGAACTAAAGTTCGATAGCCGCGGAATTCTGTGGATCGAAGACATTCTCGCGAGTGCGATATCTCGATTTGACCCGAGCTCCGGAAGGTTCACTTCCTTTCCGCTAGGCCAGCCGGCAGCCGTGCCAGGGGGAATGGAGATCGGCCCGGACGGAGCACTTTGGTTTCCTCAGGTGGCGGCGAACGTCATCACACGACTTGATACGACGAACGGGGCGATGCAGAACTACCCGATTCCAGTTGGTCAAATTCTGAAAACGCCGATCAGTGTCGGCACGGCCTTGGCGAGTGCGATTGCAGCGGGTAAAGACGGTGCAATGTGGTTCAGCCTGTCTGGTGTCAATGCTGTAGGTCGAATCGACGTATTGACGAAAAACATTGAAATTATTCCGTTGCCTACACCTCTCTCGACGGTGAGTGTGGCGACTCAGATCATCCAACCTGGGCCAGGAAACACAATGGTGATTTCGCTTGCGGCCGCTAACAAGATTGCAACGATCGACGTCTTTACCAGGCAAATCAATGAGTACAACGTGCCTACACCGGCGGCGTTGCCGCAGGGCGTAACTACAGACCACAACGGAATAATCTGGTTTACGGAAACGGCAGCTCAGAAATTCGGACGTCTCGATGTCAATTCCGGAAATATCATCGAATACGATATGTTGTCGTTTCAGGGCCTGACGGCAAACTTGCTGTCATCGCTTGGTATGCCGTTACCGTTCCCTGGTCCGATCCGGGAGGGGTCGGATGGAAACATCTATATTGCAGAAGGTGGATTTGAGGGCGGGAACAAGATCGCGCAATTTAATCCCGCTACCAACACCCTCAAGGAGTTTCCCGTGCATACACCCTTGGCGGGGATTTGCGATCTTAACAGCACTCGAGCAGGGCAAATTTGGTTCGGTGAATTTACCGGAAACAGCATTGGAAAGTTGACGTTCGGTAGCTGACACGTCCAGCTTGATCGAGACGAGGCGCTGGCCGGAGGGGGCACATGCCAGCGCCAAGCAAATCGTTGGAGGCGTTAATCGAGCCGATGATCAAAAGGGGGGCTGTCGGTCCACTGATGCCGTGTGGCAAGCCTATGTTCAGTATCGGTCGGAGGTAGGCATTCCCAGGGCATGTCCGGGATTGGCGTGTTGGTTTCCATATTGCTGTTACGTCCCCTTGACGCATGGCAATCGCGTGCGAAAGAAATGCACGACGCCACATTTTTCTCTGCTCGCGGAAGCGATGTGTCTGACCGAAGCCGCTGCTCCAGAACCTTAAAACTACCAGCCTATTGATCACCGACTGGATAGCGTTCTACAAGCATCGACGGCTAAACCAGGCACTGAAGGACATCCTCAATAGTTGAGAGAATGACCTACTGCTTATGAGTTTGGCGAGAAAGAGGGGTTGTTCGGTACTGCTCCTTGAGAACCCGCCGCAACAGCTTTCCCGACTCATTCCTCGGCAGTGTCATCGTGAAATCGATGCTTCGCGGACATTTCAGCTTAGATAGCTGGCTTGCGCAGAATGCCTGCAGATCGGCAACCGATACACGTCCGATGTAGTCGGCTTTCAATTGGACGACTGTCTTTATATGCTCGCCGTAGACTGGATCTGGCACGCCTACCACAGCGACATCGCATATAGAAGGATGTACAGCAAGGACGTTTTCGATCTCAAGTGGGTAGACGTTGACACCCCCGGTGACGATCAAGTCGGCGCGCCGGTCACTGATGTACAGATAGCCATCCGAATCGACGTGACCGAGGTCGCCGTATGTGCTCCAGCCATGGTCGTCGATCGCTGACGCCGTTTTTGCTGCGTCGTTGTGGTACGTGAAACTCACGCCCCCGCTAAAGAAGATATGCCCGACCTCACCGGCGACGAGTTCGGCGCCATCGTCTCCGACGATATGGACCTTCCCGGTAATAGGGCGGCCGACTGAACCACGATGCCGCAGCCAGTCGTATGAGTCGATATAAGCGAGTCCTGCGTTTTCCGTACCCGCATAATACTCGGTCAGGATCGGGCCTCACCAATCAATCATATGTTCCTTGACATTGTCAGGACATGGCGCGGCCGAATGGAGCGCCAAGCGCATCGACGCCAAATTGCGGTGCCGCCGAATTTCATCGGGCAAGGCGAGTATGCGTATGAACATGGTCGGCACCCAATGCGAGTGCGTGATGCGATATCGCTCAATGGCATCAAGCGCGGCTTCAGCATCGAACTTGTCCATGACTACGGCCGTCCCGCCGCATTCGATGACGCGTATGTTGAAGCGCCCGGTCGAATGGTAGAGCGGTGACGGATGTAGATAGCGTGTGTCGCGCGACAATTCGAAGAGCGCTCGCAGGCGTTGCTCGAGTTCCGGGAGCACGAAGCGATCTTCATGTCGAACGAGTGGGCGGCGAATTCCCTTGGGTTTTCCCGTTGTTCCAGACGAGTAAATGAACTCGCGGCCGAGTGGGCGGCGCGGCAGCTCGACGCCGTCCGGAACGGCTCGGATTGCCGCTTGGTACGAATGCGGATCGTTGCCCGGGCCGTCGACGTCAACATGGCGGATATCGGCCGCCGCTGTCGCTGTCGTGGTTCGGAGTTGCTCACCGATTGAAGCAGTCTTCGACGTGGTAAACAGCAGTTTGGCCGAGCAGTCGTCCAGAATGTCGGCTACCTCGCGAGCGGTCAAATGGATGCTTAAGGGCGTGTAGTAGAGACCGGCTCGACGGGCGCCAAACCATAGCTCGAAAGTGCCGGGATGATTCTCCATCAGCATCGCTATGCCGTCTCCCGGCTCGAGACCAACGGAAATGAGCCAATGCGCGACTTGTGTCGCTCGTCTGTCGAGCGCCTCGTACGTGATGGATTCTCCGCCCGCCATGACTACGGCGGCCTTTTGCGGGTGTTTCAACGCATTTTCGTGCAGCAGATCCATCTCCGGGCCCCCTGACTTCATGATTTCGCGTGCGAGATCGACTTCAATGCCTCTCTCGCCGCACACCTCGATCGAGGTGCGCGGATCGGGATGACACCTCGATGGAGCAAGTGGATTCGCGGTGCCGACTCAGAATCCAACCTGATCCTGACCTTTGAGGTCGAGCATTTGACGCGCGTCATCTGGCGTTGCGATTTCGAGGGAAAGCTCCTGCAGGATGCGGCGAATTTTCGCAACCTGCTCTGCGTTGGACTCTGCAAGGCGGCCACGGCCGATATACAGGCTGTCTTCCAGGCCAACGCGTACGTGACCGCCAAAGAGCGCGCTCTGCGTCACAAATCGCATCTGATGACGGCCTGCAGCGAGTACCGACAAATAGTAGTCGTCGCCAAAGAGGCGGTCGGCGACGGCCTTCATATGCGCGAGATTCTCCAGATCGGCACCGGCACCGCCGAGAATGCCGAAAATGCATTGGATCAGGAACGGCGGCTTCAGAAGTCCGCGACGAACGAAGTGATCGAGCGTGTACAAGTGTCCGACGTCGTAGCACTCGAACTCGAATTTGACGCCATGTCGATGCCCGAGCTCGACGATGATCGTTTCGATATCTTGAAACGTGTTCTTCAGGACGAAGTCCTTTGTGCTCTCGAGATAAGGGCGCTCCCAGTCGTGCTTGAATTGATCGATTTTTTCCGCGGCGCCGGAAATGTTGAAATTGATCGACCCCATGTTGAGTGACGCGACTTCGGGGCAGGCGGCACGTGCCGCTTCGACGCGCTGGTCCATCGACATGCCAAGTCCTGCGCCGGTGCTGACGTTCAGAACTGCGTCACATCGCCGCTTGATCGCAGGCAGGAATTGCATGAACAGATCCGCACTCGCAGAGGGGCGCCCTGTCTCGGGATCGCGCGCGTGCAGATGAATGATGGAAGCGCCTGCCTGTGCGGCCCCGACAGCCGCTTCCGCAATTTCCTCAGGTGTGACGGGAAGCGCACTCGACATGGTGGGAGTGTGGATCGAACCCGTGACGGCACAGGTGATGATGACTTTGTCTGCCTTGCGCATGACGTCTCCAAATGGTGGGTGAATGTAGTCCGGCCGGCGAGGGCTCCGGACAGTGCGGGCCTCGGTCAACTCCGTTCCACGTTTTTTCGATAGCATATCATGCGCACGCATACTATATATGTGCGTGCCAAACATCAGACGATGACTAGGAGTGGGTTCCGCGCTTCGCCGAAGACGCTTTGTCGATGGTCGCGGAACACTGCTACGTACACCCGGTGGCGACGACGTGGCGCGCTGGCGATCACGACTGCGGCAAGTCGCAGCGACAAGAGTATCCTCTTGCATATCGTATGCATCCGTACTAATATGGCTTCCGTCGGGCGGGCGATTCGATCGCCCGGCCCTCCTTACCGACTTTAGCTGGGTCTCTATGAATTTCGAGCTGACTGAATTGCATCGGGAAATCGATGCCAACGTGCGCAAGGTATGTGCCGAATTCGGCGACGACTACTGGAGCGATTGCGACGAGGCTGGTCGCTTCCCACAGGAATTCTATGCGGCGATGGCGGCCGCGGGCTGGCTTGGCATCACGATGCCGGAGGAGCTGGGTGGTTCGGGACTTGGGGTTACGGAAGCTGCCGTGATGATGCACGCGGTGACGTCCAGTGGCGGCGGCTATTCCGCTGCGTCAGCGATTCACATCAATCTCTTCGGACCGCATGCCGTGGTGGTGCATGGTACGCCCGAACAGAAGCAGCGTTGGCTCGTGCCGCTTATCAAGGGCGACCAGAAGGCGTGCTTCGGTGTGACGGAGCCCGATGCCGGACTCGACACCACGAGCATCTCGACGTTTGCGACAGCGGCCCCCGGCGGCTATCGGGTCAGTGGCCGAAAAATGTGGACGTCGACAGGGCAGGTTGCCGACAAGATTCTTCTTCTGACGCGGACGACGCCGAAATCCGAATGCAAGCGCCCGACCGATGGCATGACACTGTTTTACACGGATCTCGATCGCAACAAGGTCGAAGTTCGGCGAATCAAGAAGATGGGGCGCAACGCCGTGGATTCGAACGCGGTCTTCATCGACGATTTGTTCGTGCCGGAAGAGGATCGTGTCGGTGAGGAAGGACGGGGTTTTCACTATCTGCTGGATAGTCTCAACCCTGAGCGGATTCTGGTCGGGATCGAATCCGTCGGCCTGGCGCGCGACGCGATCCGGCGCGCATCTGCCTATGCGCGCGACCGAGTCGTGTTCGGCCAGCCTATCGGGCGCAATCAGGGTATTCAGCATCCGCTCGCGGAGTGCTGGACCCAGACGGAAGCCGCCTACTGGATGTGCCTGCGCGCTGCCTGGATGTACGACCAGGGAATCCCGTGCGGCGCGGAAGCGAACGCGGCCAAATTCCTGTCCGCGCGCGCCGCATTCGATTCTGCAACGCGAGCGGTTTTGACCCACGGTGGCATGGGCTATGCGCGTGAATTCCAGGTCGAGCGGCTGTTCAGGGAGTCGATTCTTCCGCGCATCGCGCCAGTCACCGAGCAGATGATTCTTTCCTTCATCGCCGAGCGCGTGCTCGATCTGCCGAAATCTTATTGAAGAGAATTTTGCCGCGACGCCTCTTTTCGATAAAGACCGTCGTACCTATCGCGTGAGAACGCGTGTTCATCAAATATTGGAGACAGTCAGGTGCGGGATTCATACGACATCGTTGTAGTTGGGGGCGGTAGCAACTCGCTGACCGCTGCCGCGTATTTGGCGAAAATCGGCAAGAGCGTGGTCGTCCTCGAGAAAAATGATCACTGTGGCGGTGGCGTGGTGTCGGTAGCTCCCGCGCCCGGATTCACGGGTGATCCGCATGCCACCGGCATGGTCATTTGCCTCGCCAACCCGGCGCTCACGCACGATGAACTCGGACTGGAGAGCCGCTTCGGGCTGGAGTGGGCTTATACGGAGGCGACGTTCGCAACCGTATTCGACGATAACACCGGGCTGATTACGTGGAACGATCTCGATCGCACGTGCGAATCGATCGCGAAATTTTCGGAGCGTGACGCGCAAACCTACCGGAATTTCGTGCTGGAAAGTCAAGCGCTGCTGCCACTTTTTCTGAAAAGCTATTTTGCTCCGCCTCTCCCGGTCGGCGGGTTTCTCGGGATGCTCGAGCAGACTCCGAAGGGCCGGCGCATGGTCACAAACCTGCTGGACAGCGCCTATGACGTGCTCGAGCGGACGTTCGAGTCGCCCGAGTTGAAAATGCACATCATGAAGTGGTGCGCGGAGCTCATGATGGCTCCGGAGGTCAAGGGAACGGGGATCGTTCCCACGATGCTCCTGGGTATCGCGCACTCGCGGGGCGCGGGCGCCGTGGTCGGCGGCAGCGCAAACCTGACGAAGGCGATCATTCGATGCATTGAGCATTACGGCGGCGAAATTCGAACGAATTCGCAGGTCGTCAGGGTCAAGGTTAGCGGCGGCCGTGCCGTTGGCGTGGAACTCGCGGACGGGTCGTATATCACCGCGAAGGACGCGGTCGTCGGCTCGATCCATCCGTGGGATCTGGGCAAGCTCGTCGAGGGTGTCGATCCCGAAGTCGCTGCCGCCGCGGAGAAGGTGACGCTCAGCTCGTTCGGCGCGATCAATCAGCAGATCGCATTGAGCGAGGCGCCGAAATGGAAGGCGGGCGACGAATATTCGAAATCGATGCTTGTCGAATGCGTGCAGCGCGACTATCGGGCACTGCGCAAGAGTTTCGACGCCTATCGCTACGGCGAGATGCCGGAGGGGCACCTCAGCCCGTTGATTGCCGTTCAGAGCTTGCATGATCCGTCCCGCGCGCCAGCCGGCAAGGCTGCGATGTACCTCTACCATTTCGCGCCGCTGGAACTCGCGAATGGCGGCCTCGCGGCATGGGATGACGTCAAGGAGCATTGGTGCGACGCGATCTACGACGAGATGTGCAAATACACAACAAATCTTGACCGCAGCTCGATCATCGGCACGTATCGCGAAACTCCGCTCGACCACCACCGGCATTCTGCATCCATGAAGCACGGCGATATCTTCGGATGCGGAACGACGATTTCGCAGTTCATGGGGCGGCGCCCCATTCCGGAACTCGCGCAATATACGGTGCCGGGCCTCAAGGGCTTCTATCTTGCCGGGCCGTTCCTCCATCCGGGTGGCGCCGTGACGCTGGGTGGGCGCGCGACCGCGATGAAGATGCTGATGGATTGGAAGGTCGATCTGAAAAGGGCTTTCGTGAGCCTGTGATCGCGACACTGGAAAAAGGATACGGATATGAAGCTCTACACGTCCGACAACGGAGATTTGATGGAGGTGGACGCGCTGAAGCCGAGCGGCGATCACCTGGTCATTACTGGAACCATCATGGGGGCCATGCCCATCGAAGCGCATCTGACGCCCGGCGAACTGCGCAGCGCGTTGAAGCTGCTGAGTTTTCGCGTGGTGTTTCTGCTTCTCAAGATGCTGTTTACGACGGAAAAAGTGAAGAGTGAGTCGAGCGCAGCACTTTGAGTAGTCGATCACGGGTTTTCGCATTGGCAATCGAAATTAGTTGTTCGCTGGCCGGCGCGCGGCATATTGTGCGGTAGCTTGACGAATCCGCGCATCGCGAGGCGAACAGCGCTCAGGTTGGAGATGGATGAAGTGGATATCAGTCGCGCAGTGCCATTTCAGCTTGACTTCGACCCGCTGGGTAGCTGCAACGCAGACCGGACAATCATGTTCGAGCAGATCGACCGCGTTGCAGTCGTCATACTGAACCGGGCGGAGACGATGAACGCCTTGTCGCATGACATGGTGCGTCAGATGGTCGAGTGGGTGGAGCATTGTCACGTGGACCGTAATGTCGTCGCACTTGTGATGCGGGGCGGACACGACGGGAATTTTTGTGCGGGAAGCGATATGAACGATTTGTATCGCCTCGTCATGAAGTGCGATGCAGGATGGCGTCAGATGCTTGTCGATCTGTATCGGCTCCAGTTCGCACTTCGCAGCTTGAAAAAACCTGTCGTGACGCTGATGGATGGCGTGACGGCCGGCTCCGGAACGGGGCTGGCACAATCCTCATCATTGCGTGTCGTCACTGAGCGAACCAACGTATCACTGCCTGAAACAAGATTGGGTTTCCTGTCGGGAATTGGTGCGATCAGGTCTTTGTCCGGTATCCCGATCGAGGTGGCGCTCTATTTGGGCTTGACGGGGAAAACACTGTCCGGCCCGGATGCCATGCGCCTAGGGCTTGCGGATGCTTATGCGCCCAGTGCGTCGTTGAAGAACTTCGAAAGGCGGCTCAAGATGCTCGATCTGACCGATGTTCGACAGAGTATGCGAGATGTCTTTATCTCGCCGTTGGATCCGATTCCGGATTCCGGGTTCGGCCGGTTCCTCCCGTTGATTCGGGAGCACTTCAGCGTCCATTTGACAGTTGAAGAGATCGTCGAATCGATGGACCGTGCACTCGAAAGTGATGTATCGGAACAAGAGCGTGGCTGGCTTCGAGCTTCAATAGACGCGTTGCTTGCGCGTTCTCCGTTGATGCTCGATGTGACCCGGGAAATGCTGCTGCGGGCACGATCGATGTCTCTGGAAGACTGTTTCCGCATGGAGTTCGATATCGCCGTTCGGGCCATCGAGGTCGGTGATTTTTGCGAAGGAGTACGATCAATATTGATCGACAAAGACGATTCTCCGGTCTGGATGTTTCGTTCACTCAGAGATGTGAATCACGCGATCGTACGAAAATTCTTTTCGCCACGCAGTCGCATGGGGATACATCCGTTAGAGAGCGTCTGCGTCTAGTTGACAATACTCAATGGGCGTGAGAGCCGACTTAATAGATTCGAATTCTTTCGTACAGAGAGAAGCATGTGTGATGGTTATCGATTTTCTGGAGCTACCTGAAGTGACGAAAATCCTTGTTGCTGTGAAAAGAGTGGTAGACGCGAATGTCAAAGTTGGCGTGAAGTCGGACAACACGGGCGTCGACATCGCGAACGTGAAGATGTCGATGAACCCGTTCGACGAAATCGCGGTGGAAGAAGCGGTGCGGCTGAAGGAAGCGGGTGTCGCGACCGAAGTGATCGCGGTGTCGGTCGGTGTGACGCAAGCGCAGGAAACGCTGCGTACGGCGCTTGCGATCGGCGCGGATCGCGCGATCCTCGTCGAGTCGAACGACAGCGTCGAGCCGCTGGCCGTCGCGAAGATCCTGAAAGCGCTGGTCGACAAGGAGCAGCCGCAACTGGTGATCCTCGGCAAGCAGGCGATCGACGACGATTCGAACCAGACGGGCCAGATGCTGGCTGCGCTGGCAGGGCTGCCGCAAGCGACGTTCGCGTCGAAGGTGACGATCGCCGACGGCAAGGCAACCGTCGCACGTGAAGTCGACGGTGGCGCGGAAACGCTGTCGCTGTCGCTGCCGGCGGTCGTGACGACCGACCTGCGCCTGAACGAGCCCCGCTACGTGACGCTGCCGAACATCATGAAGGCGAAGAAGAAGCCGCTGGAAACGGTGAAGCCGGAAGACCTGGGCGTGGACGTCGCGCCGCGTCTGAAGACGCTGAAGGTGGTCGAGCCGCCGAAGCGCGCAGCCGGCGTGAAGGTGCCGGACGTGAAGACGCTGGTCGAGAAGCTGAAGACCGAAGCCAAGGTGCTGTAAGAGGGAGCGGAAAGAAATGACGATTCTGGTGATTGCAGAACACGACAACGCATCGATCAAGGCCGCGACGCTGAATACGGTGGCAGCGGCAGCGAAGATCGGTGGCGACATCCACGTGCTGGTTGCGGGCCACAACGCGCAAGCGGCGGCCGACGCAGCGGCGAAGATCGCAGGTGTTTCGAAGGTGCTGCTGGCCGACGCGCCGCAACTGGCCGCAGGCCTGGCGGAAAACGTCGAAGCGACCGCGCTGAACATCGCGAAGGACTATTCGCACATCCTCGCGCCGGCGACCGCCTACGGCAAGAACATCGCGCCGCGTATCGCCGCGAAGCTGGACGTCGCGCAGATCTCGGACATCACAGCGGTTGACAGTGCCGACACGTTCGAACGCCCGATCTACGCGGGCAACGCGATCGCGACGGTGCAGTCGAGCGACCCGATCAAGGTCATCACGGTGCGCGCAACGGGTTTCGATCCGGTTGCAGCCGAAGGTGGCAGCGCGGCGGTCGAGAAGATCGAAGCGGCGGCCGACGCCGGCAAGTCGCAGTTCGTGAGCCGTGAAGTGACGAAGCTGGACCGTCCGGAACTGACCAGCGCGAAGATCATCGTGTCGGGTGGCCGCGGCCTGGGCAGCGGCGAGAACTACACGAAGGTGCTGGAGCCGCTGGCCGACAAGCTGTCGGCAGCACTGGGCGCATCGCGCGCTGCCGTCGACGCCGGCTACGTGCCGAACGACTACCAGGTCGGCCAGACCGGCAAGATCGTCGCGCCGCAGCTGTACATCGCGGTCGGCATCTCGGGTGCGATCCAGCATCTGGCCGGCATGAAGGATTCGAAGGTGATTGTCGCGATTAACAAGGACTCCGAAGCGCCGATCTTCAGCGTAGCCGACTACGGCCTGGTAGGCGATCTGTTCGCGCTCGTGCCGGAACTCGCGACTCAGCTCGCTTAGTAGCCGACGCCGGTTTGGAACCTCAAACTGGTAACGGTTGGCAGAAATGGGAGTCATGCAACGCGCCCGTCTCGATGCGGCGGCGGCCGTAAATGCAGAAGATGCATCGATCTGGCGCTGGTTTTCTGTTCTGCTAGAGGAGCGTCGCATTCGTTGGCGCTATGCGTTCGATAGCTGGATCGTGAACGTGGATCGAAAGCACGTTGCGACCGAGCAGAGTTTTGACGACGCAATTCGGGTGGCCAAGATTGTATCCGAGCAACTCGGAATCGGATCGCCGAATGACCGATCGGGTGTCGGAAGACGAACATCGCTTCGCGGTGCGGGAAGGACGGGATCGTCCTGACACCGCTCACCGCGTACATTCGCCAACGTTATTAGCGTCTCATTCTGACATGCATGCAAATATAGTTTGTAGCGAAGCTCACCAAGCGGTCGCGAACTGGATCACCTCTGCTACATGAGGTCGGGCTCGGCTGTGCCGATGAGATCGCTACCCAGTCCTGCGAGAGATCTATGAGCCTGCGAGTGGAGTTTTTCTTTGCGCCCGGTTGCAACCGATACAAGCTTATCGACGATGCGCTGCAGGAAATCGCCAGGGAGGTATGCGCATCGGAAGTGATTTGGCGTGACGTCAATGTTATTGACGAGATTGACTATGCGATCGAGCTAGGCGTAGTGACATTGCCGTCACTTGCAATTAATGGAGAGCTTTGCAAAGTTCGCTCGTTTGGCGCATTAGAGTTTCGGAAAGAGCTTGAGCGACGGTTGCTAGATAGATTGATCTGAGCAGCCATTCTAATGCAAAAAGCGGGATGGTTAAGTCGATATCGTGAAACCCGCGATCAGGGCCATAGCGGATCAACCGAAGCCTAAGAAACGGTTTCATAAAGACTGCTGCGCGCGCTGAAGAGTGTTCCAGCAGATCAAGCAACAGCCGAGTTTGAGAAACGCTTCGTGAATGTCAGCGCGACGTTCGAAGCGAATACGTAGACGACGGAAATGATGCAACCAGGCATGTGTACGCTCGACAACCCAACGGACTTTCCCAAGGCCACTGCCGTGCGGGTGGCCACGCCGGGCGATGCTAGTGGGGATACTGCGCTCGTGAAGTACGCGTCGGTATTTGTCGTGGTCGTATCCGCGATCAGCGTAGACGCGGCCAGGACGGCTCAAAGGCCGTCCGCGTCTGCCGCCGATCGGCACGATGGCCTCAATCAGCGGCACGAGTTGAGTGACGTCGTTACGGTTGGCGCCAGTCAGGATTGCCGCGATCGGCGTTCCGTTGGCGTCGGTGGCGAGGTGATGCTTGGATCCGGGTCGCGCTCGATCGGTGGGGTTCGGACCAGTTTTTCGCCCGCCCCAACCGCGCGAATCGAGGACCAGTCCACGACCACGCGCGAGAAGTCGATCTTGTCCGCCGCTCGCAACCTTGCTAGAAGCACTGCGTGCAAGCGATCCCATACGGCGGCCTGTTGCCAATCGCGTAGCCTTCGCCAGCAACTGACGCCCGAACCGCATCCCATCTCTGCAGGCAAATCTCGCCACCGGATGCCGGTCTTCAGCACGAACAAGATGCCGGTCAGCGCCGCCGGATCCGGCTTGCGGCCCGGATACTTGAAGCGGCGAGGCTTCGCTGGTGGTAGCAGCGGTTCGATCAGTGCCCACAGTTCGTCGTCGATGATTGGTTTGCCCATCTCCTCGATCCTGTTGTCACGACGATCAAGGTTAACAGGTTGCCTTACGGGTTAGCAGCCCCTACGAAGCCTTTTTGAAACCATTTCTAAGTGCTTGTTGAACACGAGCACGGTCTAAGTGCTTGCGCAACGATAGACCTCCCAAGCGAGGCGGTATGCTGATTTCGATTACCTTCCAGAGAGAACCCGGAAAATGAAAATCCTCCTCCTAGGTGCAACAGGATATATCGGCAAGCACGTTGCCGCCAGACTCATTGCGGCTGGTCACAGCGTGACAGGTTTCATCCGGAACACCCGAAGCGCAGACTCGCCCGAGGCGGCTGGCATCACAACATTGCATGGCGATCTGAGTGACGATGCCCAACTTACCTCGCTCGGACACGATCACGATGCGATTGTTTGGGCCGCGCAGTTGATGCTTGAAGACGAGCAGCGCGTGGTCTCGGCCATGTTGCGCAATCTTGAGGGCAGCAACAAACCTTTCATCTTCACCAGCGGTACCAGTTTGCTGTCCGAGCGCACCGACGGCGACTGGAGCGAGAACACTTATGCTGAGGACGACACATTCCCGCCGCGGCGTCAGATAGCCCCGCGCCTCGAAATCGAAAACATGGTTCGTGCGAGCGCAGCGCGTGGTATCCGTTCGCTCTGCATTCGTCCGCCGCTAGTTTGGGGGCATGGCGGCAGCAAGGTCATTGCAGATTTGTATCATTCGGCCGCGAAGACCGGCGCAGTTTGCTACGTTGGCCGCGGACTTAACGTCTATTCCAACGTTCACGTCGATGATCTGGCCGAGGTGTACCGACTAGCACTGGAAAAGGGCGTTGCAGGGGCGCTTTATCACGCCGTATCCGGCGAGACGAGCTACAGGTCGCTCGCGGAGAAGATCGGTCGGCATTTGGACGCGCCTACTCGAAGCGTCACCGTCAGCGAAGCAGCGGAGATCTGGGATAAATTCATGGGGCCGATCGTGTTTTCGTCATGCAGCCGCACGCGCGCGCCGCGTACGCGGCGCGAACTCAGCTGGGCGCCTAGCGATGGTCACCTCGACATTTTCGACGACTGCGTGGATCCCACCTACGCGCGCTCAATGGACGTTCGGCCACTCCCAGCGTGGGTTCGCTCGCCGGCGTAGCGAGTTCGCACCCCCAAAAGCATACAAGCGCGTGGCCACATCTGAGAGTGGAACGCGAGGCGGCGCACGACGCGGCCCGTCTTCACACTCGCAACCTGGAGGTTCCCGCGTGAAATTCTGGCGTAGCTTTGAGCTGCATGTTTGCTTTCTACAGGTTGGGTGGACCATTATCTGCCGGTCCGCGTCGGAACAGGGCGGTCGGCGCACGGCGTGATCGATGGCATCCCCCGCTGCTGCCTCGTGCAGAGTGCGCGGCGCGTCGGCCACGCCCGATCTCGTCGGCGGTCTGACGCATCCAAGCGGTGAGTGTTTACGGGAAGCGGGAGCGATCGACGTGCTGCGTCACATGCGTGCGCCGACGACACGACACTCAGATGTGGGAACGGTTGGGTGCTTCACGAGCATGGTTCGAAGACCCGGCGCGCAGATTCAATGAGAGTATTTGGCCCCCACGCGTACAGCTTTACGCAGGCCTCCGCCTTGACTACGTTGATTGCAACAGTTGCGGTGACGCGATAGTGGCCGACCGATGTACCCATAAACGCGTTCGTTAGTACTCCATTTGTATTTTACATAATTAAGACTCTCGTCGAAAACCACATGTCAGCACCGCGGCGGCTTATAGGGAGCGTCCCGGACGTAACAGAGTCGGTGAGGACCAATTTGTGGGGCATCTTGTCGGGATCTGTTCGGCGTACCCTTGCAGTCAAGGCATTGCGGCCGATCTTGGATTGCGGCTGCTAAATGCGGGTAGGACCATCGATAGCGAGCCATCTGCGACTGCGGGAGTCTTACTTGGCGGGTCTGTGCGAGCGGTGGTTGGAGTCTGCTGCCGATGCGAGGACGATCGAATTCGCTGATATCTAGCGGTATTGCTGCCATTGGTGAAATGGAGTCGCTGCCGAGACGACCGACATGGATTCCGAAGGGGGGCGCGGGTGCTTCAACGTTGGGGCAGCTGAGGCGGATCTGAATCGCTTGAGCCAGCTTGATACAGATCCGACTGGCCTTGAGCATGAAGCTGCGGGCTCGGAGAGAGCTGTAGGGGGACTGTCAGAAATTTCGTGTTTAAGGCATAACATCCAATCAAGGAGTGTTTATGCCACGCAAACCGAAAGCCAAGCCTGCAGAGCTGACGGCGATTTCCGCCGAGCTGCTTGAGCAGTTCGGTAATGGTCCGATGACGGCCGAAGCCATCAATGCCGCCTCGCTGGCGTTCAAGAACGCGTTGATCGAACGGGCGCTGGGCGGCGAGATGCGCCACCTCTGGGCTATCCGTCCGGCGCGGCCAAACCGGTCGCTGTCACCAACCAGCGCAACGGCACTGACGCCAAGACCGTGCTGACCGAGGACGGCCCGACTCGCATCGACGTGCCGCGCGACCGGAACGGCAGCTTCGAACCGCTGCTGATCCCTAAGCACGAGCGGCGCTTCACGGGCTTCGACGACAAAATCGTCGCCATGTACGCCCGGAGCCTGACCGTGCGGGAAATCCAAGGCTTCCTGCAAGAACAGTATGGCACCGAGGTTTCGCCCGATTTCATCAGCTCGGTCACCGACGAAGTGATGACCGAAGTCGCCGCCTGGGAGGCTTGCCCGCTCGAGCCCATGTATCCGGTCGTGTTCCTCGATGCGCTGCGGGGCAAGATCCGCGAAGACGCCGTGGTGTGCAACAAGGCGGTCTATCTGGCGCTGGGCGTGTTGCCCGACGGCTCGCGTGACATCTTCCGCCTTCGGATCGAAGGCACCGAGGGCGCCAAATTCTGGATGAAGGTGTTCAACGCGTCTGAAGACGCGCGGCGTCAGCGACATTCTGATTGCCGTCACGGCCGGGCTCAAGGGCATGCCCACCCGAAGTGCTCCCCAGTGCCCCTGTCCCGGATGGTCACACCATACGCTCAAACCACTCGGCGCGGGACCGCAAGGCACCGGCTATATCATGCCGGTTACCAATTCCATTGAGAATATCAACTCGCAATTGCGCAAGATCATCGGACCCGCGGGGCACTTCCCGAGCGACGATGCGGCCACGAAACTCATCTGGCTCGAGCTGCGTGATATCACCGACAATTGGAGCCGCGCCGCTCACGACTGGAGGACGGCCATGAACCAATTCGCTATCCTTTACGCGGATCGCTTCGTTCGACCATCTGTGTGATTCTCAACCCGCCTTGAACACGGAAATTCTGACACCCCCCCTGTAGGGTGCCCGATCGATAAGCAGCCTTAATTATTCGGCGATCAAGAAGCGATCACGTTTCTTGCCCTTGATCCATGACGGTTCGCGGCCACGCCCGCTCCACGTTTTTCCCGTTTTTGGATCCTGATACTTCGGCGTCGCAGGTTGGCTGCCATTCGCGTCACGAGTGCGCTTACGGCCGAAGACCTGTTCCGGTGTGAGACCATACTCTTGAACCCGCGCGCGAACTTCTTCAAGCACGGTCTCTAGTTCGGCCTGCCTAGCCTCTTCCGCTTGCACGAGTAGTGCTTCAGCCTTGGCTTTCAACTCATGATATGTGGCCATTCTTCACTCCATGTGGTTAAAAGAAACAGTATTGAAATCGTCGCTTTGAACAGGGCAATTCGCTGCGACGCATCATGTCTGCGACATGTCATTGTGGGCAGCGCAATTGGACCGATTGCGGGATTTTCTCACCGTTTGGGCCAGGAGTCGATCATTTATCGCCTTCGAGGCCGCACCTGATGGAGCAATCGAAATCCGTACACTGGCCGATTGCGGTTGGGTACGCAAATTGTCGACGATCATTCGCGAATTGTTGGGCGGTCGCCCGCTGTGTGCCGATGTGCGCTCACCACTCTGATCAGCCAGGGGGCGCTGGGGCCGTCTCCATTGGATTGCGTCGTAGGCACAATGAGGAGACCTATATTGTGATCGCTGACTTTCCCGAAGCGTAAAACTTCAGACAAGTCGCGTCATTTTTTCAGGACGTGCGAGATATCGTGCAGCTGATGGACCAATTCTGCGTCGGTGTTGTGGTGGGACGTTTCGTTTTTTCCATATCGTTCAACTTCGCAGATGCGTTGATCGGTACCCCCCCCAATCCTCACAGTTGACATTGCTGCGTGAAGGAACGAAAAAAGATGAACCGATTTGCGCCGGCGCGATGAGTCCGGCCAGGTCGGTGCATCATCGGTCCGATTTCTCGCGGTGTGTGGAGTACATATCGCCACGTTCGAGGCGAGGCCTGCTATGGAGCAATGCGATAATGTTTGGCGATCGAGTGATACAAGCGCATGCTCGGCACCGGCGTGCGATTGCGCGACCTTACAGATCCGTTTGCGAAGGGCCGAAACGCAGATTCGTCGTCTCACAAGATGCGTTCAACTGAAAGACGAGAAGCTGTGCGAGCTTGGCAAGGTCCTGGCGAACTCGGCGACCGCACACTACTGCGTTGAAGAGCGATTGCAGCGTGAACTTGACGCGTTGCGGATAGACCTGCCTGCCGACGTGCCGAGCGATCACTACGGTCCTGTTGATGGCAATTCGATGGGAGGCGGTGTAGTCGTTCGCCTGCCTTACCTGACCGCGATCCTCTCAGTTTTGTTCGACGCGATGCATGTGTTCTGGACGGACTGCGATGACGGCCGTCTGCCAAAATCTTCGACTGTCGCTCATGCGATTGATGAACGTCTCGGACTGAGGGCGCAGACAAGCGGCGAAGGTTCACGGACCGGTCAGGCCTACGCATCCGCCATCCGGCCGGATTGGGTAAAGGATGCGGATAACCGACATCACCACCGGCGATCCACATCCTAGTTGTAGTCGTGGAAGTCGAGCACACAAATTTCGGCGAAGCGCGACGGTCGCCGCCGGGACGGGATCTATTGGACGTCTGCCGTGCAACGAGCAGCGCGTGGTACCGTCCCCGCCACCGAGCCACGAACATTCGGCGTGAGCGGACGATGCCACGTGATTGAAGATCGGAGACTATCGAGATCGGATCCAAGTTTGGCGAACGCGGCGGGCGTGAGATCAATGGCGCAGACCACGAACGGAGAGGTAGCGGTCTCCGGATGAGGTCCCACATACTGAAGATCGAGGCCAAAGCGGCGATACAGCCGTGCGATGGCCTGGGTGACGACACCAATGATGCGGGTCGCGCCGAGGGATGCCGCGACGGCCATGACATACGGAAAGAGTTGCATGCCCGAGCCGGCGAACCGCGATAGCTCCCATACGGTGGGTGACGAGGGAAAATCGAGGTTCGACGATCGAGGAAGTAGTTCTCGGAGCAGGTACGGGGCGGTAGTTGGCATCAGACGTGCGCAACCACATATCTGCCCTTCGGAAGTGAGTTCAACAACCTGAATGGTGTTTTCGCCATCGAAGTGATCCCATTCTATGGTTTCATTTTCCTTAACATCGGGTAGCGGCCAGCCGAGACGGCGCACGAACACGTCGTACCGGAACGCGCCGAGTCCATCACGAAGTTCAAACGGTAAGTCGCTCAACCTACCCGCGATAATGAGTGGCATTTGCGTTCTCCATCATTTATTGATGGCCGCCACCGTATCAAGTCGAAACAACAACAGGAACTAGTTAGGTAGGGAGGAGGCGCAGATGAATATTGGACGCGCATCATCCGTGCGAGATTGAAGATCTCTGGTTGGTCCAGAATTATTCAATATATGGGATTCGAGAGGCCCGGGGGCATGGTTAAATCATGCCGGCGACGCGCTCGCACACGGGGAAATTTGACTGAAAATAAGGTGGCTAATCAAGTAGGCCGAAATTGGAGGCAATGACGGCGGCTGCTATCCTGCTATTCACGTTCAGGACCTTCATTGCTTCAGTGATATGATATTCGACGGTATGGCGGGATATTTCGAGAATCATGCAGATATCCGACGATGTTTTGCCTTGCGCAACCCATGAAAGACATTGGCGCTGACGCGGGGAAAGCTGAATGAACGCCTTTGGATGGGGAGGAGCGAACCGATCCAGCTCCAAACGAAATAGATTGCTGATTACGCTCGCGAGCTGCCGGCTCGTCCCTGCATTGATACGGGATGATGGACCTGACAGATTGATGAGCAAAACACTGCCCCCGACCTCACGAATTGGAATGCTCAGCCCGTTTTTGAGTCCGGCGTCGCACGCTTCCACGAGCACATGTCGCTCAGCATGGTTCAAGTCGGTAATATCGCCCCAGCGATAAGGTCCTGAGGAAGTAAAAGCCGCTCGATGTACGGGATCAACGGAGCCATAGTTGTGCTGTAGATAGTGCTGCACCCAGTTGTTGGGATAATGCGAGCAGATTGCCTCCATAGACATGCTGGGTCTAGAGCGAACGCAAGTCAGGGAGATCCGTGTGACGGCATAACATGGAAAACCCAAGGGAAGCACCGCATTGCCAAGCAAGTCAGAAAGCGAAGAAATATCCTTTGCATCGGTAAAGAGAGACAGGATTGGCGCCATTCGGGTGGCCAATGTGACATTCCATGGTGGTGGCTTGGATGCTTTTTTGCTTGTGCGATGCCGAAATCGCGTTCTCATGACTCCTACCTCGCTTATTGCCTAGTGGCATTCAAGAAAAATTCTGGAGCAAGGCGCCGACACTCTGGCAGCGACTCGGACAAAAAGTATGGTAGTGGGGCGCTGAATGTACGCGCACCCGCTATGCTAGGGCCGATGCCGGAGGGTTACGTCGAGATGGACGTTGGGTGCGTAGCTAGTGTGGAGTCTAATGGTTTGAATCGGTGCGTCATCCAATAGATTGTAATAGTTTAATACGCGATTTTCTAAAAGTCGCCGCCCGGAACGGGAACGATATTGCGACGTATTTAGCGATCGTGTGGCGCTCCGTCGGCGAAATTTCCTGAATTCAACGATCCTGTTAACGAACGAAGAGTGCCGCTGCGGAAAATCCTCCCACTCCGCGGGCGCATAGCAGGAAAGGCTTACCGGGAACCAGATCATCGCAGTCGACGAGATTGATGAATGGATCGCTGACCGTCACATGCGCGACCCGAGCAAAGTTGTCAGTAAACAGGCGGCGTGCTGGAAGACCGAGCGATGCGGTAGTTCGGCGCCACGTTGGCAGATCAAGGTGGGAAGGCAAGATGCGCTGAATCTCGGCTGGTGGCACATTTGCCTCAACGATCGTTTGCGTCGCGAGTCGACGCGCCGCAAGGAAGTACTGAGCTGCGAAGCGCGATTCATCTTCTCCCAGTGTGCCTCGCCAACCTTCTCCACTCGCGTGAAAGGCCAGCGAGACCAATCGATTGATCGAGGTATCGCGTTCGACGAGCACGGCACATGCGCCGTCACTGAGCAATCCGGCCCCGGCCATTGACCGGTCGTTTGCGAGGGGCATGACGTCCGCGCCGACCAGCAGGCCGCGGTTGATGGCCGGACGGGCGGCAAACATCGCGCGAATGATCCGTAGCGCGCCCAGTGACGAGGCGCAATGCTGTTGTGCAAACGAGAATGCCTCAGCCTGCTCGAAACCAAAGTGTTCGCATAGCAGGCGCGGCAAGGATAGCGGTGGTGGGGCGACGCTGCCCTGAAGCGTATGAACGTAGACGAGAAAGTCGATCGTGTCGGGAGCAAGATGGGTCGCACGAACGAGCGATTGGATGGCGTTCGCGGCGAGCGAAAGCGCAGTCTGTCCTCGAGCGTCATAGAACAAGCGCACCCCCGCTTTTTCGAGGCGTTTGACGGTCTCGGCGGACTGCTTGGTTCGTTGGGCCCAGCTGTGGACGTCCTCGGCCGGCTCAGGCAGATAGTAAGCGGCATGCACGATCCCGATGGAAGCGCTCATGACGGATTGAGATATAAGAGCGGCTTGCCATGCGATTCGAACAGTGCGCAACCGACGAAACCGCCCAGGCCGATGCCCCACGTCAGGACTCGCTCGCACACTGACAGGTCGTGAGATTCGAGTGCATTGGCGAACTGAACGATAGCTTCGGCTGCGCCAAGATGGGCGTGGCGGCGGTCGGAAAATTCAACGACACGGCGACTGAGATGTCGGCAAATAGCTTCATCAAGTTGCGGATCTATTCCTGCTCCTACGACGGTGCCAATGTCGTTCGGTTGAAGCGCGTGCCGGCGCAGTATCGCGTCGATCGTCGATCGCAGCGCCGGAACCCAATCTGTGTGGATATCTAGGCTTGAGAGCGGGGCGAATGTCGCGAACCGGTGGAGGCGGCTGGCGCGTGCGTCGATCACAACCAGTCCGGAAGACGCGGGTCCGGAGCTTTCCACCAGGATGGCACCGGCTGCGTCGCCTTGCACGATTCCCTGATCCGTCCATCGCGAGAACGGCGGACACCACTTTTCTGCAGCGACGATCAAGACGGTGTGGATTTCGGGCTCCGCAATCAGCAGATCACTCGCCAGCTGGAGCGCCGTGAACGTGGACGCGCCCTGCTGTTGGGAGACCGAGAATGGAAAGCAGGGTGTGCCGATTACTGCACGCAAGCGTCCAGCGATTGTTGTGGAAACATGCTCGTTGAGGCTACTGTGACAGAATATTGCAATATCGATCGGCGCTGCACCGGCTGGCCGCCTCGCACATATTGCCTGCGCCACCTTGGCGGCGAGCCCGGATAGATCGGTATCGCGCTCAACAGGCACATACTGGAATTCGTCCGTCGCTGAGTTGACTGCAGCGCTTCTGGTTGCCGCTGCTTTCTTTGTGAGGTATGGGGCGTAATCCGCTTGCCACGACGCGACCCAAGCGTGCCAACCGGACCGCATCGGAGCACCGAGCGTCGGCTCGATTCCGCGCTCACGCTGTACAGCGACTGTGTGCGGCACATAGCTGGCAAGTGCCGTGATCACGGGTGTATTCATCGTGCACGTGGTAGCGCGAGGTCGTCGGGCAGCAGGTCGTAAAGGAGCCGCCCGACGCGCATGGCATCGACGAGATGGCAGTCTCGTTGCTGTCCGATCAGACGAAAACCCAGGCGCGCGAGCAGACGTTGCGACGGAACATTACAGTCGACAGCCCATGCAGTGATGCACCGCAGCCGATCACGGATGAACGCTTCATGAAGGAGGTATGTCGCTGCGTTGAAAGCCATATTGACGCAGGTTGGCCGCAACCGGTCGCGGAGGATCCAGAATGAGCCCGTCGCGAAGCGATGCGTGACATCACTGACGGCGACCATACCGCTCGGCACTGCATAGCCAGCTGGACCGAACACACGTATTCGATGCTGTCTGCTATGAACCATTGCTTGCACCGCCAATGCGGGTAGGGTTTGGCGGCCGAGCCCGAAGTCGAACCACCGACCGATGGTCGGCTGAGCGAGCCAGGCGACGATATCGTCGATGTCATTCGGCCCTGGTTTGCGTAACCAGCACGTGGATGACGTTACATGCGTTGCAGCGTTGCCCATTGAGGGCTGAAGCGCGCCATCCGTAGGGGCGTTACCATTCATACGTCTACCTTCCCATTTTCGATCCGCGGTTCCGCGAGCCAGCCGAGCGCTGTGTCGATGCGCAGCAGGAGTTGGGCAACCCAATGGCTGCTCTGGAAGCGGGCTGCCGGCGGGAGACCTTCAACATAGCCGTGCCCACCGCAAAGCTGCACGAATTCGCGACTGACGTTGACCGACTCGGCCGCGACGTGTCGCAGTAACTGACGGACGAGCGAGACCGGCGCCGCCGGGCGGGTCGCAATGACAGCTTGCAGAAAAAGATGGGTGCCATGGGCGGCGATCAGCATGTCGGATAATCGCGCCGCGACGAGTTGATGATTTGACAACGGCTTTCGGAACGCTTGGCGAGTCGTCGCGTAATCGAACGCGAACCGGACGCTATGTTGCATGGCGCCCGTCAAGAGCGCAGCGAGATAGAGGCCGATTTCCGTCATGTACGTTTGCGCGGGAGGAACGCTATCGCTGTCGGCTCGCGCAATCACGGCGAGGGGCGTTTCGGCCGCGGCTTCGTCGGAATGCAATTGCTCCAACACGAGGGTGCCGAGCGTGGCGATGCCTGTCGATCTCGAAGGTCGCCGATCACGTGGGCGCTCGGTGAGGAGGAGGCGCCGCTTCTCATCTATCCGCATGGTAAGGGTCTCAGCGTCGCCCAGTGGACCGAGTTGCCATATTGTTGCGTTGTCGATGGCGGGCACGGACAATGCGATCGCTGTTGTGCCGTCGAAATACGCATGAACTGGCCGAGCCAGAACTGGACCGAGTGCATTGTGCATCCGGAGCACCATGAGCGCGGGTGCTGTCAGCGTCAACTCCAACGCACGCTCAAGCGGTCCGGCGGCGAGCGCTTCGACAACAAGTGCCAGGCCGTGACGGTCGATTCCCAGGCCGCCGTGTTCCTCGGGTAGGACCATTGCTCCAAGATCAAGTGTTGCGGCAGCGAGTCTGACGGTTTCTTGCCACGCTGCTACGCTGGGTGAACCGGCAAGCAAAGGCTCCAGTCGGTTGCGCGCGAAGCGTTGGCTCGCGATATAGAGGTTGCGTTGATCATCGTTCAGTGCCCACGGCGCCGGAGCGGGCCCTGGCGGGAAGGAGTCGAGGGAGAACATCACAATCCTCCACAAAGGACGAGGGTGGTCAGACGAGCATCTCGATCGCATCAGGGTGGCCGAGAAAGTCCCTAGGGCTGGCCGAGCGTCCATACGCACCTGATTGGAAGACGACCACAAAGTCCCCAATGCGAGCCTCGGGAAGCAGCACGTCGTCGGCGATCCGGTCGAGCGGCGTGCACAGGCATCCGACGATGTGGCAACGCTCCGTAGGGGCTTGTGTTTGGCGATTCCCGATGGCGACCGGAAAATTGCGGCGCAGGATCTGCCCGAAGTTTCCCGATGCAGCCAGGTGGTGGTGCAGGCCGCCATCGGTAATCAGGAACGTTCGGTCTCGGGATATCTTGCGATCGATCACTCGGCACACATAGATGCCGGCTTCCCCGACCAAATATCGTCCCAACTCCAAGACTGTGCGGGTATCCGGTAAGCTGCTGCGGAATACACCGAGCCAATCGTGCATGGCATCGGTGACTGCGGTGAGGTCGAGTGGTCTTTCCCCCGCGAAATAGGGGATGCCGAAACCGCCTCCGAAGTTCACGTATTGCGGCGCGACTGGCAGGCCGCCGGCCAATCTCACGGCGAGATCCACGCTCTTGCGTTGAGCTTCGATGACGGTCGGGGCGTATAGACACTGGGACCCCCAGAAAATATGAAAGCCGGCCAGTGCCACTTCCCTTGCATCGAGCTCGCGCAGTAGCTCGGGCACCTGCTCCGCATCGAGCCCAAAAGGGGTGGCCCCGCCACCCATGCGCATGCCGCTGTGATCGACGTGAAAGTCTGGGTTGACTCGAATGGCGACCTTGGGCTGCACACCGAGCTCCCAGCCGAGCGCAGTCACGAGGTGCAACTGCGTGGTCGATTCGAGGTGAATGTTGACACCGCTTGCGACGGCGCGACGCAAGTCGTCGCGGCTCTTGCCAGGCCCGGCGAAGCCGATCAGTTCTGCGGGCATGCCGGCATTCAGCGCAAGTGCCATCTCATTGGCCGATGCCACATCGAACCCATCCATCTGTGGCGCAAGGTGATGGACGACCGCGGGCATCGGGTTCGCCTTAATCGAGTAATGTAGGTCGATACCGGCTGGCAGCGTATCGCGCAGCGTGCATACACGCTGGTCGAGCGTTGCGCGATCATAGGCGAAGAACGGCGTGCGCCCTGCACGATCGGCTAGGCGATTGATCTCGACGCCGCCGATGGTGAGGACGCCGTTGTGCTCCCCAAACAGCCCGTTCACGACTGCCTCACTTCGGAGACGGTGTCAGAGCTCGAGAAGGCGGCGCGCAATGCGGCCCGATCGAATTTCCCGTTGGGGTTGCGCGGAACTGTCTCGCGGACCACGATGCGATGCGGCACCATGTAGCGCGGCAGATGTTCCACACACCAGTCCTGAAGCGTTTGAGCAATGAAGCACGTGGCGACCGGCACGACCAACAGGACGATCGCTTCCCCAAGTTCATCGTCAGGGATGCCGAAGGCAACCGCTTCCGTGACAAGGCCACTGTCGTGAACGACTTCTTCGATCTCTTCCGGGCTGATGCGATAACCAGAACTCTTGATTTGGGCGTCGTTGCGTGCGACGAAGTACAGGAATCCCTCTGCATCTCGCCGTACCAGATCACCTGACCAGACAGCACGATCTCGCGGCGCGCCACCGGGTTTCAGCTCGGGTGAAGGTCGATAGCGCTGGGCTGTGCGTGTCGCGTCATTCCAATAACCGAGCGTGACGCAGGCTCCGACATGGACGAGTTCTCCGGTTTCGTCCGGCCCACAAGGCGAGCCATCATCGCGAACAACCAGAATTCGGGCGTTAGGTACAGCTTTCCCGATGGAATCGGGGCGACGATCGACCTCTGAGGGGTCTAGAAACGTGGAGCGAAATGCCTCGGTCAGGCCATACATTAGATATGGTTTGGCCTGCGGAAACAATGCTCGGAGTTGCTGCAAGACGGGCGCCGGCAGCTTGCCGCCGGTATTCGCGAAGTAGCGTAGCTTCCGGCGTGTCGTTTCAGGCCAAGCCGCACGGACCAGTTGCATCCACAAGGGCGGCACGCCCGTGATCGCCGTAATGCGTTCGCTCTCGCAGGCATCGATGACGTCTTGCGGGGCCATATAGTTAATGAGCACGGTGGTGGCTCCCGCCGCCCAAGTAGATGTGAGCTGACTCAGGCCAGCATCGAAACTGAGCGGTAGGGCGGCGAGGATTCGATCGGATGAGACGTTGTTCAGATAGTGAGCTACGCTCCACGCACCTTCGAGCAGGTTGCGGTGGCTCAACATCACACCTTTCGGCAATCCAGTCGAGCCTGATGTGTAGAGAATGGCAGCCAGATCCGTGTCGACATTGGCCGACACCGGTGATTGTGGCGGATTGTCACTATCGCGTTCCGTGCGATTTCCGCTTGCGTACTCGGGCCAGCTTTGAACGTGCGTTGTTGTTCGGAGGTGCCGGCTTGCGGAGCCGGCATCGTCCACGATGATCGTGTAGGAAACGCCGGTAAGACCATGTTCGTCAAGGACCCGCGCGCGCAGCGCGCTGGTAATCAGGCAATCGGCACCGGAGTCGAGCAGGATGTGAGCGACCTGCTGGGGTTTGAGGAGCGGGTTGATGGGAACGAACACGCATTGCGCCGCGGCGGCACCCAGCATCGACACGACCGTCTCGACACGTTTGTCCAGATAAATCGCAATGCGCGCGCCGGCCGTGAACCCAAGTGCGTGGAGGGCGTCGCCCATACCGCGCGCGCGCAGAGCCAGATCTTGGTAGCTTATGCGGGCGGAACCGCAGACGAGTGCTTCCATATCAGGTGTGCGGTTTGCAGCCGCGTCCACGAGGTCGAGTATGTTTCTCATGACGGTATCCGGATCGAATGTCGAGCGTTGAAAGGAAATCGATGGGCTGATCAGTGGCGGACCACCATCGCACCAAAGCACCCTGCTAGGCCACATGAGAACAGCAGCGAGTAACCGCCCGGTTCCCGGTTCGAACATGTCTGGAAGTTAATGAAGGGATCGGCGCCAAAGACGTGGCCGATCGGCGCGAAGTTCGCCGTGAAGAGCCGCTCGCGAGGGATGGCTAGCATTGCCATCAGCCTGGACCAGCCCGGAAGATTGGCGTGGTGAGGCAGTACGTGCGTAATCTCGCGTGTCGTGATGCCCGCTTGCTGAATAGCGGCACGCATGGTCGTGAACGCAGACCAGTAGTATCGATCGTCGGGAACCGGCTGCAGATCCTCGTCCGTACCTCGGAACGATCGTCCGTCTGTATACAAGTGCAAGCCCGCGATGGCATTTTGGTGGCCGCCTCGTTCGAGCAGCAGCGCACAGGCACCGTCGCTATGGAGCGCAAGATCCTGGATTGCCCGCAGCCGGTCGCAGTGGGAACCGATCACGTCGGCGCAGACTACAATCGCTCGCCGGATGGTGAGTTGTCGCGAGGCGAGCGCCTGCAACACACGGATCGCGGCCATTGGTGAGACGCAGTGCTGTTGCATGATTGAAAATGCCAGCGCACGGTTCAGATTCATTTGGGACTGGATCTGTTGCGTAGTACTCGCGGGTGGTGCGATAACGCTGGTCTGAATCGTGTGCGTGTACACGAACGCATCGATCGTTTCGGGTGCTGTTCTGGTGTTGCGCAGCAGGGACGATATAGCGTCGACGGCAAGTGTCACGGGCGATTCGCCAACTGCGTCGTGGAACTGCGTTACGCCGTTTTCGATCAGTGCACGCGCACGAGTCGACGGCTGACCACAGCGCTCCGCCCAGCGATGCGCATCCACAGTCCGATCTGGCAGGCTGAACGCGATGCCAGACAGAGCGAGGGAGCTGGCTTGTTGCGACGCAATCATGATCCACCTCGACGAAATTCAAGGAGAGCGCAACCGGCCTGCCCTTGGAAACCGGCAGACCAAACGAGGGCATGTTGCCCCTCGTTAGGGTTGATCGATTGCAGCAGCGCGTCGAGTCGCGCGGGCGTGTCGGCTGCGCAGAAATGGCCGGGCGCGTCCATGCATATGTGGCAGGCACGTTCGGGCCGCAATCCACAGCGCGTGTGGATTTCGTGAGCCAGACGAGTGTCGATTGGCGCCGGAAGTACCCAGTCGACATTGCCAGGTTGAAAACCCGCGCTTGCGCACGTCTCGCCAATGACATCCGTGAGGGTCGATGTGTAGATGGGTTCGCGCTCGCTTGCCAGGGGTGGGATTCCTGGCGTCCGTACCGTGAGCCCGCGTACCCGCCATCCGGGGCTGGGGTGTCTCGCGATCAGGACGGCAGCGGCCCCGTCGCCCATGTCGACCAGTGCACCCATCCGACGTGAGAATGGCCGGCGCCAGCGCTCCGCGGCGACAATCACGACGGTATTCAGTCGGATGTCAGCGGCCATCATCGCCACGGCAATTTCCAACGCCATCAGAAACGACACGCCTTGAAGCTGGCCGACCGCCAGCGGTGCTCGGCTTGATCCAAGTTCACTGTGGAGACGGCAGGCGCACGACAATGCCAGATCATGCTCGAAGCTCGTTGTGCATACGATGATTTGATCGAGTGTGAGCGCCTCGACCTGAGCTGACGAGTCAAGCAGCGTTCGCGCAGTGGCAAGTGCCATGTCGGACAATGTCTGGTCGGAATCCGCAGCGACCCGGTTTTCAGTAGCCCGTGATGCTTGCGGCAACGGAATACCGGCCACGCCGAATGGGGCACCACTGTCGCGCCACCGCAGCGTATCGGCATACACTGCTTGCATCACGTCCTCTCGTGCGGACCCACCGGAAACCATGAATGGTTCGGAATGTGCATCGGCCGGGACATCGTGCTGTGGGATATATCGCGCCGTGGCGACAATGCGCGGTTCGGTGCCAGTGAAGTTAGTCGAAGGACGCATGGGATTCGACGAAAGAGACGAGATTGCCGAAGCGCAGGAACAGATCGGCGGATAGATCCTCGGGGGCCAGCGTGAAGCCGAAGCGCTGTTCGAGTTGCAGCAGCAAGTCCGTCATATTCATCGAATCCACACCGACATCGAAGAGGTTGGTGTCGTCTACGATGAGTTCGGTGCTCAGGGTGCTGCCAAGTACCGATAGCAAGCAAGCTTTCACTGTCTCGGACACGCTGGCGGAGCTGGGGGAAACGGGATGGGTTGCCATGAACGATCTCCAGTGCGAAGTTTCGGATGGGTTCAGGATGGGTGCGCTTCTGTAGAGCGGTGCGACGCGGGAGAGATGACCTCCCAGGGAAGAGAAGCCGAGCGGAGTGTGGAGCGAGCAATCATGAGCCGCTGCAGGTCCCCGGTACCTTCCATGATGTCGAAGGCCTTTGCATCGCGATAGCTTTGCTCAAGCGACGGAAAGGCAGCGATACCGTCAAGGCCGGCGAGATCGATTGCAGCTCGGGTGATGCGGGCGGCTACTTGTGACGCGTACGCCTTGGCCATTGACGCGTCCTCCGAAGTGGCCATTCCTTGATCTGTTTTCCACGCCGCGTGTCGGCAGAGCAACTGGGCCGTAGTGATTTGCCGATCGATATCGAGCAGAGCTTCGTTCACGTCGGCAGTGCGATGGCGTTGATTCACAGGATGTCCGCCTGCGTCGAAGTAGGCCGCGAGATCGTCGCGTACTCGTCGACATGCGCCGACCATGACCGCGGAAAGTAGGGGGCGGAAGTAGTCCCATGCGTGTTGTGCGCCCGAAAACGCGTCGTTGAGAGGCTTTTCGTCACCGCGTATGAGAAGTGCGTCGTCGGGTACTTCGCAGTCGTTGTAGGAGAGAACCGCGAGTTGACTGGCGCGCAGCCCCGCCATTTGCTCGACGCGATCGACGGAGAAGCCCGGGGTATTGCGATCGACATGGAACGCTCGAACACCGAAGCGACCAGCGTGCCGATTGATGGTGGCGAACATGATGACATCGTCTGCGCGTGCGCCATTGGTGATGAAGCACTTGGTGCCGTTCAGCACCCAGCCGCGCGCCGTCTTGCGAGCGGTGGTCCGCATCGCGGTCGCATCCGAGCCGCAGTCGGGTTCCGTAATGGCAAACGCACCCCAGCGCGGTGTGTCGCTGCGAAATCGTTTGAAGAAGCGAGTCTGTTGCTCGCCGCTGCCGAGTGCGAGGACGGGCGGCATTGCGAGGCCGGGGCCGGGCAGCGCGAGTGCTAGTGCCGCGTCTGCATATCCGAGATATTCCATCAGTGTGGTGCGCGACATTAGTGATTGCACGTCCGTGCAACCTCCGTACGCGGCCGGAACGAGATTCAGGTTCAGTGCAGGTACGTCCGAGGGTGCGCAAACTGCATCTGGAATCTGCCGTGTCCGGTCGGCTTCGGGGCCGTGCAAACGCATGCGTGCAGCAAGCTGATCCAGTTCCAGCCCGTCGGCCGAGAGCTTGGCCTGGATGGTCGCAAGCGTGGATTGCATCTGAGACGACTTCACCGACCGTGACATGAGGGATTTCTCCTGGTGGCTACCGACATTGAGTGACCGACATGCAGGGAAGTGATGGGTACTCGGCGTATGGTGTTCGGATTGCAGCGTAGGTCCTGGTCACTATCCCGGCTACTCCTAACCTTGGGAGGGAGGCTTGCATGGAACCGGAAATTTGTCCGTATCGGGCGCGGATGCCCGATAATGGCGCCGGAATACAGCAGTGAATGGCCAACGACGGACGTGACCGATATGGCAGGGCGAAAACCGACAACCGAAAAGAAGATGTCGCCGACGCAGCCGGATAAACGAGGCTCGCGCGCAATCAAGCGCGGCGACCAAGTGGCCGAGCAGATCAAGCGTTGGATTAACGACGGGCAGGCACGGCCAGGAAAGCGCTTGAACAAGGAGGCTGAGCTACAGCAAATGTTCAACGTCAGCCGCGGCTCGATGCGCGATGCGCTCAAGGCACTGGAGATACAAGGACTCGTGAGCCTGAGTACCGGGCCGGATGGCGGGGCGACGATTACGCGCGTGCCACTGGCCCGAGCATTCCAGTCGCTTCAGAACTATCTGTTTTTCGAGAGCGTCACGCTCGAGGACATTTATGCGGTACGCCGCACGCTGGAACCCATGGTGGCGGCGGGTGCGGTTCCCCATCTGAGCGACGCGGACTTCGATGCGCTCGAGCGCAGTGTGTCCGTCTGCGAGCCGTTCGAGGCACGTCACGCCGAGGCGCTCGACCAGCGACACGAGGATATCCATTTCCACGATGTACTGGCTGCCGCGCATCCGAATGCGTTTCTGCGCAGCCTGTGCCAGATCATCAATCAGATGCTGCACACGCTCGTGATCGTGGCGGGAAACGTGACACAGCAGGACTATCAGGCATTCGGGCGGCACACGGTTGCCGCGCACCGCGCGATACTGGACGCCGCGCGACGCCGAGATGCCGACGCGGTCGCGCAACTCATGACGGCGCACATGGACGAAGCGCATTCGCAGTTGCGCACAGTGCACGCTGCGCTGCAGCAGAAGCTGGTGCTGGACTCCGAATTGGATCTTGGCGACCGCGGCGAGTCATGATGGGCAGTGAATTTTGACATTCACTACGAGCGTCGGTTCGACGACGCGGCAGTGACATCATCGATTGCCCGCCCCTACAGCGCGCTGTCGATTCGATGAGTTTGGATGTGCGCGGACGTTGCGGCTCTTTCCGCCAGTCAGCGTCCGCATGACGCATCAGCTTAAGTTCGCTACGATCGAGGCGTAATCCGCTTGGGCGTCTCAGATCATCCGCGCCCCGCCGGCGACGGAAGCCGACAGAGCGCGCGTCATCTTAGCAAATGGCGCTCTTCCCAATGCGAGCTCAAGCTCATGGCTGACCCAAAGGACCAATGCATCAGAGTGACGGCCTCCGACGATCTGTACGCCAATGGGTAGTTGGTCGTCCGTTAAGCCTGCGTAAAGACTCGCCGCGGGCAAGCCGAGTTGATTACACCATGCAGTGAAATGTGGAAACAGCTCATTGGTAGACGCTACCTCGGCGAGCGGCATGGCGACACGCGGGTACACAGGGCAGATCAGGATATCGTGTCGCTCGAAAAAGGCATTGACTGCCGCACCTAGGTCGCCGCGTTCGATCAACGCGCCAAGCAATGTTTCGCGCGACACGTCCTCTCCTTCACGAGCATATGCCTGTAGCGTCGGATCCAGATCATCGATGCCACTTGGCAGGCCGGACGTGAGCTGTCGGCAAAACGCGCGCCAGAGGGTCGCATGGACGGCGTTGCATCGACCGATGCTGGGCGGGTCGGCAGCATCAATTCGGGCGCCTAATTCGCGGAGGGTGATTGCGGCACGCATCACGGCGGCATGGATTCCAGGTTCAACCGCAATCGGTAGCCCGAGCGTTGGGCTACAGGCAATACGGATACCGTCGGGGACAGGCCGACATTGTAGACAGCGTGTGTAGTCACCTCCATCGAACGGTAGGGCGTACCAGTCACGGCTGTCTGGCAGGCTGATCACGGTCAGGATGCGCGCCGCATCTTCGACGCAGCGCGTCATAGGGCCGACATGGCTGAGCAAACCGAACGGGCCGCGTGGCGCATGAGGCACGCGCCCGAAGCTTGGTTTGAACCCGAACGTTCCGGTGAATGCAGCGGGAATACGAATGGAACCCCCGCCGTCGGTCCCGATCGCTGCGGAGCCCATCCCGAGCGCAACTGCTGCTGCTGCACCACCGCTGCTGCCGCCGGGCGTACGCGTGAGATCCCACGGATTGCGTGTAGTACCGGTAAGAGGGCTATCTGTGACTATTTTGTGTGCAAAGTCGGGTAGCGTGGTCTTGGCAAAGCAGATTGCACCCGCTTCTCGCAGTCTTGCAACGCAGGGACTGTCCGAATGCGACGCTTCTGACCCGGTAGCGCGAGAGCCGAACCGAGTTGCGACGCCCGCGATGGAAACGTTGTCCTTGATGGTGATCGGTGCGCCGTCAAGCGGCCCCAGGGGTATGCCGCGTCGCCATCGAGCTTCGGAGGCCTCTGCCATGCTGAGCGCTGTGTCGGTAATTTCGCAGACCGCATTGACCGCCGGGTCGAGCGACTGGATGCGATCGAGCACATCACGCATGACGTCGACCGGCGAGACTTCACCGTTTTCGTAGAGCGCGCTGAGTTCGTGGGTCGTTAGCTCGCAAAGGTTGTTCGTCATCTCGCCTCCAATTAATTATAATAAATTGAAGGTAGGTGCGATGATGGTGTATGTCAAGGCCGCCATGTGATCGATATTTATAGGGTAAACGCGACGACGGTGGCCGTTGACAGCTGATTACTAGGCTCGTAGATTAGTGATAATAAATCTGTCGAAGAACGGTGTCGCCGCTCGAGAGCGGCCTGTATGGTCTAGCGCTTCCAGCTCGCTCGCTGGCGAAGTCAGATATGTCCCCGAGCGTGCGCCACCACGGCCGACAGTGCGGTGTTGGCGGGTAGGGCTACGGCAAGTGTTGCGACGGGGGAAGAGCTCCGCTGAGATGGGGAGCCGAAACAGAACAGATCAACGAAGACTGATGCGGTCCTCGGCGCCTTTGATGATTTGCGACAGCGGCGTGTCGAGTGCCTCAGCCAGAACGAGCAGGGCCTCGAGTCCGGCAACCGTCTCAGCGCGTTCGATGAGCGAGACGGTGTTGGGATGGACGTTTGCGCGAACAGCGAGCCCGACCTGTGTCAGCTTTTTTCTTTTGCGACGGCTGCGTATCTCGTTGCCGAGCGCTTTGATGAATGATTCTGTGGTCATGCCAACTCGATTTGATTAGGCAAATCGAGTATCGGGGAGCATTCGCTCTGAAATTCACAATATATTGTGAATTCGATTTGTTTTGTCCTAGTATTCACAATATATTGTGAATTTTATGGGGGTGTCGGTCAAGCGCTGGGCCGGCGGAAGGTGGGGTGTTTGAGTCAGGGGACGTCGACCCCGCTAGGGTGACGTGTCACGTTTAGATCGCGCGCGCCCCTTTGATTGGAGTGAGCTTGCGAGGGATATATGGTAGGAATGCTTAATATATTGAGTTACGTCTGCATCTTGATGCTGATTGCTTTGGGGCTAGCCATTGTTTTCGGCCTGATGGACATTGTGAACCTTGCACACGCGGAATGGGTGACGATCGGGGCCTACACGTTGGCAGTGGCGCAATCGTTGGGCGGGCCGCATGCGTTCTGGCTCGCGTTGTTTGTCGCGCCGGCGGTTGGCGCGGTGCTCGGGTGGTTCCTTGAGCGCCTCGTGATCCGACTGCTCTACGACCGTCCGCTTGACACATTGCTCGCGACGTACGCGATCAGCTTGATTGTCCAGAAAGCCCTCGAACTGATTTTCGGCACACATCCGATGTTGGTGTACGCGCCCGTAGATGGGGCGATTCCCGTGCCGGGGGGCAGCTATCCGGCGTATCGACTCTTCGTGATTGGCGTTGCAGCGGTGGTGACGACCGGTTGCTGGCTGCTATTCGCCTATACGCGCTTCGGAATTCAGCTGCGTGCTGTAATCCAACACCCCGCGATGGCGGAGGCCGTCGGTATCGACACGCGACGGCTGAACCGGCTGGCGTTCTGTGGCGGTGCCGCACTCGCATCGCTGGCCGGTGTACTTGTCGCGCCGATGATATCGGTGGAGTCCCATCTTGGCGTCGCCTATCTGGCCAAGGCGTTCTTCGTAATCGTGTTGGGCGGTATCGGTTCGATCGCCGGCAGTCTTCTGGGCAGCGCCTTCGTCGGCACGGCTGAAACGCTGCTCAGCTATCGCGTGGATCCGTCGCTCGCCTCGGCGATCGTGCTGATTCTGTCCATCGTTCTGATCCGTTTTCGGCCACAAGGGCTGTTGCCCGGTTTCAGCGCCGCCCATCAGCTCCACGGTAAAGGTTGAATCATGCTCCGACAACTTCTTTCGAGTATGCGCCGCTGGCTGTTTCAGCCAGCGCTCGGTATCGAAGACATCTCTCCGATGGCAATCGGCGCCGCGATCGTTGCTGCCGCATTGATCTTGCCGTATTGCCTGGGGAGCTACCCGCTTTCGACCGTGCGGGATGCGCTGATCATGGGACTGCTGGCGCTGAGCTACGACGTGCTGTGGGGCAGGGCTGGTGTGCTCACGCTCGGACACACGACCTTCTTCGGACTCGGCGCATACGGTTTCGCAATCGCCACCGTGCAATATGGACAGACGTCCGCCGTTGGAGTGATCGTAGGGCTGATCTGTGCCATGGTCGTCGCGGTCGTGTTGGGCTATTTCCTGTTGTTCGCCGGTGTGCGGTTGCACTTTTTCGCCATTATCAGCATGGCCGTGCTGATTGTCGTCCAGCAACTGGCGACAAGCTGGCAGTCGGTCACGGGCGGTGACACGGGCCTCCTCGGCATTCCGGGATTGTCCTTCTCACCGGTCGGGCAGACGCTCGATCTGAGCGGGGCGCGCGGGTCCTGGTACACGGTCGTGATCGTGCTTGCCGTGCTGCTTGTCGCGACCTGGCTCGTATGCCGCAGCCGGTACGGCAAAGTGCTGACCGCGATCGCGACGAACGAATGGCGCGCAAAGGCGTGCGGCTATCACACGTCCGGGCACCTTTTGCTGGTGTTCGTCGCATCGGCCGGACTTGCCGCTATTGCAGGAACGTTGATGGCCGCCTGTTCGGGGGTAGTGGCGCCCGATGTGTTCTCGCCGGTGCTGGCTACCGAAGTCATTCTATGGGTGGCGATCGGCGGTAAAGGCACGCTCGGTGGTCCGGTACTCGCCGCCGTCGGGTTGACGCTGCTTAAGCAAACGGTATCGAGCGCAACTACTGACGGATGGCCGCTGCTGCTCGGCGCATTGTTCCTCTGCTGCGTGCTGTTCCTGCCCAACGGCGTACGACTCGATGGCTTGATTGCCGGGACACGTCGGATCGAGCGAATTCGACGGAGACGTAGCCCCTTACATCGTGCCGAACGCGTGGAAGGAGGCCGGTAATGGATACGCCGCTGATAAAGGGTGAAGGGTTGCAGCGCGCGTTCGGTGGCATTCACGCGGTCGACAACGTCGATGTGTCGATTGGCTCACACGACCTGCTGTGCGTGATTGGCCCGAACGGCGCTGGCAAGAGCACTTTGGTCGGGCTGTTGTCCGGTGCGATCGCGCCAGGGGCCGGAGAGTTGTATCTCGCCGGTGAGCGCATGACGGGGCGGCCGATGCACCGATTCTGCCGACGCGGCGTGGTTCGCAAGTTCCAAGGCACGAATACATTTCTTTCAATGAGCGTGCGCGAGAACCTCGTCGTCGCGGGCCTCGGTGTTGCCGCGTACCGGGATACGCCGATGCCGAACCCGGACGCCATTCTGGACGAGATAGGACTGTCGGACCAGGCCAACTTATGTGCGATGACCCTGCCGCATGGTGAACGCCAGTGGCTGGAGATCGGTATGGCGATGATGTGCCAACCCGCGTTGCTCTTGCTCGATGAACCGGCCGCTGGCCTCTCGGTCGCCGATGCGCAGCGGCTCGTATGCCTGATTCACCGTCTGCGCGAGCGCTGCGCGGTACTCGCGATCGAGCACGACCTGAGCTTTGTCGAAGCGCTACGGTGCGAGACCTGGGTCATGCACCGCGGCCGGATCGTTCGACGGGGCTCCTATGCGGACATCGCGCGCGATGAAGAAATCCGGCGCATCTATCTCGGTCAGGGAGCGGGTCATGCTACACATTGAGAATCTGTCTGCCGGGTATGGCGACGTAGCAGTGCTGCATCAACTCGACCTCGACGTCGGGCCAAACGAAGTTGTCGGAGTACTCGGCTGCAATGGCGTGGGAAAGACGACCCTGGTCAAAGCGATCATGGGCTTGCTGCCACGCGTGACAGGTGACGTGCGGTTTCAGGGGCAATCTATCAACGGCTTGCGCACCCATGCGATCGCCCGACGCGGCATCGGACTAGTTCCTCAGGGGCGCTGGATTTTTCCCAAACTGACCGTGCGCGAAAACCTCATGATGGGCACGCAGGCTGTGGGTGGTGGGGCGATTCTCGACGAGGTGTTCGAGTATTTCCCCATTCTCAAGTCCCGACTCTCGCAGCACGGCGGCACGCTGTCCGGTGGTGAGCAACAGGTGCTCGCGATTGCCCGCGCGCTGTGCGGTCGGCCGAAACTGCTGTTGCTGGACGAACCGTCCGACGGTGTGCAGCCGAATCTGGTCGAGCTGATCGGCGAGGTCATCCCAACGCTGTGCCGCCGATCGCAGCTCTCGGTGCTGCTCGTCGAGCAGAACCTCGATCTCGTGCTGCGCAGCGCGCAGCGCTGCATCGTGCTCAAGAATGGACGAGTTGCCCATGCCGGCCGCATCGAGCCACGAAGCGGTTCGGCGGGGGCTCATCCGTTGGCGCAATACCTGTCGCCGGCCGCCGAGTCTGACACGTTTTCAATCTCTTCACCACATTCGACGCATTCCCACCTGGACCTCACCCGATGAAGACTACGATGAATCGTCGCGCCTTTACCCGAACCGCCTTATTCAGTGCCATTGGCGCACTCGCCACGTCCGTGGTGCCGTCGCTCGCGCGCGCCGCGGCGCCGCTCAAGATTGGCTTGCTTGCACCGCTGAGCGGTCCGCTCACCCGCGTGGGCGAAACCAACCGCAACTGCGCGCAGTTGGCCGTCGACGAAATCAATGCCTCCGGTGGGTTGCTGGGCCGCCCGTTGCAACTGAGCGTCGAGGATACCCAGATGTCCACTGCTGTGACGCTGCAGAAGGCCAGGCAACTGTTGATGCGCGATGAGGTCGCGGTCCTGACCGGCATGGTGCTACCGTCCGAGCGCGAAGCAGCGTTGCAGGCCGCCAAGTCCGCTGGGCGGCTCGTGATCTACCCGAACTTCGACGAGGGGCGCTGCGATCCGAATCTGTTCACTACGGGCCTGACTGTCAACCAGCGCGTCGATCCACTGATCGATTGGCTGATGCGCAAGGGTGGTCGAACGGTCTGCGCGGTGGTCTCGGACATCGGCAGCAACCGCAAGGTGCTGGTACCCGCGCTGCAGGCAGCGGTGAAGCGTTACGGCGGGCAGTTTCTCAACGTGTATTGGTTGCCGTTCGGCACACGCGATTATGGTGCCGTCTTGCAGCAGATCGCAAGCCAGCACCCACAGATTGTCTGGCACAGCATCGGCGACGACCCGGTCACCTTCGTCAAGCAGTACCGCTCGTTCGGCATGCAACCGCAACTGGTGACTGACATTGCGCACGAGTCGCTGTCGATCGCGACCACGGGCGCGTCGACCGGGATCATTGGCGTTTCCTCGTATTTCATGAGTGTCGACAACCCGGAGAACCGGGACTTTCTCGCGCGCTACACGGCACATGAAGCTGGCCCACACGACCCTCGGTTAGGGCAGTTGGCCGTGGTGCTCCCGCACGGCGAGTGCACGTATGCCGGACTTCGCCTGTTTGCAGCGGCTGTCAAGGCGGCCGGCAGCGTCGACGTTGCCCGCGTGAAAGTCGCGCTGCCGGGTGTTTCGTTGAATCTGCCGCGGGGGAAGGCGGGCGTGAGCCAGGACGGCGACCATGTGTTGTGCCAAACCCGTATCGGCAGGGCACTGTCGGACAATAGTTTCGCGGTGTTGGACTCGGCCGGACCGATTTCACCGCAGTGCGAGGGATAGGAATGAGGTAATCAAACACGTTTTAATTTCTCTATATTATTAAGGATTGCATATGAATGACGTACTGGGAATGAACGTCGAGAAGTTAATGGTCGGCTACCGACGCCGCTCGTTCTCGCCCGTCGAAGTTATTTCCGCGGTTCTGGACCGGGTCGCGCTCTTCAATCCCCTTGTCAACGGCGTGTGCAGCCTCGACGAGGACAGCGTGCTGGCCGCCGCACGCGAGTCGGAGCGACGCTGGATGCGCGGGGAGCCGTGTGGATTGCTGGATGGCGTACCGGTTTCGGTCAAGGACCTCGTCGCCGTGCGCGGACTGCCTACCCGATACGGATCGCTCACGTCACCCAATGCGCCGGAGGCCGATGACGCACCCGCGGTCGCGCGACTGCGACAGGCCGGCGCGCTGCTGTTCGGCAAGACTACGACCTCGGAGTTTGGCAACAAGATCGTCACGGACAGCCCGCTCACCGGCATTACCCGTAACCCGTGGGACCGGCGTCTCACGTCCGGCGGGAGCAGCGGTGGATCAGCTGTAGCGGTTGCGCTCGGCATGGGACCGTTGTCGCTGGCCACCGACGGCGGCGGCTCAATCCGCGTCCCAGCCTGCTGGAGTGGGGTGGTCGGAATGAAACCGTCGTTCAACCTTGTGCCAGCCGGCGCGGCGGTGAGTTGGACGCACCTATCGACGCTTGGGCCGATCGCGCGCTGCGTAAGCGACGCGGCGCTGATGCTGACCGTGATGGCCCGCCAGAGCGATGCGCGAAGACTGGTTTCTGCTTGTCCCGATCTGCGCATCGGTCTGGATGATGGCATCGCCGGGTTGCGCATTGCCTATTGCCCGGCGCCTGCTGGCGTACAGGTTGAGCCTGACATCACCGTGAGCGTCCGTCAGGCGGTGGGCCTGTTCGAGGCACTCGGGGCACGGGTCGAGGAAACGGACGTGAAGCCGCTGGACGGCTATCTGGAGAGTCGCATGCACGCGACCCAGTGGGCCGTCTTCTTTGCGCAAAGAGCACGGCAGCTTCCTCCCTCTGCGCGGCAGCAGCTTGACCCGGATGTCTGTGCACTGGCCGAGGTAGGGGATGACGTTCTCACTTCGACCTTCGTCGATGCGCTTCAGGCGCGCCACGCGCTGACGGTCGCGATGGCCGCGTTCTTTGAAGACTACGACCTTCTGCTCACGCCGACATTCCATTGTGCCCCGCCGCTCGCACAGGGGCAGCCCGAGCACTCGCGCATGGCGCCGCCGTTGACGTCGTGGTGTAACCAGACTGGGTTGCCGGCGGCGAGCGTGCCGTGTGGTTTGCCTGGAGGGTTACCGACGGGCCTACAGATCATCGGGCCGTCGGGCGGCGATGCGCTAGTGCTGCGCGCGGCACGGGCGTACGAGTGCGCACGTGGTCCGTTTCCGGCTCCGCCAGAAGCAATGCAAGGCCAGACTGAGGTCGTAGAGGTGCGGATATGAATCCGCCCATCACCAAAATCGTCGTTTACCTCCTCGAGCGGCGTGCCGAACTGCAAATACAGGTCGATCCGCCGCATCGGCAAGTCGTGGCGGCGGCGGTTCTGCGGCTCGACGACTGGCACGCGGACGGGCCGACTGCGGCGCTTGAGTCGCTCTATGAACTGGGCGCTGAGCTGGGTACGTTGCTGACCGGACGGGCGCGATGGGCGTTGGATGTCACGCCGTCGGCAATTCAGGCCTACGGCAAGGCAGCGCTCGTGGGCAGCGCGGTACCGCTCGAATGTGCGGCGGCGCTCTTGCATCCCCGCATGGGAAGGGCCATGCGCGAGAGCTTGCCAGGCGCGACGTCGTTGATTCCGTCTGTGACCAAGCGTGCGGCGCCGGGCGCGTGTGTGGACATTCCGCTCCACGGCTGCACCGACATGTGGAGCTTTGACCACTTTGACACGGTCTCGCTGACGCTCGCCGATGCGCCAGCGCCGAACGAGATCGTAGTGGCGATCGCGCTGGCCGACAGCGGTAGACCGCTAGCGCGTGTTCGACCGGACTGAACAGTGTCGATGCCAAGACGGCACGACACGAACAAACAATCACAAAGACGAAGGAGACATCATGCAGATAAGAACATTTCGGGGAAGCGTGGCTAAGTTGGCTGTAACGTTGGGCGTGTGCACCGGTGCCGGGATCGCACATGCGCAATCATCGGTCTCGCTGTATGGGCTAGCGGACGCATTCATTGGCGAAGTGCATCCTGCTGGTGCAGCCGGCAACGCGTGGCAAGTCGGCTCTGGCGGGATGACGACTTCGTATTGGGGGATGTCCGGTACGGAGGATCTGGGCGGGGGGATGAAGGCCGTCTTCACGCTCGAGAGCTTTTATCGTATCAACGGCGGTCAGGCCGGTTCGTTTCCCGGACAGTCATTTTTTGGGCGAAATGCCTTCGTTGGTCTGAGCGGTCATTTCGGAGCGTTGACGCTGGGGCGCAATACCGCGCCACTGTTCGTGTCGACGCTGCTGTTCAATCCGTTCGGCAATTCGTTCGTCTTCTCGCCGATTGTCGTCCATAGTTTCCTTGGCTCGGCCATGGGTGCTGCGTCGCTCCAGAGCGACACGGCGATCGACAATTCGCTCCTTTATCAGACTCCCGAGGTTGCCGGTCTGTCCGGAAGCCTGCTGTACAGCAACGCTGGCGTTGCCGGCCATGCCGGGCAGGCCAACTACAGCGCGAACGTCTTGTATTTCGGTGGCCCGTTTTCGGCGACGGCCGCCGTGCAGAGTCTGCACACGGCATCGTTGTTTCTGAACGGCGCCACTACGCAGACTGCATGGATGGTCGGTGGCGCGTATCGGTTGAGTGTGGTCAAGCTGTTCGCCCAGTACGAGCGCGTGGACAACAACAATCGCGTCACGGACGATACGGTGCAGCTCGGGGCAAGCGTTCGGATAGGGTTAGGAAGCGTACTGATGTCGTGGGCGGGAACGCGGCGGCGACCGTCGGTCGGAGATCATCTCCGTTGGTCGACGCTCGCGCTCGGCTACGACTACCCGTTGTCGAAGCGGACCGATGTGTATGCAGCTTGGCGTTATGACACGATCACAGGTGTGTCGACTGGCAATAGTGTAGGCGCCGGAATGCGGGTCAAGTTCTAAGTTGCGCCGCTTCGTTGCAGCAGAACGCGGCCGGGCCGGTATCCGACTTCGGCTGCGTTGCGCACGCATCGATTCGACAGAGCACGGTGCGCTCTGCCTCGACGTGAGGCTCGCGGTATCATGTCCCAACATCATCACGAACACTTCATGGCTCATGGTTTTGCCGATAGTCCGACGCGCGGGACGCAAGCCGCTTACCAAAGGCGACCTTCTACCGTTGCCGACCGCGAAGGTCCGAGCGCTGTCCCTCGAAAATCATATGGCACTGGCCGCTGTAAGGGCTGGTCACGGGGGAGAAGAGCAAATTAGTTGTCTGCTACGGGTCGTCTATCTCGCATTCTATATGCGCAACGAGACGGGAGCGGGGGCGGATTTGAACCTGTACCGGCAAGCCGAGGCCGCTTTGGAGGCCTGCATTGCACGTGCGGAGCAGGGCGCTGCCTGGTTGTTGCTCGATCGCGAGCAGTCCACGATCGAGCAGATGTTAGTCGTCCATGACGAGCAGTTGGCGGCGGTATCGATGCACAGGTACTGCACCGCATGGGAAGACCTTCAACGATTCATGACCGGACAGATCCGGTCACCCATTCCGACGTCGGGCGCGGCGCCGTGAAGCCAAACAGCTTACCGTAAGCGCATCCTGAGATCATCCTTTCAGCCTCCGCGTGACCAATACCACATCGGTCACTGTGGAAAGGTCGTATCGAAACGCGATGGCGTTGCCAGGCTTCGATGCGACGGATCACGAGCATGTCGCGTGCAATCTCTGGAGAGACACCATTTTTAACCGACGGAATGTCCCGTCGGTACGACGGGTTTGGTATCTGATCATCCTTGCTGCTTGAATGCCTTTCAGTTCCGGCCATGTTCGTGCCGGATATGGAGGGCTAATCATGTCTTGGAATGATGATGGAACGCGAACGATCTTGCGCCGCCGACAAGTCGAGCGGTGCACGGGCCTATCGAGATCGACAATCTATAAGCGCATGCGAGACGGAACGTTTCCGCCTGCCATTCCGCTTGGTGGACGAATGGTAGGGTGGCGGGCGACCGATATCGAACAATTCCTGGCCGATCCGTCGCGATATCGAGCATCCCAGGCGCACGAGACGGAAGACAGGGGAGATGGCGGTGAAGCACGATGAGCAATCGCCGTCACTCGATGAGCGTCTTCGCAATTGGGGGCAGTCGAATCGCGGCGCGTACGATCCCGGCGATGCCGAACGTGTAACCCGGGCGTGGCGAACGCTGCAGCCACGACATCGGGAGGTTCTGCGGATGGTCTACCTCTGGCATGCGAGTCGGGAGGTCGTGTGTCGACGACTGAAGATTGTTCGCCATCCAGGTCATCTGTTCGATTTCGAACTCCGTGCTGCGCGGTCCGCGCTTGCCCGCGCCCTTGAGGAAGGCAAGTTCACACAGTAGCGTTCGCGGAATGAATGTTCGGCGAGTTCAGTTGCATAGGCGCTCATGCAGAGCGAAGCGCAGGCGCATCGCGATGGTGAGTCGTGGACAAGATCACGTTCTTGCCGAACAAAAAATAAATATAGGAACAGCAAGGAATATTGCGGCGCGACTGGGAACGAAATGCGTTCTGTTGGCGAGCGTCGGCGCTTGAATCGCCGTGACGGCTGACCTACAGTGAAGCCAACAATCTGATCCGGTCAACGTGCGTAGCACGACCGAGTACGCGTTAGCGGCCCCGATGCATCGATGTCTGTGAAAGGTGTGCCGTAGCACACATGAGAAAGCCTGCGATTGGTTCGCAATCGCAGGCTTTTTGTTTGCTGGTTGGGTTTCAAGATTCCCCGTTGAACCCGCGGTGGTCTTTGTGACGCCGCGGGTTCTCTTTTTCATGGACGGCCGTCGACGCTCGGAGCTCATCCGAGGAAAGACGGTCATGAAATCGCTTCTAGTGGCTTCGGCTCATGGTGGTACAGGCAGAACGACGTTCGTGTGTCAGTTCGCCCATTATCTTCGTCTGGTACGTGGATACCGGGTGTTGGTGCTTGATCTGGCCGAGCCGGCATGCAGTGCCATTTCGCTCACACGCGGCACCTGCGCGCGCATGACGAAGTGCCCGTCATCCAATGTTCGGCGCGATCGACTATCTGACACGGCCAGACCGTACATTGGGGTGCTCGCCGCAGCCACCATCGCCGGCATTGCGTATCGGGACGATCCGGTCGGCGCGCGTTGTTACGCCAACTTGCGACACTTGTTGTCCCAGGTCGACGCATTGTTCGACATCTGTCTGATCGATAGTTCACCGTGGCCTGATTTGCGTGCCGTATGCGCGGCAGCGCTCGCGGATGCGCTGATCAGTCCAGTTACGTTGTCACCAGACGCGCTGGAGCCGATCGTTGATTTTGTCAACGGCGACAAGGGCGTGCGCGATGTACGCGCGCGCCTCAATCCGTCGCTCTGCTTTATCGGCATCGTGCCCAACTGCATCGAGCCGACCTCGCAGCAGACTCGGCGTGGTTGGTTCGAGGTGCCCATGGGCGCATGGCTGGTTCCGCATGATCAAAGTCCAACAGGCCACCTGTTGCTGCCTCGGCTCGACGTCATTCCGCGGGCGCAGGCATGTGGGATATCGGTAGCGGAACTTGTCCAGGGCGATGTGAATGTTCATCGCGAATGGATGGCCATGAGCGCGTGTTTCGATGTGATCGCTCGACGACTCGATGCCATACGCGAGGCCCCGTTGCAGTCGGAATGGAGCGAGGCGTGTCATGTGTAAGTTCACGTCGATTCCGAATATACGTCGAACTGCGCGGTTCGGTGTGGTTTCGCTTGCCGTCGTGCTTGGCACGTTCATGGCGTGGCCCGATGTGACGCGTGCGGACGATTGGGGCTGTCAGGTGATGTTGTGTCTGTCTAATCCGGGTGGCCCGGAGCAGTACGCGGAATGCGAACCACCAATCGAAAGATTATGGGACGCGCTGCGACACGGTGATCCGTTTCCAACTTGCGATTTCGCTACAGGTGGCGCGCGAGGCGGATTGGCGACCAACACGTTCGCCGACGCCAGCTATTGCCGAGAACCCATGTTGTACTGGGCTGGGTCGGAGCAGAGCGAACGTATGTGCCAGGCAATTGGTGCAATCAACGCCAAGGCCGACTATCAACTCGATGATCGTGTCTGGCGGCGTGTCGGAAACCAGAGACCGACGGTCGCGAAATTCTATGGCGCTGGCAGCGCACCGTCGACCTATGACCTTGCAAATTCGACAGCGGATCACCTGCAGCTGGTCAATCGACTTGGTTGGAGGAATCGATGATGCCGATCGATTTCTTGTCCATCGCGCAACGCTGTGCGCCGCAGATCGATCCGACCACGATGGCGGCGATCGTGCGGACCGAATCTGGATTCAATCCCTACGCGATTGGCGTCGTACACGGTCGGTTGCGTCGACAGCCATTGAGTGCCGCCGAAGCGGTCGCGACAGCACGTGCGTTGGAGGAGACCGGCTGGAACTTCAGCGTCGGACTCGCGCAGGTGAATCGGGAGAATTGGCCGGCCTACGGCATGACCCCCGAGAACGCGTTTGAGCCGTGCCGCAACTTGGCGGCCGGTGCGGCGATCCTCCACCGTTGTTTTAGCGCGGCGGCGAAGGCCAGCGAGTTCCGTGTACTGACCGATCATCAATCTGATGTCCAAGCCGCGCTGCGTGCGGGCCTGTCCTGCTATGCGAGCGGTAATTTCTCGACCGGCTACCGGACGGGCTACGTACAGCATGTCGTTGAGAACGCCGCGACGCTGAAGTCTTCCGTACCGGAGATCGTGCCTATTCCGGTCTTACCGATCGGTTCTGTGCCGCCTATCCGTTCATCACGCTCTCGATCTTTGATTCAGCAGCCATCGCGACGGGATTACGACGGAGTGGATGCGGTGTCGCCCGCTGCGGATCCGGAGCGCGAACCGGACACGAATGCAGTGGTGTTCTAGCTCTTCATTTTAGGAATCAGGTGGTGATCAATCGACGCGGAGTCGGACATGTACTTAGGAATACGATTTAATAAATTGGTGATCGATGTGTGGATGGTGAGACTGCTATCCGGGCGAAGCACGGCTCGCGCAATCGCTCTGGCCGCTTCGTCCCTGATGTTCGTTGTTCCGGCATGGGCGCAACTCTCTCAGGTTAATGCGCTGCTGAACATGATCCAGACAACACTGTTGAGCGTCGGCGGCGTGATCTGTTCGATTTCCATTATCTGGGCGGGATTTCGAATGATGTTCCAGCACGCCCGGTTCGGTGATATCGCGAATGTGTTTATCGGCGGCCTGTTCGTCGGTTGCGCGACGGTCATCGCCGGCATGTTGATCCCGACGAGTTGATCCGGGCGGCGCCGAACCATGCACGCACTCAAAGATCCCGTCTTCAAAGGCTGCACCCGTCCCGCGATGCTGTGGGGGGTGCCGCTGGTTCCGTTCCTGATGATCGGGGGCGGCATGCTGATTCCGGCCATCTGGGCACTGCTGGCCAGTCCGCTGCTGGGCGTCGCGATCCTCTTTCTGATGATTCCCGGGTTCGTCGCGATGCGGTGGATCACACGCCATGACGACCAGCGGCTCGCGCAGCACGGGCGACGCGTTCGTATGGCGCTGTGCCAGCGCAATCGCCGCTTCTGGGGCGTGCATGCCTATGTGCCGGTGCGCCTGAAGAGGAGGGCGTGAGATGGCGGGAAAGATGCCGATCGTGTCCGTCGCGAACCGGGAAGTACCGCTTGCCGGCTATATCCCGTACTCGACACATGTGACCGACCACATTATTAAGACGCGCGAAGGCGACTACGTGCAAATCTGGAAGATCGCCGGCATCGCCTTTGAGGCGGCGGATCCCGCCGACATCCTCGCGCGGCATGACGGGTTCAACCAGTTCGTGCGTGGACTCGCGGGCGGCCATGTGTCGCTGTGGTCGCATCGTTTGCGTCGGCGGGTGTCGGACCAGTTTTCGAGCCAGTACCGCAATCGCTTTTGCGAGGAGCTGGCGACACGCTACTACGGGAGCTTTTCGGGCTACCGGATGATGGCCAACGAGTTGTATCTGACGGTGGTCTACCGGCCAAACCGCACGCGACTGGGACGTGTCTTCAGCCGTGCGGCACGCCGCACGCGCGACGATATCCGACGCGATCAGATCGACGCATTGAAGGTCATGACGGAGCTCGCCGCTCAGGTTGAATCCAGCCTCAAACCGTACGAGCCGATTGCGCTTGGCGTTTATCGCCGGCCCAGCCCCGTCGGGAGGACCTCGCGTCGCTATTCGTCAGCGCTGGAACTGCTCGGCTATCTGATCAACGGGGTCTGGGAGCGTGAGCCTGTGCCCACCGGCTCGATTCGCGAGGCACTGCCGATTTCGCGGCTGTTTGTCGGTGCCGAGAAAGTCGAGATTCGTATGCCGACGAAAACGCGCTTCGCGGCGATGCTCGACCTCAAGGATTATCCGGAAGACACCGAACCAGGCATGCTCAATGGCTTGCTGTACGGCGACTTCGAGTATATCGAGACGCAGAGCTTTACGATCCTGGACAAACCCACAGGGAAGGAAGCGCTGGAGCGGCAGCGCAATCAGCTCATCGCCGGCGAAGATGTCGCTGTGTCCCAGGTCGAAGCGATCGACCAGGCGCTCGATGAGCTGATTAACGGGAATTTCGTTCTCGGCGAGTACCACTATTCGCTGGCGGTGCTCGGTGACACGCTGGACGAAGTGTCACGAAGCATCGCCAAAGCCCGTACGCAACTGGCCGATGCCGGCTTCCAGACGGCACTGATCGACCTGGTGGCTGATGCGGCGTGGTTCGCGCAACTGCCGGCCAACTGGCGCTACCGGCCGCGCGAGGCAAAGCTCACGTCGCGCAATTTTTGTGGCCTGGCGAGTCTGCACAACTTCGCGACCGGCAAACGTGACGGTAATCCGTGGGGCGAGGCAATCACGATCGTCAAGACGCCGAGCGGCCAGCCACTCTATCTGAACTTCCACGCGACACCCGACAAGCAGGACTCGTTCGACGAGAAGGCGCTTGCCAACACCCAGATCATCGGCCGAGCCGGCGCGGGCAAGACGGTGCTCGAGCTATTCCTGCTGGCCATGGCGACCAAGTATGGCATCACAGCCGTGCTGTTTGACAAGGACCGCGGCACGGAGATCGCGATTCGTGCGATGGGTGGGACCTATACGGTATTCCGCCGCGGTGATCGTGTCGAGCAATTCCACGTTGTCGGTCGTGCCAGAGAGCACATCGAGCACATCGCCGAGCCCGGCGAGATCGAGCCGGCCGATCGCGGAGCGATGGCCTTGCTTGACGAGGAACAGGCGGCTGCTCTCGCCCAGGTTGCGCACGATATTGAATTCCGCTTCGGTCAGCTTGAAGCCATGCACGTAATCGTCGTAGTCGGCACGCGGATTCGGCAGGAAGAAGAATGTCGCGCTCTGCTCGATCAGCGCACTCGCGATGTCACTACGCAACACATCGGCCGGCGACTGAGTGTCGAAAATCCCAAGCCCGTTTTGTTTGCGGATCGTCTTCTGCTTGTTTTTGGCAAAATCGGTAAAGACCGGATCGCTGAGCCGCTTCCAGAATTCGGTCATCACGTAAATGAAGCGTCGACCATCAATCAAGTGCTCGGTCCGATGCAGCAGGTACATCGTGACGGGCGTCGACACCTCGGTATCGTCCAGCAGCTCGGTATCGTCGAAACCAAACAGGTCCGCGTGCGCCAGATCGATGCGATCGGCCGGATTGTCCAACACCCAACCCAGACGCCCGCCCGCACACCATTTCGACAGTCGCGCGTGCAAGCTGTTTTCACCGACGTTCGGCAAAAGCTGCCGTACCATCGACAGGCGGCGCAGCGGTTTATCCATACGCGCGACCTCGCGAACAGCACGCGAGATGTCGAGTTCGTCCTTCGCCGACAGCGGCGCACCAATGTCGACAAGTTTGCGCACAAGGCGCTCCCAAAAGTCGATCACCAGTTCATCCGGCGCCATCTGGAACGGATTCAGCCCAGTTGGTTCCGCGCTCAGGTCGGCGACGCACCGCACGATTGGCTACCCGTATTCCATGACGAGCTCGCGAAGCGCCGCGCGGCGCAGGTCGGAGCGCGACCGTCTTCAAAGCCAGGTCCGGGAGGTGCGTGATGAGCGGCCTCTTTACCGCCGTGGGTGGCACCCTTGAAAACGGCATGTCGAGCTACGTGACGAATGTGTCGTCGGCGCTTTCCGGGGCACTCGTGCCCGTTGCGACCACGGCCGTGACGATCTGGGTGCTGGCCTATGGTCTCGCGGTGGTACGCGGCGAGGCCCACGAGGCCGTGCCTGCCTTTGCCTGGCGAGGGTTGAAAATGGCGATCACGCTGGCGTTCGCGCTGAGCGCCGGGATCTACCAGCAGCACGTCGTCGGTGCGGTCAACGGTGCAACGGCGGGGCTGGCCCAGACAATCCAGAATGCGGCGAACACGACGGGTGGGGGTAATCCGGGATGCGGTTCGACCAATGGCAGTAGCGTAACAGGACAGGCTGCTGCGACCAGCATTTATGAGACGCTCGACTGCTACGACCAGCAGGTTGACCTCGTGATGGACGCCTACTTCAACAAAGCGACGCACGAGGGGATCAGCCCGAGCGGTCTGGCCGCCGCGATGGGGGATTTCCTCTGCGGCCTGATTGCCGCGCTCGGTGGCTCGATCTTTTTGATTGTCCTGGCCTTCGAGGTGGTGATGGCGAGGATGCTGCTCGAACTCGTGCTCGGACTGGGCCCGATCTTCATCGCGTGCGGGTCATTTGCGCCGACCGCGCGGTTTTTCGAAGCGTGGACCGCGAAGCTTGCCAATTACGCGTTGCTGCAGGTCCTTGTCGCAGCGTTCCTCGGTATGGCGCTCACAGCGTTCTCGGCCGAGCTCACCTCGCTCCATGCGACGAGCAGTTCACCCGGTGCCGACTCGTCAGCCCTGATGCAAGCGATTTCCGCCTCCCTTGACGATGCCGCTCCGGCCGCCGCCGCGATTGGCATGTTTGCGACCGGCTTGTTCCTCGCGATGGTCGGTTGGCAGTTGCCATCTGTTGCGGCTGGCCTGTCTGGTGGCGCAACCCTATCGGGTTTTGGGGCGTTTGCGGCTGGCATGGCATCACGAAGTCTCGTCACGGCGATTGGACGGGCGTTCAGCCGTAACGGACAAGGACCGCGCTCCGGAGGTGAGATTCGCGACCGGACCGGTTCGGGTGGCGGATCGAGTGGTGGATCGGGCGGCGGCGCAGCGCCGGCTTACCAGCGCGTTGCGCGCGCGAATCTGGGCCAGTAGAGCAGCTGAAAGGGAGGTGACGACCATGAACGGACGAAGCAGATGGTTGCGTGCCGTATGCATGTGGGCGGCGTGGTGCGCCGGCGCTCACGCGCAAGGGATCCCAGTCTATGACGCGCAGAACGTGGTGCAGGCCATTGCGACTGTCGGTCAGCTCAAGCAGCAGGTGCAGCAGGAAATCCAGATCTACCAGTCGACGGTCGGTACACGCGGCTTCGGTGCGCTGCTGAGCAATCCGATCGTCGCCAACTCGTTGCCATCGAACTGGCAGGGCGTCTATACCGCCATCCAGAACGGTGGTTACGCGGGCCTGACCGGCAGCGCGCAGGTGTTGCGCTCGGCCAGTCAGATTTACAACTGCGAGGATCAGACCGGAATCGATCGACAGCTGTGCCAGCGCGCGCTCAACAAGCCCTACCAGGATAAGGCGTTTGGCCTGCAGGCATACAAGACCGAGTTGCAGGAGCTGAACCAGATCCAGAGCTTGGCGCAACAGATCAATGCGACGCAGGATCCGAAGGGCGTGGCCGAGTTACAGGCGCGCATTCAGACGGAATCGACAGCGGTCGGCAACGAGATGACGAAGCTGCAACTCTTCCGGATGCTGGCCGAGACCGAGGACAAGCTCGTGGCCGAACAGCGGAGCGAACTGGTATTGAGCCGAGCTGGCAAGACCAACCGGCCGCAGGATCGTATGGTGCCTCTGTCATTCGGAAACTGAGGTGACGCCATGTTCAAGCTGAGCTCACTGACGTTGGCCGGGTGCCTCGCCTGGAGTCTGGCCGCTTGCAGCAGCGGGCCACCGAAACCCGTGTTGCCGGACGGTTTGCATCGCGTGCCGATCAACCGCGTGCTGCCCGTCCCGGACTGGCCAATGGCGGTGCCCACCGCTCCGAACCAGCCGGCATCGTCGGATGTTGGAGACCGATCATGAACGCGTCGCACGATTATGGCCGCGTGCTCGACATCGAGGCGTCGCTGACTGACCTCCAGGAGCGCTCTGAACGACGTGCGTGGTATGTCGCGTATGCGGCGGTCGGTGTTGCGGTGTTTTGTGCCATTGCGCTTGCGGTGATGGTGCCGTTCTATCGCGTGGTCCCCTTGCCGATCGAGGTCGATCGTCTGACGGGCGAATCCCAGGTGATCGACGTGCTCGACGCGCGCCATGTGCACACAAAGGAAATCCAGGACAAGCACTGGGTCGAGAACTATGTGCGAGCCCGCGAGCGCTACGACTGGGGACTGCTGCAGATGGACTATGACAGCGTGCTCGCGATGAGCGATGACGCCGTCGCCCGCGATTATCGCGGTATTTACAGCGGTCCGGACGCACTGGACCAGCAGTTAGGAGCGAGTATCGAACGGCGCGTCCGGATTCTTTCGATCACGCTGCCACCCGACGAACCGGGCCATGCGGTCGTGCATGTCGAGCGCACGTCGTTCAAGAACGGCGAGGCTCATGCCGAGCCTGCGCAGCGTTTCGTGATCACGCTGGCTTATACCTACCGACCGCCGGTGTTCACACGCGAGAGCGTGGCGATCGCCAACCGCCTGAACGAGTACGCAAGCGCTACCTGCGTACCGGCAACCAGTATTTCCTGAAGGACGCGCCGTATCAGCTGGCATTTGAAGATCTGGGGCCGTATCTCGTTACCGAGCACAACCGCCCGGACGTAGTCGAGTCCATGATCGACATGGCGCATGCGAAGTCGTGGCGGCGCATTCGAGTGTCCGGGCACGAGGTATTTCGCGGCGAGGCGTGGCTGCAAGGCACGCTGCTCGGCATCGAGGTGAGCGGCTACGAGCCAAAAGCGGCTGATCTGGCGCGTCTGGCGGATGCACGGCAGGCGCGGTTGGACAATCGCATCGAGGTGGCGGCACACGTCGGGTCACCTCCTGTCGCGAACGCACCGGGACGCTTGGATGATAGACCGATGGTTTCATCTACGCCTCGCGTCGACGCAAGAATCGCCGTCAACCGATCTCACGAGACGACGGTCTCTGGCTTGCCGATCTTACCGATCCGTTTCCGCTCGACCTTACCAAGGAAGCGGCCATGCCCATGCCGGAGAGCGGTGAGAGCGGGACCGTGCGCGAAGATAGTAATCTGCTGGCACCTTTACTGGGTCTGGTGGACGGCAAGATAGTGAAGGATTGGCTTCCCGTTACGGGACGTTGGTCGATCGGGCGAGACACAGGCGTCACGCTTCAAAGCGTTCTGGCGAATGCCATCGATGCGCGAGCGGTGGTCATGACGTTGTTCTCAGAGAAAGCATTTTTTAGATGGTTGCCCGACGATGAAGATGAAATTGTCCGGAATTTTGGCAGCGACGGTCATACGGTTCAGCCATGGGTCGCAAAGACACCGAACACAGAGCGCCAGCTCGATCGCCACGATCCCTATGGTACGTCCACCGCACTCGACAGGCCTTTCCCATTGGCTTGGACACGAGACCTGTTGGGGACAGTCGCAGGTGATGATGTGATACGCCACTGGTCTGTGGACGGGGTACAAGCATATCGCGCCGAAGCCTGGGGAGCTGAGGGCGGACGGGGTGAGTACGCATGGAGTGAAACCGGCTACCGGTTGCTCGTTACGCGCAGCGCATTGTTTTCGCTGCTGAAGCTGTCTGGGCGCAGTCTTGTCGTCGCGCTCAAGCTACAGAAATATCACAGGGGGAAGTCGAGCGGACGCAGTGGGGACACCAGCGCCTTTACGCATCGATCGCTGGTGGTCGTCATAAACGAACGCGGCGAGATTTGGTCACCGCGGCACCTCTCTCGACAAGCCAAAGACGCGGTTGCGACGCTCGATCCCGATCGACGGCGTGATTTTTATCCGCGGTTCCGCGCGATCGCCGGCCTGCCGGACGAATGGCTATCTCGGCACAACGAGCTACCGAATTACGGAGAGTTATATAGAATATTCATCAAACGCCTATCGCCCGAATAGGGCAGTGGCGGGCTCACTCCTCAATCGAACCCGCTTGAGCAGGGCGGGTTTCCGCAGGTGGAAATCCAGCTTCGAGGTGCCGCCGCGAGGGAGCTTGTTTGCGCTGCTCGATCGACGCTTCCACCTTTTTGCGCCGGACTACAGTTGTGACGGTATCGAGGACCGCGTTCGAACAAGCCTGACGGTATCAGCGACGGTATCGCGCTAACGAATCGTCCGGAGACACCGGTGTCTGTGATTTTTGAAACAAGAGCGGGCTTGGGTTCTCCGGTGCTGTTCGACGAAAGCTGTTAAGTGCTGGGCGGGATTTTCGGTATCGCTGACGGTATCGACGCCGCATGACTGCGCGGAAACGCCGCTCCCACAAGGCTCCAGCCACTGGATTGACAATCGAGTGGGATGTATTCGGCGATAGTCCGGACAATTTGCTCGGGATTGTGTCGTTGGAACTCGATGTTCTCGTGGCGGCGCGATGCGTCCGTAGCTCCCTTGCTTTTCGACTCTCCTTACCATAAAGTAAGGAATAAGGGGGTATCGTTATGACTACGGCAACCATCACGTCAAAGGGTCAGGTCACAATTCCGGTAGACGTAAGAAATCAACTTGGCCTGGAGGCCGGTGACCGGATCGAATTCAGCTTCAACGAGGCGACAGGCCGGTATGAGGTCTATCCAGCAACGCGCGCGCTCGTAGCGCTCAAGGGCGTTGTGAAGAAGCCTGCGAAACCGGTGTCGATTGATGACATGAATCGGGCCATCGCTGAGCAGGGGGCGTCGGCGCGATGATCGGACTGGATACAAACGTGCTGGTCCGCTACTTCGCGCAAGACGACGAGGTTCAGTCGATGAAGGCGACGCTGCTGATGGAGTCCCTGTCGGCCGAGAGGCCGGGGTACGTTTCGCAGGTTGCATTGGTCGAGGTCGTGTGGGTACTCGGGCGCTGCTACGGTGTCGAACGAGAGCAGATGAAGGACATCATCGACTCGATGATCGGCACCAAAGAACTGATTATCGAAAGTGCTGACACGGTACGAAAGGCACTTCGCGTTTTCGCGGCATCCGCAAAGGCGGATTTCGCTGACTGCCTGATCGAGCGTTCTGGGCATGTAGCGGAGTGCGAGTACACGGCTACTTTCGACGTGATGGCCTCCAAGGTTGCAGGGATGCAGTTGATCAAGTAATCGTGGCGCCGGCCGATCCACTGAAAAAGGAAGTGATATGTTCACAAGAGCCAAAGCGGAACTTAAGGAGCTCCTGACGCTCGTGGCGGAAATCGAACGCTACGACGCGACGCTGGCGGCAAAGCGCGACATCATTCCGACCGAGGAGTCGCGACAAGAGCGACGTCGCAAAGAGATGCGAAAACTCGAACTGCTCGACAAGTACGAACTGGCCTAAGGACACGGAAATGATGGAACAGCTTTACAGCATCGACGTCTCGACGGCCGGCGATACCGTGTGGGTGACGGGGCACGATGGATCATGTGTCGGGCGATTCAGCAAGCGTTTTGGCGTAGACGTACATCGGACCATAACCGAGCAGTTGGCCGGCGCGGACCAGTGCCTGCATTGCACACACGAGGCGGCTGGAACAGAGGAATGGCGTGCCTTGCGTGACGCAGTCCTGATGCATCATGGGATTGACGTGCCGGTTGACACAATCCGGTTTTGAGCGAGGAAATACTATGTACTTAGGATAACTCTCGATCCGTTGCCCGTATTGTGGCCGCCCTGCATTGTGCAATGCGAGCAAAGGCATGTGGTGTGGACACTGCAAGAATGGCACAGTGCGATAGGAGGGCGAGCGGTGATTTTCGCGTGCGCGAAACTAGGAAAAGACATGTCGAACGACCGTAGCCGACCGGGCCACGAGGCGGAAGCGCAGGCTCGCGAATTGGTTCGGGTGAAGTGCCCACGCGCGGCGTCGGCGTACGTCGTCGATGGTGCGATCGTTTATGACGAAGCCACTGGAACAATACTTGGCCATGCCTGCGCTGGGGATTGGGCTGTGGAAGCCGCGTGGCAAGACGCGGCTTCGAAGGGGCCGTGTGTCGAGTGAGGCAAGCCTGCTGCCGATGCAGATGTAGATGTGCGCTTATGGTGGTGTACATAGACTCGCTCACGCTGCTTTCCGTGTGGTCCGCGAGCGTAACGGTGTCGCGGTATGGCCCCGCCGGCATTTCTGGGTGCAAGAGGTTGGATTTCCGGAGTCAGTGCCCGCTGGGGGGAAAGAGCAAGATTTGAATTATGAAAACACCTGGAAAACCTTGTGCATCGTGTCCGTGGCGTCGTGCTGCGGGGGCGGCAGATATTCCAAACTTCGATCTCGACCTAGCCGAAAAACTGGCTGATACATGCCCTGATCACCGGGGCATGGGTCCAGATTTTGGAGCCAGTATGTTTGCGTGTCATCAATCCCGGCAAGGGGAGGAGTTCGCATGTGCCGGATGGTTGGCTAAAGTCGGACACCGCCATCCCGCCGTGCGTCTTGCAGTGACTTCTGGTCGGCTTGATCCAGCGGCACTGGAGCTTGGTGTGGACTGGCCGGAACTGCATGATAGCTATCGGGAAGTGCTGGACAAGCTGCGGGAGACGTCGAATTTCGAAGACGAGGCCAAAAGAGATGGGGCGGCAGACAAAGCCGGGTGATCCGAAGTCAACGGATACTCAGCATGGCTGCCTTGCGGGATCGCCTCACTCCTCGTCAGCGGATCCATGTTGAGGGCGCCGTTGCCGGTTAGTGGGGCCGGCGGCAGGTAGTGTGGTTGGGGATGGCATTGAGGTGGCGAGCGTGCCGGATTCTGCGTGGGAACCTGTTGACCTCTAGGTGCGGCTTCGTCGCTCCCGCTTTTTAGTGTCTATTTAGTGTCTGGGCGAGCTGACGCGAGTTTCGTTTTAAGGGGGCGGAACGGAAAGCCTTACGGGCATTGGCTGGCAGCACAGCCACGATCCAAAGCTAAATGAATTGTGATACGCGGCCGTGCGCATTAATCGTTCGGGTCGCCAAACCCGGCGCCTGTTGTCTCAGGCGCAAGACCGGTATAGCGCCCGGCAGCAGCGTTTACAACGCGTTTGGTGCGTGATGTTTGATGTTTGATGTGCTCGCGGTATAATGACGATGCTTGATGTTTGATGCTCACAAGGAGGGCAAGATGCGCACCACTCTCGATATCGACGACGATGTCCTTGCATTCGCACGGGAGCGTGCAAAGCCTGGCACGAGTATCGGGAAGGTCATTTCCGATCTGGCTCGTGCCGCCCTGCAGCGGCCGACGACGAACCAGTCGAGCCGGAACGGCTTGCCGCTGATGCCGGTTTCCGCGACCTCTCGACCGGTCACCCTTGACACCGTAAATCAACTTCGCGACGACTCGCTTTGATGGCCTACCTTCTCGACGTCAACGTGCTCATTGCTTTGCTCGACCCTGCGCACGTTCAGCACGAACCCGCGCATGCATGGTTTGGCCGGGTAGGCCATTCCGCGTGGGCGACATGCCCGCTCACCGAGAACGGCGTGCTTCGAATTATTGGCAATCCGAAATACCCGAACACGATGGGATCTCCGGCATCCGTTGCGCCGCTTGTTGCACAACTGCGGTCTCATGCCGGGCACACGTTCTGGTCGGACGATGTGAGCCTGCTCGACGAAAAGCACGTCGACCCCACGCGCTTGCTGTCATCTGCTCAGCTGACCGACACTTACCTCCTCGCGCTCGCTCGCGCATACAAAGGCAAGTTGGCGACTTTCGACAGGCGCTTGGTTGTCGACGCCGTGCCGAATGGAGCGAAGCATCTTGAACTGATTTCTTGATCCTCGATCGGGAGCACCGTCGCAGCGATGCTTGAACTGGTTCGTTCGGACTTCCCGACTCGTTCCCTCCCGAGTGGGCGCCACTGTCGCTGGCCCAGTTTGTCGCGCATCCCAATTCACGGCATTCCGACGCCAATCAGCGACACCTTGGTGCCGTGAGTGACGGCCTCGGCTGGTTGGACGGCCGTTGTCCCGCCCACCGACGAAATCTCGAGACGCAATGCCATCATTGCGGGCGGGAAACACCCTACATAGTCAACGCGAGTCTTGTGGGATCGCCGTATCGTTGTGCGCAATGCGGCGAGCGCCACCTCGAAGCCTACCGATTCGCAAGCACTGGTCTGGTTCGATGCAAAGATCGAGACGCTCCTTCTCGGGCCCTACGCAAGACCAGGCTCGCCTCATGGCATGCTCACGCCGTGAGCCCGCGACCAGTGCGCCAGCGAGCAAGCCCGAAACATTACCGCCCGCTCGTGCTCGTTCAGCGGCGACGGATCGGCGCAGCGGCGCTGCAGCCGCGGTACGTCGAGCAAGCCGGCGATGCGGTCGGCGTCCGTAGCCAGTATTTCGCGCGTATGCTGGCGCAATGATTCGCCGTTGCCTTGATCCTTGGGTAAGGCCGACTTCCTGCGCAGGCGCACGGCTTCCGGCAACGCGCCGCGCGCCGCTTCGCGCAACATGGCCTTTTCGACGCCATCACGTAGCGCCAGCTCGGCCGGAATAGTGGCAGCCAGGTCCAGGACTTCGGTATCGCTGAAGGGTACGCGCGCTTCCAGTCCATGCGCCATGCCATGGATATCGCCGTTATGCAACAGCCGCTGCAACCAACGATGGCGCACCAGCCATTGCGTGGCGCGCAAACGTGAGGCGGGCGTATGCCAATCGTGTCCGGCTACGATCGCCAGTTGGCGATAGGCCTCGCCGTAGTGCTGCAACGGTTGCTCCAGCAAGCCGGGCCGCAGATAGGGATCGGCGGTCAAGCGTTGAAGGATATGGGTCGGATCACGGGTGGCGTGCGGGTCGAGCAGAAAGTGATAACCGTAGTGCGTTTCATCGGCGGCATCGCCCACCAATACCGCCTTGACGCGCGTGCTGGCGGCTCGCGCCAGGTAATGTTGCGCCAGCTCCTGTTCCCACGCGGGCAGTGCATCGTTTTGCGTGGCCAATTGCAGCAGATCCTGGGCGAGTGCGGAGCGCGTCGGTGCGACGTCTTCACGTGGCAGGCCCAACTCGTTTGCGGCCTGCTCGGCGAAAGGTTGGTCATCGGAAGCCACGATCAGCGAACGCGCGTAGTCGTAGCGATGGTGATCTTCAAAGCGAATGGTGAAGCAGCGCGGTGTCGCACCTGCCGCTCGCGCCAGGCCGCCGATCAGCGTGGAGTCGAGGCCGCCGCTGAAAAACAGGCCGACCGGTGTATCGGCGATCAAGCTACGCTGGACAGCCGCGGCCAGCCGCTCGCGCAGCGCGTGGGCGACATCGGCCGCCCTGGCAACCGGGTTTTCGGCAATCTCAGGCGCCCAGCGCGATAGCTGCAAGCCATCGCGATCCACGCGTAGCAGATGCCCAGGCGGCAGGTAGGCCATGCCATCGAACATGGGTTGCGCCACGCCGCTGAAGAACGGCGCCACCAGGTATTCCAGCACGGCGTCGATATTCGCACGCGGCGCTTGCATCGCAGGCAACAGTCCCTTGGCCTCCGAGGCAAACAGGAATTCCGCCCCCTGTTGCAGGTAAACGAACGGCTTGACGCCCAGCCGGTCGCGCGCGGCAAAGGCTCGTTGACGATGGGTGTCCCACACCAGGAACGCGAACATGCCGTTGAAGCGCTGAAGACACACTTCGCCCCATACCGCATACGCGGCGAGCACCACCTCGGTGTCGGTGTTCGTGCGGAACGACCAGTGCGCGCTCAGTTCGCGGCGAAGCTCCGCGTAGTTGTAGATCTCGCCGTTGTAGACCAGCACGTAACGATGGTCGGCACTGCACATCGGCTGCGCGCCATGCCCGGCGTCGAGCAGAGCCAGACGGGCGTGAGCAAGCACGGCGTGCTGGTCATGCCATAAGCCCCGGCCATCCGGCCCACGATGCCGTTGTCGCTCGCGCATGGCGAGCACCCGCTCGACCTGTGCCGGCGCCTGGCCGTCATGGCGAATCAGCCCAGCCAAGCCGCACATCAGACGGTCACGCCCGGTTGAACGGGGGCGAGCAACAGCGTGGCCCACTGTTGTTGCAGGGCGAAGTGAAATTTTTGCTTCGCGAACGTGACAAGTTTACTGTTGTCGACGGCCGGCGACACCTGAAAAAAACGCATTTTGTTAAGACCTCTTAGTCCGGCTTCGCGTCGCGCGCAGGAGCCGTTAGCGGAACGCCCGCATCTGCCCCGTCATCATCTGCAGCATCTTGTTGGCGGCCACCGAGAGCTTGCGCCCGGCGCGAGTGACCATGTGCGCCTCGGCGTTCTCGAGGATCGGATGCGCGATCTCGAGCGCGAACAGATCCTTGGCCTGCAGTTCGGCCGCCACCGCGAAGGCCGGCATCACCGCGATGCCGAGTCCCGATTTCACGAACTCCTTCAGGATCGCGAACGAATTGGTGGTGATGATCGGCGCGAGCCGTACGCGCTCGGCGTATTCCACGGCCTCCATCATCTGTCGCGTGCCGTAGGACGGGTGAGTGGCCGCCAGCGGGTAGGTGGAGAGCTGCTGCACTGTCAGCACCTTGTGGCTGCGGCGAGGGAAGTCGGGGCCGACGATTGCCATCATCGGCTGCCGCTTCGAGGCGCGCGACACCAGCTTGGGCTCGGCGGGCGGATTGTAGACCAGGCCGATCTCGCCCTCGTCGTTCGAGATTTTGCGGATCACGTCGTTGGTGCTCCCCACGTCGAGGTTGACGCGGATCCCGGGGAACTGCCGGCAGAACTGCTGCATTGGCCCGGCCAATAGATCCGACACGAAGCCCTCGCCGAGCACCAGGCTGACCTGGCCTGTCTTGAGCCCGCGCAGCTCCTGCAAACGCGAGATCAGGTCGTCGCGGTGCGCGAGCTGCTCGCGGAAATACTCGATCACGCAGCGTCCCGCCTCGGTGGGCGTCACGCCGCGCGCGTGGCGCTCCATCAGCGTGGCGTCGAGCTCCTTCTCCAGCAGGCCGATCTGGCGGCTCACGGCCGACGGCGCCACGTCGAGCCAGTCGGCCGCGGCGCGGATCGTGCCGCAGCGCACGGCCTCGTAGAAATAGACGATCCGGCTGTCGGTCAGGGTATCGCTCATGATTCGAGTGTTCTAAAAAAGAGAACAATATCAATATTGGCGTTGATTGATTATACGGGTTGACGGACCGAACATCGTTGGCATGCAAGGCGGGCGCAAGCTGGCGCGCCGGCCTCGAACCAACAGCTATCAGGAGTCGTCGGATGAAAACGGTGGGCGTGATCGGTCTGGGCAACATGGGGCGCGGCATGGCGGGTTCGCTGCGGCGCGGCGACTACACGGTGCTCGGTTACGACGCGGCGCCGGGCGTGGCGCTCGAGCTGGCCGGGCAGGCAGTGTTGTCGGCGCGCGATTCGGTGGCCGAGATCGCGCGCGATGCCGACGTGCTGCTGCTGTCGCTGCCGACCTCGGCGGTGGTCGAGGCGGTGGTGCTGGGCGCGGGCGGCGTGCTCGAGAACGCGAGGCCGGGCAGCATCGTGATCGACACCACCACGGCCGATCCGGACAGCACGCGGCGCGTGGCGGCGGCCCTGGCCGAGCGCGGCATCGGCTTCGTCGACGGCCCGGTGAGCGGCGGCCCGAAGGGCGCGGCGACCGCCACCATGACGATGGTGCTGGGCGGCTCGGACAGCGATATCGCGGCCATCGAGCCGATCCTCGCGGTGATCAGCGCCAAGCGCGTGCATGTGGGCCCGGTGGGCGCCGGCCACGTTACCAAGCTGCTCAACAACCTGCTGACCGGCGTGCACCTGCTGGTCGCCAGCGAGGCGGTGCGCACCGCGCGCGCGGCCGGCGTCGATCCGGAAAAGCTGGTCGAAGCGCTCAACGGCGGCTCCGGCCGCAACAGCGCGACGCTGACCAACTACCCGACCTGGATCTTCAACGGCAAGTTCGATTCCGGTTTCACCATGAAGCTGATGCGCAAGGACGTGCGGCTCGCGCTGGGCCTGCTCGACCAGTTCGACAGCGTCGCGCCGGTGGCGCGCGAGGCGGCGCGCGTGTGGGCTGCCAGCGAGTGTTCCGTCGCCGACGGCGAGGACTTCAACCGCATCGTCGACTTCCTCGACCCGGCCTGAGGCCGGGCAGCCCGCACCACGATCCCGCTCGACCCCCATAGACGGAAACCTGACATGACCCAGCACGCAGACCAGTTGCTCGCCGCCTTCGCGCATTTCTTCCCCGGTGCCGCCACGATCGGCTCGTATGTCGACGGCGAGCTCGTCGCCGGCCAGGGCGACACGATCCAGCTTTACGATGCGGCGACGGGCGAGGCCACGCTCGCCTATCGCGACGCCGGCGCAGCCGTTGTCGACCATGCCGCCGAAAGCGCGCGCCGCGCGCAGCGCGAATGGTGGGCGCTCACGCATGCCGCGCGCGGCCGCGTGATGCAGGAGGTGGTGCGCGCGATCCGCGCCGAGGCCGAGGCGATCGCGCGGCTGGAGGCGCTGGGCTCGGGCAAGCCGATCCGCGACTGCCGCGGCGAGGTGGCCAAGGTCGCCGAGATGTTCGAGTACTACGCGGGCTGGACCGACAAGTTCTACGGCAGCGTGATCCCGGTGCCGACCTCGCACCTCAACTACACGCGCCGCGAGCCGGCCGGCGTGGTGCTGCAGATCACGCCGTGGAACGCGCCGGTGTTCACCTGCGGCTGGCAGGTGGCGCCCGCGGTGGCGATGGGCAACGGCGTGCTGCTCAAGCCCTCGGAGTTGACGCCCTTTACCTCGCTGGCGGTCGCCAGGCTCGGCGAGCGGGCCGGACTGCCGCGCGGCCTGGTCAACGTGCTGGCCGGCTTCGGTCACACCGCCGGGCAGGCCGCTATCGCGCATCGCGTCGTGAGCAAGGTGGTGTTCGTCGGCTCGCCGGCCACCGGCGCGCGCATCGCCGAGGCCGCCGCGCGCCGCGTGCTGCCGTGCGTGCTGGAGCTGGGCGGCAAGTCGGCCAATATCGTGTTCGCCGATGCCGACCTGAAGCGCGCCGCGCTGACCGCCCAGGCGGCGATCTTCGCCGGCGCGGGCCAGAGTTGCGTGGCCGGCTCGCGTCTGCTGGTGCAGCGGGCGATCTACGACGAATTCGTCGCGATGGTGGCTGCCGGGGCGAAGAAGATCCGTGTCGGCGCGCCGCTCGATGAGGCGACCGAGGTGGGCCCGATCAACAATCGCAAGCAGTACGACCACGTGATGTCGATGATCTCGAACGGCGTGGCGGCGGGCGCCACGCTCGCCAGCGGCTCGGCCGAGCGCGTCGAGGCGGGCCGCGGCGGCTACTTCGTCGCACCCACCGTGCTGGCCGGCGTGTCGAACGCGATGGAGGTGGCGCGCACCGAGATCTTCGGGCCGGTGGTGGCCGCCATCCCGTTCGACACCGAGGAGGAGGCGATCGCGATCGCCAACGACACCGACTTCGGCCTGGCCGGCGCGGTCTGGACCACCGACGTGGCGCGCGCGCATCGCGTGGCCGCGCAGGTGAATGCTGGCACCTTCTGGGTCAACGGCTACAAGACCATCAACGTGGCGTCGCCGTTCGGCGGCTACGGCATGAGCGGCTACGGCCGCTCGAGCGGAGTCGAGGCGCTGTACGAATACACGCAGACCAAGAGCGTGTGGGTCGAGACGGCCGAAGCGCCGCCCACCGCGTTCGGTTATCTGTAATCACCGGCCCGCATGCGACGGCAGCCGGGCTTCAAGGGGAGATTCGTCATGGAACACGCACTGGGTATCGAGCGCCGCGAGCTGGGCGGCGCGGCCACCGCCAAGGTCCTGCTTTACGCGGCCGGCATCCTGCTGGTCGCCGAATGGATCGGCTCGTTTACGTTCAAGCTCGGACCGGGCAAGGTCGTGCTGCTGCCGATGATCTGGGCGCTGCTGCTCGGCGCCGCGGTGGGGCTGGCCAGCGCGCGCTGGAACAGCAGCGCGCGCCTGAGCGTGCCCGACCAGTTCTTCGCGGCCGCGATCCTGCAGCCGGCGCTGCTGCTGTTCGTCTCCAAGCTCGGGCTGATGGTGGGTAGCGCGCTGCCCAAGCTGGCGTCGGCGGGCTGGGCGCTGGCCTTCCAGGAATTCGGTCACTTCGTCGGCACCATCCTGCTCGGCCTGCCGCTCGCGTTGCTGCTCGGCATCAAGCGCGAGGCGATCGGCGCGACCTTCTCGGTGGGCCGCGAGCCGAGCCTGGCGATCATCGGCGAGAAGTACGGGATGGATTCGGCCGAGGGCCGCGGCGTGCTGGCCGAGTACCTGACCGGCACCGTGTTCGGTGCGGTGTTCATCGCCGTGTTCGCGGGTTTCGTGAGCAGCCTCGGCATCTTCGATCCGCTCGCGCTGGCGATGGGCTCGGGCGTCGGCTCGGGCAGCATGATGGCGGCCGCCTCGGGCGCGATTGCCGCGCAGCAGGACCCGGAGACGGCGAAATCCGTGCTCGCGTTCGCCGCGGCCAGCAACCTGATCACCACCACCATCGGTACCTACTTCACGCTGTTCATCTCGCTGCCGCTCGCGGTCTGGGGCTATCGCGTGCTGGAGCCGTTGATCGGCCGCACCACCAAGGCATCGGCGCAGCCCGAGGCGGCCAGCCCGTCGCTGGGCGAAGTGCGGACGGAGGCGCCCGCGCTCGGCTACGGCGGCAAGCTGCTCGCCTGGATCGTGACGGCCGCGATGGCGCTGGTGTGCGACTGGATTGCCCACGGCACCACACCGCTGGTCGGACTGCCGGGAATCGCGATCATGGTGTGCGCGACGATCGTCGGCGATGCGCTGGCGCGTGTGACGGGGCGGCGGATTCCGGCGGTCTGCTGGGTATCGGTGGTGGCGATGTTCCTGACGTCGCCGTGGTCCCCGTGGGCTTCGCAGATCGCCGCGCTCAGCTCGCACAACGATTTCCTCGGCGTGACCACGCCGATGCTGGTGTTCGCGGGGCTGTCGATCGCCAAGGACATCCCGGCCTTCCGCCGGCTCGGCTGGCGCATCGTGCTGGTGTCCTTCGTGGCCAATGCCGGCACCTTCATCGGCGCGACCCTGGTGGCGCAGCTGTTCCACATCTGATGCCTCGCGGCGCGGCGGCGGGCGGCATGGACCGGCCCGCCGTCGCGCCGCGACGACCGACAAAAGCGCTCCCCTCCGCATGAAACTGATCGATTCCATCGTCGCGCACGCCGACGAACTGACGGCGATACGCCGCGATATCCACGCCCATCCCGAGCTGGGCTACGACGTGTTCCGCACCGCCGAACTCGTCGCCGAGCGGCTCGAGCAATGGGGTTATGCCGTCACGCGCGGCGTCGGCCGCACCGGCGTGGTCGGCACCTTGAAGCGCGGCGGCAGCGCGCGTGCGATCGGCCTGCGCGCCGACATGGATGCGCTGCCCGTGCAGGAGGCCAACACCTTCGCGCACCGTTCGACGGTGCCCGGCGCGATGCATGCGTGCGGCCACGACGGGCACACCGCCATGCTACTAGGGGCCGCGCGCCATCTGGCGCGGCATGGCGAGTTCGACGGCACCGTGCAGTTGTTCTTCCAGCCGGCCGAGGAAGCGGGCGGCGGCGCGCGCGCGATGATCGAGGACGGCCTGTTCGAGCGTTTCCCGGTGGATGCCGTGTTCGGGCTGCACAACTGGCCCGGCATCGCGGCAGGCGATTTCGCGGTGCGGCCGGGGCCGCTGATGGCCTCGACCAGCCTGTTCCGGATCAACTTGCGCGGTGCCGGCTGCCACGCGGCCATGCCGCACCTGGGCCGCGATCCGGTGTTCGCGGCGGGGCAGGTGCTGAGCGCCCTGCAGGGCATCGTCACGCGCAACCGGAATCCGATCGACGGCGCGGTGCTGTCGGTCACGCAGGTGCATGCGGGCGAGGCGATGAACGTGGTGCCGACCGATGCCTGGCTCGGCGGCACGGTGCGGACCTTCTCCGATGCGACGCTCGACCTGATCGAGACGCGCATGCGCGCCGTGGTGGCCGCGACGGCTGCAGCCTTCGATTGCGAGAGCGAGGTGGATTTCCAGCGCCAGTATCCGGCTACCGTGAACGACGCCGAGCAGACGGCGGTGGCGGTAGCGGTGATGCGCGAGCTGGTGGGCGACGCGCATGTGAACGCGGCCGTCGATCCGACCATGGCGGCGGAGGATTTCTCGTTCATGCTGCGCGAGAAGCCGGGTTGCTATGCGTTCCTCGGGAATGGGGCGGGCGATCATCGCGTGCATGGGCACGGCGGCGGGCCTTGCCTGCTGCATAACGCGAGTTACGACTTCAACGATGCGTTGCTGCCGGTGGGGGCGAGTTATTTCGTCAGGTTGGCGGAGCGGGTTTTGCGGCGGGCGCCTTGAAGATGGGCTGCGCATCCGGTTCGCGCCAAAATACGCCGCCCACATGCGTCCTCGCTCAAATATCCCGCAGATCGCAAAGCGGCACCGACGACAAGGGCACCGCACCCTCGGCCGTAATCAGTACCTGCTCCTCGAGCTTGACGCCCTCGATCCCGTCCTTTTCGCCGATGAAGCTCTCGACCGACACCACCATGTTCTCCTCGAACACGCCGTCGTAACCCCATTCCTCGAAGTCGACCGCATAGGCCACGCTCGGGAACTCGTCCACCAGCCCGCAACCGTGAACCATCATCATGTAGCGGTTGTGGACGTACTGCGACGGTACCGCCCAGCTTTTCTCGGCGAACTCGCGAAAGGTCACGCCCGGACGCAACAGCGCGCAATTGTGTGCGATCTGATCGCGGGCACGGCCGAACAGTGTACGTTGCGCGGCGGAAGGTGCCTTGCCGGGACACACGAAGCTGCGTGAAATATCGGAAAGGTAACCGCCCGGCCCGACCATGTCGGTGTCGAAGCCGACGATGTCGCCGGCGAGGATCTCGCGATTCGTGGCATCACGGAACCACGGGTTGGTGCGCGGCCCGGAGCTCAGCAGGCGTGCCTCGCTCCATTCGCCGCCGTGTGCCGTATTAGTGTCCTGCAGCACGCTCCAGAGCTGGTTCTCGGTGATGCCGGGGCGCAATGCCTCGCGCATCCTCGATACGCCCAGGTCGCACACGCCCATCGAAATGCGATGTTGCTCGATTTCCTGAGGGCCCTTGATCATGCGTGCCGTTTCAGTTAGCGGTTGCGCATCGTGCAAGGAAAGACCCTCCGTGCGCAGCCATTCCGCGCCCCAGGGGTCGCACTTGTCGAGTGCGAGCCGGCGGTTGCCGCCGCCATGCTGCCGCACCACGTCCGCAATGCTGCGTGCCCACTCGCGTGCCTTCTCGTCCACACGCGGCCCGGCGAGAAAGAAGTTCCACGGGATGGTCGGCCGGATCTCGTCGATCGTCTCGATACCTTCGCTGTTGTGCCGGCTGGTGGAGAAGTCGAACAGAATCACGGGGCCGTCCGTGGCGACGAACACGTAACGACTCGGCGAGTGCATCACCCAGACGCCGAGACTGTTGGTGTCGGTTGCGTAACGGATGTTGATCGGGTCGGCCAGCAGCATCCCGGCGTAGTCGTGCCGCTTCAGTTGCGCACGCAATCGCTCGAGTCGGTACGCGCGCAGCGCCGGGCGGTCGAGCGCCTCGAACGCCTCGATCAGCCCGGGGTCGATGGAACTGGCCCGATGCCCTTGCGAGAGCGGGTCCTGCCGGAACTGGCGGCGCCCGGTCGTGGCGACCGTCGATGCATCCGTGTCATCAGTGAAGCGGCGGTTCATTCGAATACCTGTCAGTGAGGGGAAGTGGACCGACGATGCGCAGCCGGGAATCGGTGGCGTCACTTCGAACGATATTGATTAGTGGTGCATATAAATGGGAGCACGGTTCAGTGCCGCCCTTCACCGGGGGCGGGCCAGCGTCGTCCGGCCCGGTGGCAGCAGTATCGTTCGCGGGCCGTCCTGCGTAAACGCAAGGAAAAAATCTCCGCCTGTTAATGAAAAGTGAACGTGTCCGGCCGGTGCCTCAGGCGGTCATCTGCTGAACAAAGGAGCCCTTGACCCAGGACGCCACGGCTTCGGTGGCCGGTGTGCCGGCCGAGTTGCGCGCCACTGTCAGATGGAAGCCGTGGCAACGCACCGGATCGGTCCGAATGGGCTGCACGAGCAGCCGGCTGGCGAGAAAGCGGCTCATCAGCGGCGGCCCGATCAGCGCAAAGCCTTGCCCGTCCAGAGCGGCCTGGACCAGGTTGGTATAAGTGTTGACCGTGATGTTCGGCTTGGTTCCGTCCATGCTGACGCCGTGGTTGGTAAACCAGGTCGACCAGCGTGTGAGGCGATCGTAGGGCCCTTCGAGGTGGATCAGCGGATGTCCGAGCAGATCGCCGGGATCAATCGGCGTGTCGTGGTCGACCAGGTAGTTGGCCGAGCAGGTGGGTGCGATGGTCTGCGAGATCAGCAGGATCGAATCCTCGGCGGGCGGCGCGGAACTGTAGGTCACCGCGAGATCCACATCCTTCTCGCCCAGATACGGCAGGTCCGACACGATGAAGCGCAGCTCGATGTCGGGGTACTGCGCGCGGAAACTGCCGAAGTTCGGCAGCAGCCAGTAGGTCACGAAGCCGGCGGTCGCGCTGATGGTGACGATGTTGTTCGCCGGCCGCGAACTGATCTCGATGGTGGCCTGCCCGACCTGCCGCAGCGCGGACGAGATGGCCGTGTGATACCGCACTCCGCTGTCGGTCAGCCGGATGGTGCGGTCGGCGCGGTCGAACAACTGCACGCCGAGGAAATTCTCGAGCGCCTGGATCTGCTGGCTGACGGCCACGCGCGACACGTTCAGTTCGACGGCCGCCCGCGAGAAACTCAGATGACGGCCGGCTGCCTCGAACACGATCAAGGTGTTCGGTGGCGGCAGCGTCGCTTTCAATGAACTCATGACTCGGGTCTCCTGTCCACGCGCGGCTCAGCGACGCAATGCCGCGACTGTATCGTGCTGCTCGGCAGCGTGCTCGCGCGCGTCGCCGCCGAAGGTGCGGCTTTGCGCCTGCCGGCGCTCCTGGCCGGGTGTCCGGCCGAAGGTTTTTCGGTAGGCGGAGGTGAATACCGAGAGCGACTGGAATCCACAGGCTACCGCAATATCGGTCAGCATCATGGTGCTTTGCTGCAGGAACTGGCGAGCCCGGCGCAGGCGCAACAATCGATAGTGCTGCATCACCGGCTGCCCCACCGCAGACCTGAACAGGCGCAGCAGCCTGCGCTCGCGCACGCCGACACGCTGCGCCAACGCCACGAGCGACAGCGGCGTCTCGATGTGCGCTTCCATCAATTGAAGCACTTCGGCGAGCAGCCGACTGGTGGAGCCGTAGCCGGCGGGCGGTTGCAGCGCGCCGGGATGCCGAACCCGGTCCACCGCCAGATAGCTCGAGATGTGCTGCACGAACGCGTCGCCCATCGACAAGCCGACGAGGTACAGCATCATCTCGAGCGGCGCCACGCCGCCCGCGCAGGTGATGCGATCGCGGTCGATGCGGAAGATACTGCGCTCGAACGTGACGTCGATGAAGCTTTCGGCTTGCGCGTGCAGGTATTCCCAGTGGATCACGCAGGTGTGGCCGGCCAGCAGGCCGGCCTTGGCCAGCACGTAGGCGCCGGTGCAGATGCTGCCGAGCAGCGCACCGGCATGTGCGAACTGGCGGACCCGTTGCAGATGTGCCGGCGTGGTGGCGTGCTGCACCTCGTTGCCGGCGCAGACGAACACGATATCGGCCGGGCCCGGTGTTTCCGGCACGTCGACTGACAGCGTCAGGCCGTTGCTGGCCTGTACCGGCTGCCCGTCCACGCTGATCACGGACCAGCGATACAGCGGCTTGCCGCTCAACTGGTTCGCGATCCGCAATACTTCCAGCGCGTTGACGAAGGCGATCATGCTGAAATTCGGCACCAGCAGGAACACGAAATGCGAGGCGCCGGCGAACTTCGCCAGCGTTCTGTCGGCCGGCACCGGCGCTTGCGGTGCGAGCGGGAGCAGGGGCGGCATGATGGTGCGATAGCCGGTGGGCAACGGGGCGCGTGACTACGGGCGGATCACGGCCTTCACTTCAAGATAGGCCTCGAACCCGGCTTCACCGCATTCCCGGCCGTTGCCCGACTGCTTGAAGCCGCCGAACGGGGCACACGAATCCCAGCCCGGGGTGTTGATCTCCACCTGGCCCACGCGTAGCCGCGCAGCAGCCTGCGAGGCGGCCGCCGCGTCACCCTGCACATACGCGGCCAGCCCGTAGGGGGTATCGTTGGCGATCTCGATCGCCTCGTCGACGGTGTCGTAGGCGATCAGCGATACGATCGGCGCGAAGATTTCCTCCCTGGCGATGCGCATGTCCGGCGTGACCTGCGCCACGACCGTCGGCGCGATGAAATAGCCCGTGTCGACGCCAGCCGGCAGGCCGAGGCCGCCCGTCACGACGGTGGCGCCTTCCTGCTCGGCCGACGCGAGCAGCGCGCGGGCCCGTTCGAACTGGATCTGATTGACCACGGGCCCAAGCGTGGTGCGCTCGTCGAACACGTCGCCGCAACGCAGCGTTTCGGCAGCGGCCTTGGCGCGCGCTACCGCCCGTTCGTATTGCGGCCGGTGTATCAGCATGCGCCCCGGCGCCGTACACGACTGCCCGGCGTTGCGATACGCGGCATGCACGCCGGCGGCCACCGCCGTGTCGATGTCGGCACCGGGCAGAATCAGGTTGGCCGAGTTGCCGCCCAGCTCTTGGTGGACGCGCTTCACCGTGTCGGCCGCGGCCCGGGCCACCTGGATGCCGGCGCGGGTCGAGCCGGTGAAGGACACCATTTCCAGATCCGGATGCTCGGCGATTGCGGCGCCGACGGTGGCGCCGTCGCCGTTGACGAGATTGAACGCGCCGGCCGGCAGGTCGGCGTCGTGCAGCAGTTCGGCGAGGTAGAGCGCGCTCAGCGGCGAGTATTCGCTGGGCTTGAGCACGACGGTGCAGCCTACCGCGAGTGCCGGGATCAGCTTCGTGATGATCTGCAATATCGGGAAATTCCACGGCGTGATCAGGCCGCACACGCCTACGGGTTCCATCACGAGGGTGGTCCTGCCGCGCGTCTTTTCGAACTCGAAACGCTCGAGGATCTCGATGCCGTTCCGGATATGCGCCAGCGAGCCCGCCACCTGCGCCTGCCGTGAGAAGCTGATCGGCGTGCCCATTTCGAGCGTCATGCGCCGCGCGAACTCCTCGCTGCGCTCGATGAACAGCGTTTCGATACGACGCAACATGGCGAGTCGCGCACTGGCCGACGAGGTGGAGAACGACGGGAACCGGCGCTTGGCCGCCGCGACGGCGGCGTTCACGTCCTCGCGCGTGCCCATCGCGATCTCGCCGACCGGCGCCAGGGTTGCCGGATTGATCACGGCGCGCCGCGCCGGATGCGTGGCGGGAACGAATTGGCCGTCGATGTAGAAATGGTCGAGGTATCGCACGATAGTCCTTGAATTGAGTGGCAACGGGAAGCGGGGCGCTCGCGGGTTCAGGCCGTCGTGGTCGGAAGGCCGGCGGTATCGGGCAGGCTCGGTTGCTGCTGTCCGCGAACCTGCCGCGGCACGATGGCTCGCACCACGTCGCGCATCGCGCACTGACCGACTACCGCACCGCCGCGGGTCACCGCGAAACTCCGGTCGAGATCGCCTTGCGACTTCGCCAGGGCGGCCTCGAGCGTGTCGCCTTCGTCGAGCGTGTCGCCGGCCCGGTACGGCGCGGATGCCGACGGGCTCATCACCGAGCCCACCTTCAGCACGCGTGCGCGGTTGATGTCGTTGACGAAGCGCTGGATGTAGTCGTCCTTCGGCTGCAGCACGATGCTTTCCGGGCTGCCTTGCTGCACGACCTTGCCGTCCTTGAGGATTACGATGTGATCGGCGATCTTGAGCGCCTCCTCGAGATCGTGCGTGATGAACACGATGGTCTTGTTCAATTCGCGCTGCAACTCGATCAGCAGGTCCTGCATGTCGGCACGGGTCAGCGGATCGAGCGCCGAGAACGCCTCGTCCATCAGCAGCACGTCGGCATCCGAGGTCAGCGCCCGCGCGATCCCGACCCGTTGCTGCATGCCGCCCGACAACTGGTGCGGGTAGCGGCCCTCGAAGCCCGACAGGCCGAGGCGAGCGATCCAGCGCCGTGCCTCCTGCTGCACGGCCGGCCTGGCCTGACCGCACACCTTTTTCGCCAGGCCGACGTTGTCGAGCACGGTCAGGTGCGGCATCAGTGCGAAGTTCTGGAACACCATCGACACGTTCGAGCGGCGGAACTCCAGCAATGCGCGCCCCGACAGCCGGGTGATGTCGCGCCCGTCCACGAGGATCTCGCCGGCGGTCGGCACGATCAGGCCGTTGAGATGGCGGATCAGCGTCGATTTGCCCGAGCCCGACAGGCCCATCACCACCGTGATCGCACCGGCACGCATGTCGACGTTGATGTCGTGAAGCCCGATCACGTGGCCATGCTTGTCGAGCAGTTCGGCCTTGCTGATGCCGTTCATCACGAGCGGCATCATCGACTTGGCCTCTGGGCCGAACACCTTGTAGCACTGGCGCACGGCGATCTTGATGTCCTGGCTCACTGCTGGCCTCCTTGTTTGTGGACCGCGAGACGCGACATCGATACCTTGGTGACGCGATCGAACAGGATCGCAAGCAACACGATCGACAGCCCGGCCAGCAGACCTACGCCGAGCTCGAGGTTGTTGATGCCGCGCAGCACCAGCACGCCGAGCCCCGGCGCCGATACCAGCGAGGCGATCACGACCATCGACAGCGACATCATGATGGTCTGGTTCACGCCGGCCATGATGCTGGGCAGCGCCAGCGGCAGCTCCACGCCCACCAGCTTCTGAAACCAGCTCATGCCGAAGGCGGAGGCCGCCTCGCCGACAGTGCCGTCCACTTGGCGGATGCCGAGATCGGTGAGCCGGATCATCGGCACGATCGCGTAAAGGATGATGGCGATTCCGTAAAGCTTCGGGTCGGTCACGCTGAACAGGAAGATCAGCGGGATCAGGTAGACGAACGACGGCAGCGTCTGCAGCATGTCGAGCACCGGCAGCATGCTGCTCTTGAGACGGTCGCTCTTCGACATGGCGATACCGGCCGGAATGCCCAGTACGATGCAGATCAGCGTGCAGGTCAGCACGATCGCCGTGGTTTGCAGTGCGTAGTGCAGATAGTCGACCAGTCCGAGGCAGAAGAGCAGGGCGGCCGTCATCGCCGTCACCTTCTTCGAACGCGACAGGCCGTAGGTGACGGCCAGCAGCGCCAGCGTGGCCAGCCACCACGGCACGATCTCCACCATGTGCAGCGAAAGCTGCAGCATCCACGACAACGGCTGGGTGATCGGGTCGAGTACCAGCTTCAGGCCGTGGCGGATGTGCAGGAAGCCCTGCTCGATGCCGGTGGTCAGGTCGCGGGTGCGGGGGATGGCCGCGCAGTCCGCGTTCAGCGCGTCGAGCGACGGAAACGGGAAGTTCCATCCGCTGTCCTGGTTCGATGACGAGGCGGCGGACTTCGACAGCAACTGCGCGAGGGTGACCGGCCCGGACTGGGCATGGGCATCGCACCATGGCCGCAGGCCGACCGAGTCAAAAAATGCGTTATCGATGTTCATGGATGTCAATCCTCGCTTCCGGGGCCGCTCGAGTCATGGATGCATTGCGTTGCGTTGCGTTGCGTTGCGTTGCGTTGGGGCAGGGCAGGGCGCGAAAAACGATGCATCGGTCTCCGGGTACGCCTGCCTGCCCGGAGCCGATGGGGGTGCCTTACTTGATGACGGAGCTGACCTTGGTCAGCGCGGCGGGCGACACCCAGCTCTTCCACTGATCCTTATAGTGCGTCAAAAAATAGGCGGCGGTTTCATCTGCCGTGGCCTTGTTCGTCTCCTGCCAGGACAGCAGCTGGCTCATCAGCGTGTTCGAGAACGACACGCGGCTCATCAGGGCCGCGATGTCCGGATGGGCGTCGCGGAACGGCTTCGACATGGTGGTCAGCACGGGTGCACGCGGCCAGCCCGTCTTGCCCGGCGTGGGGCAGTCCAGGCGCGCGTTGCATTTGGCGACGGCCGGTACCACGGGGCCCATGTCCACGCTGACCATCGGGTACTTGCCGAGCAGCGCGGTCGGCGCCCAGTAGTAGCCGAACCACGGCTTCTTGTCCTTGTAGGCCGCCGCCAGCGAGGCCGCGAGCGTTTCGCCGGAGCCGAAGCTGACTACCTTGATGCCGTGCTTCTCCAGCTCGAAGGCCTTGATCAGGTTGTTGTTCGATACCGTCGAGCCCCAGCCGGGCGGGCCGTTGTCGAACTGGCCGCCGACCAGCTCCGGATGCGCGAGGATGCCGTCGAGCGTCTTCAGTTCGGGATGCTGGTCCACCAGATACTTGGGCACCCACCAGCCGTCCTGGCCGCCGTCGGCGATCACGTTGGCAAGCGATACGATCTTCCCCTGCTTTTCCAGCGTGTAGTACACGTCCGCCACCGCCGGCCAGACTTCGGTGAGGATGTCGGGCTTGCCCGTTTCGGACAGCGAGGTCAGCGCCGGCACCGTCGAGGTCGGCACCTTCTGCACCTTGCAGCCGTAGCCCTGTTCCATCAGGAAGCTCGACACCGCCGTGACGATGGCGGCGGATGACCAGTTCATTTCCGTAATGGTCACCGAGCCGCACTCCGCCGCCATGGCAGGAGTGGCGATCGGGCCGATCAGGAGAGCTGCAGCGAGAATTGCGAGTCGTGATTTCATACACTGAATCTCCAACAAAGGCTGAGGGGACAGAAACGGTAAAAACAACGAGGCGCGAGCCTCCTTACGTATGCTGAACGGCCTCGACAGCCGCTGCGGCTCGACGTGCTGCGAGGATCATGTCGGCGCCTTTCTCGCCGATCACGAGGCTGATGGCATTGAGATTGCCGCTCGGAATCTGCGGGATGATCGAGGAGTCGACCACGCGCAGGCGCTCCACGCCGATCACTTTCAGCTCCGGCGTGACCACCGCATCGGCATCGACACCCATCTTGCAAGTGCCGCACGGGTGGAAGCTGCCGCCGGCGTTCTCGCGCAAGTAGGCGAGCCATTCGTCGTCCGTCTGCACGTCGTCACCGGGTTTGCACTCGCCGGTCACATAAGGCGCGAAGGCGCGCGAGCGCAGCGCCGCGCGAGCGATGCGAGCGCCGGCGATCAGCGTCTCGCGATCGTAGGCGTCGGCCAGCATGTTGAACTGGATGCTCGGCGGCGCGAGCGGATCCGAGGATTGCAGCTTCACCTCGCCGCGGCTGCGCGAATTGTTCACGTTGGGCTGCAGGTTGATCGCGGCCTCGGGCTCCATGCGGATGCCTTGGTCGGTGTAGCTCGAGGAAAACGCGCCGAAGTGATACTGGATGTCGGGATAGGCAAGCTCGGGCCGCGTGCGCACCAGGCCGACGCCGCTGTACGAGAAAGTGGCCTGGCCGGAGCGCGACAGCAGGAAGCGCGTGCCGTACTTGAGCATGCCGAGCGCGTTGAATTCCTGGTTGGCGGTGCGAACGTTTACATAGGCCTTGACCTGGCAGGCCGGGTGCTCCTGCAGATTGCGGCCCACTGCGCGGTTCTCCACGATCACCGGAATGCCGGCCAGGTTCAGCTGGTCGGCCGGGCCGACGCCCGAATGCATCAGGATCTTCGGCGAATTGATGGCGCTCGCGCTGACGATCACCTCGCCGTGGCAGCGCTCCACGCGGCGCTGGCCGTCGAGATCGAATTCGACGCCGACTGCCGTCTGGTTCTCGATCATGACACGGCGCACCAGCGCGCCGGTCAGCACGCACAGGTTGGGGCGGCGCCTGGCCGGGTCGAGATAGCCTCGCGCCGCGCTCCAGCGCAGGCCGCGATGCTGGGTCGAGTGCAGGATGGCCACGCCCTCGGTCGGCTCGGCATTGAAATCGACGTTCTTCGGATAGCCGAGCTCTTCCATCGCGTCGAGGAATACGCGCGTGAGCGTCGGTACGCCGCGGATCTCGCTGATCACGATCGCGCCGGCCTTTCCGTAAGTCTCGCTGACGCCGTCCCGGTTGCATTCCACCTTGCGGAAGTAAGGCAGCAGTTCGTCGTACGACCAGCCGGTATTGCCGAGCGCGGCCCAATGATCGTAGTCGCCGCGGTTGCCGCGCACGTACCAGGTGGCGTTGATCGAACTCGATCCGCCGAGCACCTTGCCGCGCGGCACGACCTCGGTGCGATCGTTGCGCGTGGGGTCGGGTTCGGTCGGAAACATCCAGTCGGTTTCCGGATCGTTCATGGCCTTCATCGCCAGGGCCGGAATCTTGATGGCAAAGCGGTTGTCGCTGCCGCCAGCCTCCAGCAGCAGCACCCTGTTGCGCGGATCGGCGCTGAGGCGATTCGCCAGTACGCATCCCGCCGACCCTGCACCGATGATGATGAAATCCCAGCTCATTGTTTCGTGCCCTTTCGAACCTGTACGGGTGCCTGGCAATCGCGCGGCGGACCGAAAACCGAAAACTCGTGCCTGGCTACGTGCGCGGGCGGGGGGAGGCCCGTCCGCGCGCGGCGCGTCACGCCTGGCGCGCGGTAGCCGGCTGGCCGCGCGTGCGTTCCACCAGCCGCGTCAGCGTGCGCATCAGCACGGCGATATCGGCGGCCGACACGCCGTCGAGCTGCGCATCCTCGAAGGCGATCCAGCGCGCGCGGATCGACTGGCGCAAGGCCAGCCCCGCGTCGGTCAGCCGTACGCCGCCATCGGCCGCGCGGATCAACAGCGCCTTCTGGGCCAGCCAGGTAACGGCGTCCTCGACGTCGCGCTGGCCGAGATAGGTCTGGCGTGCGACGTCGCCGACCTTGATGCCGGGGCTGGCGTGAACACTGGCGAGCACGCGCGCCACCGCGATGCTCACGCCTTCGGCGCGGCGATGTTCATCGAAGGCTTCGGACAGCGCGTGGTGTGTGTCGAAGATCAGTTGCAGCAGGTTGTTGCCGGACGGCCCGGTGCCCGCGTTGGCGATTTCGGCCGAATCGCCCGGCACCTCGGGCGGCTCGCTGGCAATGCAGTACTGACCCTGGCTGAAGATGAGCGGCACGCCTTCGAAGCGTGTGAGCCGCGTGACCCGGCCGATCAGCAGCAGGTGGTCGCCGCCGTCGTGACGGGCGTGCACGTCGCATTCGAAATGGGCGAGGCAGCCGTCCAGCAGCGGCGAGCCGAACGGGTCCGGGTGCCAGGCCACGTCCGCGAACTTGTCCTCGATCTTGCTGGAGAAATGGCGCGACAGCTCGATCTGTTCGGAAGACAGAATGTTCACCGCGAAATGCTCGCAGTTCGAGAATGCCGGGAAGCTGCGTGATTTCCGGTCGATCGACCACAGCAGCAGCGGCGGATCCAGCGACAGCGAGGAAAACGAGTTGACAGTGACCGCCGAACGGCGCTCGCCGTCCGCGGTCGTGACGATGGCGATGCCGGTGCCGTACTGGCTCAGGCCGCGGCGGAACATGCGCGGATCGTCGGCGGGGTTGCCCTGTTCGATCGGCACGAGCGCGCGCTGCGTGGAAGATTCGGAGATGCGCATGATCGGTTTGACAGTCTCAAGAGAGTTTCACGAAAACCGGCGTTCCCTGCTCGTCAGGCGTAGAGGCTGCGCGGTTCCGGCAGCCCGAGGTTCTGGCGCAGCGTGGTTCCTTCGTATTCGGTACGGAATCGTCCGCGCCGGCGCAGTTCGGGCAGCACCTGATCGGCGAAGTCGTGCAGCGCGTGCGGCAGGTGGGTCGGCGCGATATTGAAGCCGTCGGCGGCCTTGCCGTCGATCCACGCTTCCATCGCGTCGGCCACGTCGTTCGCGGTGCCGATCACGGTCAGATGCTCCTGCGACATTGCGATCCGCTTGTACAGTTGCCGGATCGTCAGGCCTTCGCGCTGCGCCGTCTCGTAGTACATGCTCGCGCTGCTGCGCAGCCCGACGTCTTCGAGCGGCGGGGGCGGCACCGGGCCGTCCAGGTCCAGGTGCGAGAGATCCCCGAACGAGCGCTTCAGGATCGACAGCCCGACCAGCGGATCGATCAGTTCCTGGAGCATCGCGTATTTCTCCTGCGCCTCGTCGCGCGTGCGGCCGACGATCGGTGTCAGGCCGACCATCATCAGCAGTTCGTCCTCGCTGCGGTCGAGGGCCGGCAGGCGATCCTTGACCGACGCGTAGTATTTCTGCGCGGCCGCCATGCTCTGCTGGGCAGCGAACACGATGTCGCAATGTTTCGCGGCGATCTGCTGGCCGACCTCGGAGGTTCCCGCCTGCACCAGGATCGGCCGCCCCTGCGGCGAGCGCCGCACGCTGAGCGGGCCGCGCACCGAGAAGTGCTTGCCCGCATGACCGAGCACGTGCAGCTTCGACTCGTCGTAGAACACGCTCGATTCCTTGTCGTGCACGAAGGCATCGGCGTCCCAGCTGTCCCACAGCCCCGTCACCACGTCGACGAATTCGGCCGCTCGCTCGTAGCGGGTGTCGTAGTCGAGATGCTTGGCGCGGTTGAAATTCCACGCTTCCTGCTCGGACCAGGATGTCACCACGTTCCAGCCGGCGCGCCCGCCGCTGATCTGGTCCAGCGAACCGTACTTGCGTGCGATGTGGTACGGCTCGTTGTAGGTGGTGGACGCCGTCGCGACCAGGCCGATCTGCCGGGTCTGGCTGGCGAGCGCGGACAGCAGGGTGAGCGGCTCGAGTTCGACGTTGTGGCTCGAGCGGCACAGCGAGCCCTTCGGCACGTCGTCGTAGCGCACGCCGATGCCGTCCGCAAGGAACAGCAGATCGAACTTGTTGCGCTCGGCGAGCCTCGCGATGTCCAGATACAAATTGAACTGCGACGCAGCATCGGCCTGCAGCTCCGGGTGGCGCCATGCGCCGAGGTGGTATCCCATGTACCTGATCGACAGGCCAAGTTTCATCTGCTTCTTGCTCATCGGATCCTCTGCGTTTCCGTATCCATCGCGACAGGCGCGAGGCGGGCCCCGGCTGTCAGGTCGGTTGGCCGGACTGCTCGGCCACCAGCGTGCTCCGTGCCGTTCTTGTCTCACTTCGGCGGTAAGCGGAACTGATCATATCGACGCGGTCATGCCCGGTAAACGCAGGAAAATAATAGCCGCACGTAAAGTTTTTCTTAACCTAGGGTTTGCGAGGTTTGGTCAGCGGAAACCTGCTGTGCGGCCTTCGCTAAAAAGGCCGCATCGCGCGGCGTCTCGGGCGAGCTGGAAGCTCGGCACTCACGACACCGCCTCGCCGCGTGCAGGAAGTCGGATGTTGCCGGGGTAGTCTTTGCTCGTACGTATGGACCGGACGCGGTAACGACTCGAGGTCTTCGCTACTGCGTACAAACCCGATCTCTCGAAGGCGCCCGTGAGCGCTCGTGCGGGGGAGGAGCGGTGGCCGCCAGGTGATCGGTGGCGTCCCGATTCCGCTCAATCCGGTTGCCAGCCGGCAGTCCGCTCGACTCGCGTCGCGGACCGGCACGGCTCGACATCGAAGCCTTACATTCGGGCGATGCCGATGCTTCGGTCGCCTGTTAACCCAGGCTTATCACGCTCCCTTTTTTTTCCTGCGTTTACGACCGAACATGGACGAAGCAAGATTCATCCTGCCACCACGAGTCTACGCAGCGCACTCGGATGAGGGTTTCAAAAGCCTGGAGTTTTTGCGAAATCCTCACGTACAGCGTGCTTGCCTGACATACGGCTTCGTTCACATGCCGTTCTCGGCTACCGAAGCAAATGAGGAGACAGGCATGGATCGGAACCGGCCGGATTCGTTGGAATTCCGAAAATTTCCGCAGTACCGCAGATGATTCACGACATCGATGTGTCCGTCGTCGTAGCAGCCCTTTACAAGGGGGCGTACACGGAACTCTTCACTGATATGCCCAACCTCGTCGATATGAACGGGTGGCCTACGAGTTGACCCGGTATTTTGAGTATTGACGCACTCGACTCGATCAACTCACGGGTGGAACCTGGTGGAATTAATTATGAGGATATCGAAATGAAGATGGATCGAATTGAGGATGCGCTTGAAGCGATGACGCGAGGATCGATCGTCGTTGTCGCAGACGATGAGGATCGGGAAAACGAGGGGGATCTCATCTTGGCTGCCGAGCATGCAACGCCCGAGGCAATCGCCTTCATGGTGCGATATACGAGCGGTATGCTCTGCGTCGGCCTTGCGGGCGAGCGTCTTGACGAACTCGACCTTCCTCTGATGGTAGAGCGCAACACCGACTCGATGAAAACCGCATACACCATAACCGTCGACTACCGCCACGGGACGACGACCGGAATCTCCGCCGCGGACCGCGCGGCGACAATACGCGCGCTGGTCGATGAACGGGCCACTGCGGGGGATTTCAGTCGACCTGGCCATGTGTTCCCACTGCGCGCGGTGCCCGGTGGTGTATTACATCGCCAGGGACATACAGAGGCCGCGGTGGACCTGGCCCGGCTCGCGGGCCTCAGGCCCGGCGCTGTACTGGCGGAGGTGGTCAATGACGACGGAACCATGGCGCGCCGGCCGGAACTGGAGGCATTTGCGAGGCTGCACGGCTTGCCGATCATCTCCATTGCCGACCTCGTCACATACCGAAGCAGGAAGACGAGCATGTGGCACGAATCGGCAGCCGTACTTCCGACGATTCCCTATTCCGTTCCAGCATAAGCACAAGCAACCCTGAGACCTTGGGGCTGCATTCTGTTCTTGATTCGCCCGATAGTCGCTGTTTATCACTTATTTAATCGTACTAAGCAAATATTTGGAGATCATGGAATGAAGAAAATTATTGCGACATCCATTCTTGCGGCATTCGGTGCTTCCGCGCATGCCCAAAGCACGGTCACGCTTTACGGTCTCATCGACGAGGGCTTCGACTTCACAAATAATGTCCGTGGTGGCAAAGTCTTTGAACTCCAGAGCGGTTTCGTGCAAGGGAGTCGATGGGGGGTGAAGGGCGCGGAGGACCTCGGCGGCGGGCTGAAAGCCATCTTCCAGCTCGAGAATGGATTCAATGTCAACAACGGTCGCCTGGGTCAAGGCGGCCTCATGTTCGGTCGCCAGGCATATGTCGGCCTCGCAAACGACCAGTTCGGCACGGTTACGTTCGGCCGACAGTACGATTCTCTCGTCGACTATCTCGCGCAGACGACGGCAAACGGGAACTGGGCGGGTTACATGTTCTCGCACCCCTATGACAACGACAACACCGACAACACGTTTCGTGTGAACAACACGATCAAATATGCGAGTCCCAACTTTTCCGGCTTCCAGTTCGGTGGCACGTATAGCTTCAGTAATGACACGAATTTTGCGAACAACCGCCAGTACAGCGCGGGGGCGCAGTATGCGAACGGCGGACTGTTGATTGCGGCAGCCTATTTGCAAGCGAACAATCCGTCGGCAACGGCAGGCGGCGCCATCAACAACGGAGGTGACGAAAATTTCGTCGCGCAACGTCTTCGCATTTTCGGTGCCGGTGTCAATTACAGCTTCGGCCCTGCGACGATGGGCTTCGCGTACACGAACACGTATGTGACGCAGCCTCAAAGCTCGGGGTACATCGGCGCGATCACACCGTCTGGCGGAACGCTTTCGTCCCTGCGGTTCCAGAATTTCGAGGTGAACGGGAAGTACCAATTCACACCGGCGTTTTACGTGGGTGCGATGTATACCTACACTCGAGCGGATTTCAATGCGACGACCGGTAGACAACATCCGAACTATCAGACCGTCGGATTGATGGCCGACTACAACCTGTCGAAGCGAACGGATGTTTACCTCCAGGGTGCATATCAGCATGTCGGTGGCGACAAGACTGGCACCGTGCTGGATGTCGCCTTCGTGCCCGGGGCGGACGACGTCTCCTCCAATCGCAATCAGCTCATCATGCGTGCCGCAATCCGCCATAAATTCTGACTACCTCGCCATGGCCCCGGTGTTGCCAGCGGACGTGCACTGGGGGGCGATGGGGCGGCCCGGTCTCTCCCGGGCGAGCAGAGCACGGCGCGCCCGAAACGGCGGCCGACATCGCCGTAGCGTAACCCACGCTGACCGTGAACGGCGCCAAAGGCTGATTTCCCGCCATCGGCCGGGAGCCCGCTACTTCGGCAGTATCGTTTCCGCGATATGCGCGGCCCCGTTCTCGTCCGTGTCCGGCAATACCACCACGAACGCTTCTCCGCCGTATCGCGCAGCAAGGTCGCCACGCCGTCGTGCGTGCTTGGTAATGCAGTTTGCCAGGTGCGCGAGTGCGAGGTCGCCCTGCGCATGGCCGTGCGCATCGTTGTATGCGTTGAAGTTGTCCGCGTCCAAATGTCGAATGGTGCTACGGCTGTTCTCGTGAAAATGGCCTGCGGAATGCAGCGCGATCGCGCTCGCCTCCAAGTGGACGTTCGATCGAGGATAGTGTGGCGCCCTTGCGCTCGTCCGCGATCCAGTCGCCGAACAGCTGGATCTTCTGTTGCTGCTCGGCTCCGCCCGGATACACGAAGTAATAGCCCAAACCCGTCGGCAGCGCGATGTCGAACGGCATCACGAGCCGGTGCGCCGCCACGTTTTCCTCCACCAGCGTCCGGTCGCCGATCGCGATGCCGTAGCCGTCGATCGACGCTTGCGTCGCGAGGTCCAGCGTTTCGAAGCTCAGCCCGCGCGTCGAATCGACGTGAGGGGCGCCAGCCTGGTCGAGCCACCGTTTCCAGTCCCGATGGTCGCGGGTCGGATGCAGCAGTGTATGACCGGCCAGATCGTCGGGATCGGCCAGCGGCTGCCGCTCGAGCAGGCCCGGCGCGCAGACGGGCGTCAGCTGCTCGTCGAACAGCGGGATCGCATGCATGTCGGGGCCGGCGCCGGGCGCGTAGATCACCGCGGCATCGAACGGTTCCATGCGGAAATCGACGTGATGGTCCCAGGTCGTCGTGATCTGCACCTGCAGTTCGGGGTGCTCGGCCTGGAACCGCATGATGCGCGGCAGCATCCATTGCATCATGCAGGTCGGCACCTTCAGTGCGAGCTCGGTGCGCCGGCGCGACAGGCGCATCGACACCTCTTCGATGCGCGCGAAGCTTTCGCGCACCGTCGGCAGCAGCAGTTCGCCTTCCGCCGTCAGCGTCAGGCCCTTCGGCGTGCGCTTGAACAGCGGGAACCGGTAGAAGCCCTCGAGCGCGAGGATCTGCCGGCTCACGGCACCCTGCGTCAGGCACAGCTGCTCGGCGGCACGCGTAAAGCTGCCGTGGCGGGCGACGATGTCGAAGATCTGCAGCGCGTTGAGGGAAGGAAGTCGTTTCATCGGAAGGGCAGGCGTGGAACGGGCGGCATGGCGCGCCGCGGCATGGCTCAGTGCAGGATCTTCGCGAGGAAGTCCTG